>NZ_BAAFRV010000005.1:0-186101 GCF_045862035.1 Enterococcus hailinensis | reverse complement strand
CTAAAGGACGACCTGAAGAAGTTTTTAAACGGTGAATTTCTCCTTTCATGTACCACTGTTTCCACCTATATATTGTTCCTCTACTTGGGATATTAAATTCTTCCCGAAGGGAGGAACCTGATTCTCCGGATAATAATTATGTTTTGCCATTAGAAAAACACCTCCAAATTTATTTTACTAAATTTGAGATGCTCTTTTTTAATTGTATCTAATTATAGTGTCAGTTCCCTTTTTATAGCTCTTTTTTCAAAAAGACATTATCAACAGCCACTACAGGAAAATCAGCTGGAAAATCGGTTATTGCCAATGCTTCAAATCCATTTTTCTTATAAAAAGCAATTGCAGCCTCGAAAGTCGTGATTGTCCCTAAATAAATAGCCTTATAACCCTTTGCTTGAGCAAATTCAATTGCTGTATCCAATAATAATTGTCCGACTTTATGTCGGCGATACTCTTTTTTGACAAACATCTTGCGTAAAGCCAAATTTTTATTTTCCAAACGAATCAACGCGATTGTTCCTACCACTTGGTCTCCATCCAACGCCAACCAAAAATTTCCGCCACCAGCGATATAAAAATCTTGGATCTCCATTAGATCTGGTTGATCTTCCAGAGTGATTGCGATCTGAAATTCTTCCTGTTGGATTTTCGTAATAACTTCCGCTACTTGCATTTTGTATTGCTCTTGATATTCAATAATTTCCATTTAGTTCACTCTCCCTAGTCTAATCAAATGCTAAAGAACTCTTTCTTCTAGCATCCTCTAATTAGCTGAGAATAGCAACTAATTAGAAACAAAAAAAACTGGAGTAAATCTCCAGTTTTTTTTAACTTACTGTAATGGAAAATTCTGTTTTAAAGTTTTCTTTAGGTGCTAAACGATTCATACCTTCTTTATCCTCTAGACGTCCGGTACTGTCGACTGAGTCAGCAAATCCCCACCAAGGTTCAATACACACAAATGGCGCTTCTTCAGGATAAGGTGACCATAAACCAACGTAAGGGATATTATTATAGGCTACTCGTACGCTGTGAGTAGATTCTTCTGTTCCTAACGTATAAGCATTTAAGCCTCTTGTTTCATAGATCAGCGCATCTTCTTTGAAAAGCTCGCGACTCAATTGAATATTCGTATTCGTTTGACCAATCGTTTTTTGATCTAGATTGGTATAAGGACCTTCCAATGGAATTTTTACTCGCGATTTTTGAGGTGAAAAAGCAATAAAGTAATCTTCAAATTTCAAATCATCCGTCAGCGGAATATTAAAGGCTGGATGGCCACCTAACGCAAAAATCATTTCGTCTTCCCCGCTATTCTCAACGTTGAAACGAATGCGTACTCCTTGGCCCCAGACTTCATAACTAATTGTTAATACAAAATCAAAAGGATAGATTTCTCTCGTTTCAGCATCACTTTTCAAGATAAAGACTGCTTTATCCGTTGAATGTTCTACGACTGAAAATTCTTTGTCTCGAGCAAAGCCATGTTGCCCCATAGGATAAGTTTTTCCTTTGTACGTATATTGATTGTCTTTCAACCGACCGACAAAAGGAAACAAGAATGGTGCATGACGTCCCCAATACTTAGGATCTGCTTGCCAAATATACTCGATGTCATTTGCTTTTAAACTTGCAAGCTCAGCTCCCTTTTCATTGATCGTTGCTGTTAAAAAATCATTACTGATCGTTACTGACATAACTTTAACACTCCTTATTTGTGACGCACTAGTTCTTCTTTAAATAATGGATTCAATACTTTTAAGTATGTTCCTTTCATTCCAAGTGAACGAGATTCGATGATTCCCGCTGATTCTAGTTTACGTAAAGCATTCACGATAACTGAACGGGTAATACCGATTTTATCCGCGATATTCGAAGCTGTCAAACGACCTTCGTCACCATCTAAAGCATCAAAAATTGCTTTAACAGCTTTCAATTCACTATAAGACAGTGTGCTGACAGCCATTTGAACAGCTGTTTGGCTGCGAACTTTTTCTTCTACATTTAAAAATTGTTGATATAAAATTTCCATCCCGATAACCGTTGCACCGTATTCGGCAAGGACTAGATCATCATCCGCAAAAGCCCCTTCTGTACGAGCTAGAATAATCGTTCCTAAGCGTTCACCTGAACCAAAAATAGGAACAATCGTTGTTAAACCTTGAGGATAAAGTTCTGCACGTTCAGTTGGAAAAGCGGTCAATTTATTTTCGACGGGTATATTCGCTTGTGTTTTATACACTTCACGCATACCGTCTACGTAACTATCAGGAAATTGACGGTCGACAATAAACGAACGAACGCGATCAGTATTGATATCCAATTTTTCATTCAAACCTAGCAGTTTGCCTTCTGCACCAATAATATAAGTCAATGTTCCTAATATATCACCTAAGATTCTTGCCATATTGTTATATGGTAATTCAGCTGCAGGTTCAAAAGCGTTCTTTTGTTGCATCATTTTATTGATTTGACGTGTTTTTTCTAACAATGTTTCCATTTTTTCCCTCCAATGATTAAAGAATATAACGACTTAAATCTTTATTTTGAGCAATGGATGCTAATTTTTCATCCACGTATGCTTCGGTAATCGTGATTTCACCCATTTGCATATCTGGTGCTTCAAATAGTAGATCTTCTAATAATTTTTCTAAGATCGTATGCAAACGACGAGCGCCGATATTATCCGTTTCACGGTTCACATCAAAGGCCATTTGGGCGATTCTCTCAATTGCTTCTTGAGTGAAGATGATATTGACATTTTCAGTACCTACTAAAGCAATGTATTGTTTGATCAACGCATTGTTTGGTTCAGTCAAGATTTTAACAAAATCTTCTGCTGTAAGATCACTTAATTCAACTCGAATCGGGAAGCGTCCTTGTAACTCGGGAATCAAATCACTTGGTTTTGATAAGCTGAATGCTCCGCTAGCGATGAATAACACATGATCTGTTTGGATTGCACCATATTTAGTATTAACTTGAGAACCTTCAACGATCGGTAGAATATCCCGTTGAACCCCTTCGCGTGATACTTCACCTGAATTTTGTTGTGATTTAGAAGTGATTTTGTCGATTTCATCGATGAAAATAATTCCTGAACTTTCAGCTAACTTGATAGCTGCCGTTGAGATATCTCCTTCATTTACTAATTTCGCTTGTTCTTCTTTAACTAATAATTCTTGAGCCTCTTTGACGGTCACTGTACGTTGGACTTTCTTTTCTGGTGTCAAGGCTCCTAGCGTATCAGACAAATCGATCCCCATTTGTTCTAAGCCATTATTCATTGGTGCGGCTTTTTTAGATTCTGTCACTTCGATCGTTACTTCGCGTTGATCAAGCAATCCTTTTTCTAATTGTTCAAGGATCGTTTGCCGATTGACTTTAATGTCTTCAGTAACTTCTTCTTTCGTCTCTGTTTGCGTTTGATTAAACATATTCATCATTTGTTCATAGGGATTCGTACTTTGTTTTTGTTCCTTTTTGATTCCCGGAACTAAGATTTTGACTAAACGTTTATTCGCACGTTTTAATGCTTGTGAATAGACTTTTGAATATTGTTCTTTTTCAACGATCGTGATCGCATTTTCGACTAGATCCCGAACCATCGATTCAACGTCGCGGCCAACATAACCGACTTCTGTAAATTTCGTTGCTTCCACTTTGACAAATGGTGCTTTCACGATACGTGCCAAGCGACGGGCAATCTCTGTTTTACCAACACCCGTCGGTCCAATCATTAAAATATTTTTAGGCGTAACTTCTTGTTGCATCGTTTCTTCTAATTGCATTCGACGATAGCGGTTACGCAAAGCGATCGCTACAGAACGTTTTGCTTCGTTTTGTCCAATGATATATTGATCTAATTCACTTACGATTTCTTTTGGTGTTTTATTGACTTCAGTCATCTTCATTCTCCTTAATCTGCTAGATTCAGTTTTTAAAACTATTCGTTTTTATACTTCTTCTACGATAATATTATGATTTGTGAATACACAGATATCCGCAGCGATGTTCAAAGCACTTTCTGCGATTTCTTTAGCACTCATGTCCATGTTATGCTTTTTCATTGCACGTGCAGCAGCTAATGCATAGTTACCACCAGAACCAATCGCTAAAATGCCATCATCAGGAGCAATTACTTCACCATTTCCTGAAACCAATAGCATTTCTTCACTATTCATCACGATCAATAGCGCTTCTAAATTTTTCATCGCTTGTTGTGTCCGCCATTCTTGCGCTAACTCAACAGCTGCGCGTTGCAGATTACCATTGTATTCATTTAATTTACCTTCAAATTTTTCTTCCAGCGTAAAAGCATCAGCCACACTACCGGCAAAACCGACTACTACTTGACCATTATAGATGCGGCGAACTTTTCGAGCCGTACCTTTCATGATGATTTGTTCTCCCATAGTTACTTGACCGTCACCAGCCATTGCTAATTTTCCATCTTTTTCGATCGCACAGATCGTAGTGGAATGAAATTGTGATTCAGACATTGTATTCTCTCCTTACGCTTTTTAATAGTTGAAATTTTGATTACGCTCGTGGATGAAACGAACGATAACTTTTTTGTAAACTTTCTTTAGTGACATGCGTATAGATTTGAGTCGTTGACAAATTCGCATGTCCTAATAATTCTTGGACAGTTCTTAAATCTGCTCCATTGTTCAATAAATGGGTGGCAAATGTATGACGCAGCATATGCGGATGAATAGCGCTGCTTAAACTACTTTTTTTAATAATTTGATTTAAGACATATTCGATACCCGTAGCAGTAATCTGATCTCCGTGGTGATTGATAAATAAATAATCATGCTCTTTTCCATAACGAGCCATCAATTGTTGACGTCCTGTTTGCTGGTATTCTTGGATCGCATCAGCAGCATAAGAACCTAGCGGAACATAACGATCTTTATTCCCTTTTCCGTGAATCAGCATGACACTGTTATCAAAATCAATTACAGACAATGTCAGATTGGCACATTCGCTTACACGAAGCCCTGAACCGTATAATACTTCTAAGAGCGCGCGATTTCGTTGGTCCAACGGCTGATCTCCGTCAACGCTTTCAAAC
The DNA here is from genome assembly GCF_045862035.1 of Enterococcus hailinensis. Lineage (NCBI taxonomy): Bacteria > Bacillati > Bacillota > Bacilli > Lactobacillales > Enterococcaceae > Enterococcus > Enterococcus hailinensis. The sequence goes on along the minus strand of NZ_BAAFRV010000005.1, from coordinate 181,021 downwards.
AATACTTGGATTTCTTTCTCATAAAAAAAGCGTGGCAGACGAGCTTGTTTCTTCTTTAGATGGACATAGGAAAAAGGATTTTCTTCTAATTGTCCATGTTTCAGAAGGTACTGATAAAAAGAACGTAAGCTAGCGATTTTACGACTGATCGTATTACGACTATATTTCTTATCATTCAAAAAGGCTAAATAAACCCGAACATCCAAATGATCCACCGCTAATAAAGAATCTTCACCAGATTCTTTTAAAAATTGAGTGAAGTCGTTCAAGTCACGTTGATAGGCATCTTTAGTCTTTTCTGAATAACCTCTTTCGGTCATTAAATAACTAATGAATTCATTTGTTGCCTGTTCATTATCCAAATATTATTCACCTCTCCAACCTAAAATAAATGTAGCATAAGAACTTTTTAATTACAATTGAATTGTCAGAATTTATTGACTTTTCACGAATATACTAACAATTCCTTACAATTTTTTCATAATTAATCCATAACTAAAAAATTATTAAATATTTTTCTCAATAAAAAATCACTGCCTCAGCAGTGATTTTATTTTTATAAGTTCATTTCACTTAGCGCATTCAATGCACGTTCAGCTAATGTTTCATAACGCAATTTTTTATCTTTGATTCGTTCAGGTAATGCTGGGAAGAGACCAAAGTTTGCATTCATCGGTTGGAAATGTTTGCCTTCTGCGTGTGTGATGTAATAAGCCATTGAGCCGATTGCTGTTTCTCGATGAAACTCTAGCAGTTCTTCGCCTTTAGCTAAGCGTGCAGCATTTAATCCTGCAACGAGTCCGCTGCCTGCACTTTCAACATACCCTTCGACACCCGTCATCTGACCAGCAAAGAATAGATCATCGCGTTTTTTACTTTGATAAGTTGGACGTAATAATTCTGGTGAATTCATGAAACTGTTTCGATGCATGACACCGTAACGGAGAAATTCCGCATTTTCCAACCCTGGAATCAATTGGAAAACTCGTTTTTGTTCGCCCCATTTTAAATGTGTTTGAAAACCAACGATATTGTACATTGAAGCAGCGGCGTTATCTTGACGTAATTGAATCACTGCGTAAGGACGTTTGCCAGTTTTAGGATCTTCTAATCCAACAGGTTTCATCGGGCCAAACAACATGGTTTTGACGCCACGTTTTGCCATCACTTCGATTGGCATACAACCTTCAAAGAATTTTTCTTTTTCAAATTCTTTTTGTGGAGCTACTTCAGCTTCAATCAATGCATTGTAAAAGCGCATAAATTCTTCTTCTGTCATTGGACAGTTTAAGTAAGCCGCTTCACCTTTATCATAACGTGATTTTAAATAAACTTTATCACGATCGATCGTTGAACCATCCAAAATCGGAGCTGCTGCATCATAAAAATAAAAGCCGTGAGAACCATTGTATTCTGCGATATCCGCAGCTAATGATTCAGAAGTCAACGGACCAGTCGAAATGATCGTGATCCCTTCTGGAATTTCAGTGATTTCTTCTGAGATCACCGTCACTAATGGATGTTCCTTGACTCTTTTAGTGATCAATTCAGAAAAATTATCACGATCAACTGCTAATGCACCGCCAGCAGGCACTGCTGTTTCATCAGCTGATGTAATCACAACCGAATTTAGACGACGCATTTCTTCTTTTAAGACACCAACCGCATTGGTCAAACCATTACCACGGAGTGAATTACTGCAGACAAGCTCTGCAAAATTTGCTGTGTGGTGCGCTGGTGTAGATTTAACGGGACGCATTTCATATAAATTCACGGGTACTCCTGCCTCGGCTAGCTGCCATGCAGCTTCACTTCCGGCCAGACCGGCCCCAATAACATTAACTGTTTTAACCATCTCTTCCTCGCTTACAAATAATTATTTTTGAACTACTTCTTCATAGTCGCCATTGATACAGACAACTTGTTTTCCGCCTTTGACTTTTTTCTCGACTAGATAGCCATCGCATTTCGGACAGCTACGGCCGACTGGTTTATCCCATGAAGTAAAGTCGCAATCTGGATAACGTGAACAACCATAGAATAAACGATTTTTCTTAGATTTGCGTTCCACAACTTGCCCTTTATGACAGACCGGACATTCGACACCGATTTCTTTGATGATCGGTTTTGTATTGCGGCACTCAGGGAAATTACTACAAGCGTAGAATTTTCCGTAACGCCCCAGTTTGATGACCATCGGATGACCGCAGACGTCACAGTCAAAGCCAGCTGGTTCATCTTTGATTTGAATTTTTTCAATGCCTTCTTCGGCTTTTTCTAATTCAACGGCGAAAGGTTTATAGAAGCGATCGACAACTTTTGTCCATTCTTCTTTACCGTCTTCGACTTTATCTAAATCATTTTCCATTTCCGCTGTAAAATTGACATCGACAATTTGCGGGAAGAAATCAACAATCAATGTATTAACGATTTCACCAAGTTCAGTTGGTTCAAAACGACGCTGGGTTAGCTTCACATAGTAACGACGTTGGATCGTGTCTAATGTCGGAGCATAGGTTGAAGGACGTCCTACGCCATTTTCTTCTAACGTTTTGATCAGCGTAGCTTCACTGAAACGTGCTGGCGGTTGAGTGAAATGTTGTTTTGGTTCAATATCCACTGATTTAACAACATCGCCTTTTTCTAAATCTGGTAAGACATTTTCTTTGTCTTCTTTGCCGTCATCCCTGCCTTCAATGTAGACTTGCATAAATCCTTTGAATTTAATTTTAGATCCATTAGCAATAAAGATTACGCCATTTTGTTCTAGCGTTACTTTCATTGTATCTAAAATTGCCGCTGTCATTTGGCTTGCAACAAAACGTGACCAAATTAATGTATAAAGCTTCAATTGATCTTTATCTAAATATTTTTTCATTTCATCGGGTGTACGTTGGACACTGGTAGGACGAATCGCTTCATGAGCATCTTGAGAGCCCTGAGGATTTTTAGTTTTTCTGGCTTGATGCTGTGAGAATTCTTTGCCGTAAGTATTTTCGATAAATTCAGCTGCTTCTGCTTTTGCTGTATCTGAGATCCGAGTCGAATCGGTACGCATATAAGTGATCAAACCAACTGTTCCTTGTTTACCTAAAGCAATTCCTTCATACAATTGTTGAGCAACCATCATCGTCTTACGCGTACGGAAATTTAATTTACGTGCAGATTCTTGTTGCATATTACTTGTTGTAAATGGCAATGCTGGATTACGCTTACGTTCTTTTTTCTCAACTTTAGTTACTTCATAATCCTTGCCATCGATTCTTGAAGTTACTTCCTTTACAGCTTCAGCGTTTGGTAATTTTTTCTTCTTACCATCGACACCCCAAAAATTAGCCTTAAATTTCTTCGTTTTCTTTTTAAAGTTTCCATCGATGCTCCAGTATTCTTCTGGAATGAAATCACGGATTTCTTGTTCACGATCGATGATCATCTTCAATGCGATCGATTGTACCCGACCAGCACTCAAGCCTTTTTTAACTTTTTTCCAAAGAATAGGCGAAATCGAGTAGCCCACTAGACGATCCAATGCGCGACGTGCTTGTTGCGCATCTACACGGGAAACATCGATCGTTCTTGGTTCTTTAAATGCCGCTTTAACAGCATCTTTAGTAATTTCGTTGAATACTACTCGATTCTTATCATTTAAATCTAATCCTAATAAGTAAGCAAGGTGCCAAGCAATGGCTTCCCCTTCTCTATCCGGGTCACTTGCGAGATATACTTTTTGGGCTTTTTTTGCCGCTTGTTTTAAACTTTTAATCACGTCACCTTTACCACGAATGGAAATATAGTGAGGTTCATAATTGTTTTCAACATCGATCCCCATTTTACTTTTAGGTAAATCACGGACGTGTCCAACACTTGCCACGACTTTATAATTTCTTCCTAAATATTTTTCAATCGTTTTAGCTTTCGCCGGTGATTCCACAATAACTAGGTATTTATAGGCCAAATGCTTTGCCTCCTCAATTTTTACTTCTATTATATATTGATAACTACTGACAAATCGTAGCCTATAATACGCTATTCAAATTTTGTTTGTCAAGTCAGGGCTTATCGAATTTATTCAGTAAATCATAACAATCAAAAATATCTTGTGCTTTTTCAACGCAAACGGCACCATCTTGAATCAGCTGATGACAGCCGCTCGAGCGCCCATCTAAAATGGATCCAGGAACAACAAAAACTTCTTTTCCGTAATCTAATGCTTGCTGAGCAGTAATCAATGACCCACTGCGTTTCTTCGCTTCCACCACTAACACACCGCTGCTTAATCCGGCGATGATCCGATTGCGCATCGGAAAATGAAATTTAGCTGGCGTAGTTCCGTTGGGGTATTCACTTACTACAAGATGATGCCTACTCATCTCGATTTGCAAATTACCGCTTCCTTTAGGATAACAAATATCTAAACCAGTTCCAACTATTCCGACAGTTTTTCCTTGATTACTGATGGCAAATTGATGGGCAAAACTATCGATTCCTTTTGCTAAGCCGCTAACAATTACAAAGTCCCGTTTGATCAACTCTGGAATCAATGCCTGTAAAACTAAATACCCATATCGTGAAGCGTCGCGGGCACCAACAACTGCCAGCATTTTTCTTTCTAAAAAAGCTAAATCACCTTTATAAAATAATACCAGCGGCGGTGTTGGGACATGCTTCAATTGTTCTGGATACGCTGAATCTTCAATCGTTATATACTGATGCATTCGTTTTATTTCGTTTAAACGTTCCTCGTCCCATTCATTCCAATCGTTCTTACGCGTCGTCTGAGCAAGCAGACGAATTTCTAAGCTATCAAATTGCCAATGCTGATGACGCTTCGCAAATTGGTAAATACGTTGTTTTCCGACGGCTCCGATGCCTTTTGTCATACTCAAACGTAAAAGAAAATTATTTTTCAAAAAAATCCCTCTTTTCAGTTCTTTATCAAAAAGATACATAAAAAGAAGGACCTTCATTTATTTATTTTTAATCGGGGCAAAGGTCTTGCGATGAATCGGCAAAATCCCTTGTTCATCAATAGCTTTCAAATGTTCTTTGGTTCCATAGCCAGCATTATTGGCAAAACCGTAGGATGGATAATCTTCCCCATATTTAGTCATCCATTCATCTCGATAAACTTTAGCAATAATACTTGCCGCAGCAATCGAAACCGAACGAGCATCGCCTTTGATGATTTTTTCTTGCGGCAAACCATTATCAAGTACCATTGCATCAATCAATAAACAATCTGGTTTGATCGTCAATTGGTCGATCGCCCGTTGCATCGCAACTTTTGTTGCTTGATAAATATTCAATTGATCGATCTCTTCAGCTGTTGCCTCACCGATACCAATCGCACGAGCATTTTTTTTGATTTCTTGAACCAATTCTTCACGTTTATAAGCTGAAAGTTGTTTTGAATCATTCAGTCCTAAAATAGCATGCTCTTCATTCAAAATCACAGCTGCTGCAACGACAGGACCAGCCAAAGGTCCACGTCCCACTTCGTCGATCCCACAGATTGCCTGAAATCCTTGAGCTTTTTTTTCTGCCTCAAAAACAGACATATCGATGTATTTTTGTTCTAAAGCTATTTGCTTATCTTGTTTTTTTTGCCATTGAACCAATGCTTGTTGAACACCTTTACGAGTATCCGCACGAAATTCAACTAGTTTAGGATCTTCGGCATCAATAATTTCGCTCAATTGTTCTTTGATCGCTTTGATGGATAATTTTTCCATTACTCGCTCAGCTCCTCAAAACGATCTAATGTGTAACGGCCTAATCTTCCTTGACGTAATTCAAGAATCAACATTTCACTTGCACGTTCGTAATCGTCTTTGAATCCCCGTTTAGATGCAATCAAAAGCAACAACTCTGGCAATTCTAAAGTTAAATCATCATCCGTTAATTTATAGCGTTCTTTTAATTGTTCTGGATAAAAACGCGTGAAGACTTCCAATTCATATAGAGCTAAATCATCTAAATGTAATAGATCATCTTTGATTGCTCCTGTAAGTGCCAAACGTTGGCCAACTTCTGGGTCTTCAAATTTTGGCCATAAGATCCCTGGTGTATCTAATAATTCAAGCTGCGTACCAAAACGTAACCATTGTTGCCCTTTAGTTACACCCGGACGATTTCCTGTACTCGCTATTTTTTTACCAGCTAAATGATTCAATAAAGTTGATTTTCCGACATTTGGAATACCTAATACCATCGCTCTGATTGCTCGTGGTTTGATTCCTTTTTCTTGGTCTCGAGCAATTTTTTCTACTAAAACTTTCTTACTAGCAGGAACAATTTGTTTGACGCTCTTATCATCTTTCGCAGTTAAAGCAAGCACATGATGGCCGGCTTCTTTAAAATAATTGACCCATAAATTGGTTTGATTCGGATCAGCAAGATCTGATTTATTTAATAAGATTAAACGTGGTTTTTGTTGCACGATTTGATCTAACATCGGATTACGTGATGATAAAGGTAGACGTGCATCGATTAATTCAAACACAATATCGACAAATTTTAATTTTTCTGATACTTCTCTTCTTGCTTTAGCCATATGGCCTGGAAACCATTGAATTGTTGGCATTATCTGTTTCCTCCTTGATTTTTTTATTATTTCAATCTATATCATAGCCACAGAAATTATTTTCCGTTTCTGATTGTATCACAAGTCGCCTTACTTTAATAATAAGGATTAAAAATAAAAAGACCGCGCTACTAATAGCCACGATCTTCAAATAACATGTTTGACTATGATATCCACTTAATATGGCTCAATGGATAATACACAGCTCGAGCTTTTCCCAAAATATCCGCGCTATCGACCGTTCCAAATGAACGACTATCTTTTGAAATTCGTCGGTTGTCGCCTAATACAAAATATTCATCAGCTGGAAGTTTTGTTTTACCAGTAAGGTCCTCTAACTTGAAATCAGTTGTATAGGGCGATACTTGATGGTCTTGCTGGCGATTATTTGTTAGAAAAGGTTCCGCAACTTTTTTATTGTTTACGTATAATTGATCGTGCTCATAGCGCACTTCATCACCTGGTAAAGCAATTACACGTTTGATGTAGATCGTTCCATCAGGTTGCTGGAAGACGATTACATCAAAGCGTTTGATTTTACTAAATTTTTCCATCAGTACCATATCACCTTGGGCTAATGTCTGATCCATCGAATTACCAGTCACTGGAACTGGTATTAGTAGAAATCCTCGAATGATCACTCCTACAAAAAGAGCGATCAATAAATATTTCACACCTAACCATAAATGACCTTTTGTAAGTAGATTTTTCAAATACTACCCCCCTTGCAATCATAAGCATCAAAATAGTATCAACACTTACTTTTGTAACGTTTCTATGGCCTTGGCATAGGCTACATCATTAGCTTTGACTAAATTAAATACTTTTGCCTGAAGCGCATCAATCGTCTTATCATCTAATGCGCCAGTCTCAGGTAAATTGTTTTCTGTTTGGATTCCAATCACAGCGTCTCGGGTCGCCTCATTGAATGAATCTCCCTCAGTCGGATAACCTAGCGCGTTAAGCATCGTATTAACATTTTTTATAGCATCGCCAGAGTCACCGATTCGCCAATTCGATTGTTTCGAAATCGGTGGCAGTTTAGCATACGCTGGATAATCTGCTTCGATCGTTGGTGTTACTCCTTTGCCTTCCACAGAAGAACCGTCCGGCGTATACCATTTCATGATCGTTAATTGGACATAGTTATTTTTCCCAATTGGACTGATCGTTTGGACGCTGCCTTTGCCAAACGTTGTCAAACCGATCAAAGAATAATTTTTATTTTTCACTGCTGCTGCTAGTAATTCTGCACCATAAGAACTTTCTTGGTCGATCAAAAAGACACTTGGTTCTTTGACTTTAAACCCTTGATCGATTTTTTTACTCGCTTTATCGACAGAGATGACTTGTTTATTATTGGAGAATTGAGCAATCGTATCGCCATTTTCCAAAAAATAGCTGGCTACACGTTCTGCCTCGGCCAATAATCCACCTGAATTTTGTCGCAGATCAATCACAAAAGAAGTCGCACCTTCTTTGCGTAATTCCTCAACGATCGTTCGAAATTCTAAAGCTGTTGTATCTCTAAAATTTGCAATTTGGATTGAACCAACTGTTGGATGGTTCTTATCGATCGCACCAGTAACCGTATCTTCAGAAACAACGTCTCGTTCAATAACGACATCAAATTTTTCCTCACCACGTTGGAGCGACAAAGTCACTTGAGTACCTTTTTTTCCACGGATCATACTAGTAACTGTATCGACGGACAAATCTTTGGTCGACTTTCCATTGACTTTTAGGATGATATCTCCTATTTTCAGTTTTGCTTTTTCGGCTGGAGAATTTTTTTCTGGTACCCGATTGAGCACAGGCAAACGATTTTGGATATCAAAATCAATCCCAATTCCTTCAAAACTCCCTGCGACTTGCGATTGACGTTCTTTTGTTTCTTTTGCAGTCAAAAATTCTGAGTCTGCATCTCCGAGCGCTTCAGTCATCCCTTTTAACGCCCCTTGAATCAGAGTCTCTTTATCTACTTTATCAACATAATTCGTACTAATCAAATCATAAAGGTCTTGAACATCATCTAAGTCATTCCTTGTGATTTTTACGACCGATTCATTTTTTAAAATTTGTTTTTGTTCTATAAAATGAGTCACAACTGCGGTAACGATCACTGTACATACAAGAACAATAATAACGATTGGGAGTGGTAACGTTTTTTTCTGCAAGGCGCATTATCCTTTCACCTTTTTTTTCATCATAGCATGCTAGAAAAAAAAGGAAAAGTCTTCCTGAACTTTTCCTTTTTAAATTATTTGTTGTTTTCTAAATATTTTTCCCAAAGCTGATCAAACAGATCCATTGAATCCAAATAATCGACATTCATTTCTAAATAATCTGCTACTTCATGATATTCTTCTGATTGCTTTGGAAACATGATGTCTTTAGAAACTTCGCCGGCAAAGGCTTCAACAGGATCCTGCAAGTTGTGCCCACGTTGTGTCAGGATATAATGATAAAAACTTCTTCTCATAGTGATTTCACTCCAATGATTTGCTGATCAATTATTCATCGGCTTTCTTGTCTTTTGGCAGATACAAACTAAATTGAATATCATCATTTACAAGGTCAATATGATTTGCTTTGATAAACATTCCATTATTCAATTTGAATTCATTTAATTTCAAAGTGATTGTTTGTTCTTTCGAATCTACTTCTACCCATTTAGGAAAATCATAGCTCCGCTTGATAGTCGCCATGACTTGACTAACTGGCAAACTCAATGTTCCAATCGACAGCTCACGCGCTTTTAATTGAACATTGCCATTATCCATAACATACGGATCAAAGTAAAGATAAAAGTCTATCGGTGCGCCTAAAAGCTTGAATTCCCCTTTTAGCATCGCTTGATTTTCTAAGTAAAATTCATATTTTACATCAGAACCTTTTTGAAGATCATTCAAAAAATAAGCCATAACCGTATTTAATTTTTTCTTATTGGTATTCATCGTTAAGACTGGTGAACCTGCTGGTACGGTGGTTTCACTACTTGGTGGAAGGTTTGTTTCACGCGTTGAAAAAACTCGAACGGTTGTAAAAATGATTCCGCCCAATAAAATACCTACCAATACAAGAAAAGCAATTTTCCAGCCATTGATTCTTTTTTTCATTACTTCTTCTCCTTCAATAACCATAAGTCTTTTGTATCCATGATTTTATCTTGAATTGCATTCGCCATCAATTGGTATCCTAAATTATTGGGATGGAAATTGTCTTCATCGTACAGAACATTATTCTTTGTTTCTGTAGTCGAACTAGTGCTTGTACTACTTGCGGTTGTACTTTCGCTAGCGCTCGTTTCAGTTTGAATCCCTTTATATAATAAATCATTGACGGGTACAAAATAGCAGTGTGTCGCATCTGCTGTTAAACTTTTGGTTTTTTTGTTCCAATTATCTACCACAGTTTGCATGGCTGTGATATCAGGGAAATTCATATAATACGGATTATAGATTCCAACTACGTATATTGGGGCGTCTGGATTCAACTCACGCATTTGGGCTAAGATATCCTCGACATATTTACCGTATTTTTTGATAGAAGAATCAAATTGTTTCGCACTTTTTGCATTTAAATGCTTTTGAAATGCTTGAAACAAATCATTCCCGCCGACAGTCATCGTGATGATGTCTGCGCTAGCTAAACTATTTCGTAAATCTTTATCGTTTTTTACCCGCTTTAAGATTTGATCACTTCGTTCACCGGAAACACCATAATTATCTTTTTCCACTGAATTCAATTCATATTTTTGTTGTAATGCGTTTGCGACTAGTGGTACATAACCCCCACTTTTTGTTTCATCACCGACGCCTTCGGTTAAAGAATCACCGACTGCAACAAAATGAATCGTTTTTTTATAATTTTGATTGCCATCCTGACTGACTTTTAAACGAGAATCTGCTTTAGGAATCGTTAAAAATAATACTAGCAATGTTACAACAACAGCGGCTAGTAAAATAAATAGCGTCGAAAAGCGTTTCAATCGATCCATTTACCTATCCAACTCCTTTTTAAAAAACTGCCTCTATTCCTAGAGACAGTTTCAACTAATCTGTATAATACATGATTGCGAAAGCACCCGGCCCTGTATGAGTCGCAACGATGGGATTCGTGTGCAAGACAGGTATATGCATCTCAGGGAACATTTCTTGCAGCGCTTGTTTTGCTTCATCGATAAATTCTAACTTACCAGCATATGAGATACCGATTTGTTTGACGTTGACTTTTGTAAGCTCTTCTTTAAAAGTCGCGAACCACTTACTGAATGTTTTCTTTCCACGTCCCTTATTGACAGGTAATAGCTCCCCATTTTCAAGTTCCATGATCACACGCATATTCAATACACTTGAAATCACTCCAGTTACACGACTGATCCGTCCACCTTTAACTAAATTATCTAATGAAGAAATCCCGATAAATAATTTACTGTGATTTTTTACTTCTTCGATTTTTTCCAAAACTTCATCGACACTTGCACCTTTTTCAGCTAATTTTGCGGCTTCGATCACTTGAAATGCTTGTGATTGGTCAATAAATCCACAATCGATCACAGTGACTTCACTGTTGCTTAAAAAAGTTGCTTGACGCGCGGCTTCAGCCGTTCCGCTTAGTGTATGCGACATATGAATAGAGACGATTGGACTGCCGTCTTTTCCTAATTCATCATACAACTCAGCAAAATAACCAATTGGCGGCTGGCTAGTTTTAGGGAGATTTTTAGCATTCGCCATCATCTCCATAAATTTCTCTCCGGTTAAATCATCATCATCCGGATAGACGACATCATCGATCATTACTGATAATGGAATGACAGTTATATTTAATTCATCTCTAACCGACTTTTCAATCGTACAAGACGAGTCGGTAACAATTTTTACATTTGGCATGCTGATCCTTCTTTCCTACCGAGTTTCACGTTAATTTTAGTATATCAAACCTCGTGAAATAAATCATTGCTGAAACTATTTCTTTATAAAACTTGTATCGTCCCTTAATCGGCTCTATTTCTATTATATTTTTCATAATAGTATTCATACGGATTTTTTTCATCTTGTGGTCCTTGTTGACGATCTACTAAGTGCCATTGTCTCCAGTCAACTGTTGGAAAATAGGCATCGCCTACAAAAGATTCGTTGATGTACGTCCGATAAATTTTATCACAATACGGTAGAAATGCTTTGTAAATCTCAGAGCCGCCGGCAATAAATGTTGTTTGAGCTTGCTTTTCACTATAGTCTAAAACTTCAGCTACTGAGTGCATAACTAACACATTTTCTGCTTGATAATTTCGATCACGGGTTAAAACAATCGTTTGCCGTTTAGGCAGCGGGCGCCCCCCCATTCCTTCAAAGGTTTTACGGCCCATCACTAAGGTATGGTTGATCGTTGTGTTTTTAAAAAACTGTAAATCATTTGGTAAGTGCCATGGCAAACGATTATTTTTCCCGATCAACGCTTGATTATCTTGCGCCCAAATTGCGATTAGCATAGCTTTCCTCCCTGCATTCAAAATCTAACTAATTATCTTCAACGATTTCACTCAAGTATTCCCAACGATCCATTTTTTCTTCTAAAGCCTGCTCTGATGCATCGATGTCTTTTTGCAAATCTTGTAATTTGGTAAAGTCGTCACCTTGATGATTCATTGATTCGGTTAATTCTTCAATACGACTTTCTAACAAAGCGATATCTTCTTCGATCGTTTCCCATTCTTTTTGTTCATTGTATGAAAGTTTCTTTTTGCGCTCTTTTGGTTGTGGCTTCGCCTTGACTGCTTTTTCTTCTTTCACAGGTATTTGTTGTTCCAAATACTCAATGATCGAGCCAAAATAAGAAATGATTTTTCCATTGCCTTCAAAAATCAATAATTTCTCAGCTACTTTATCTAAGAAATAACGATCATGGGAAACAGTAATAACTGAGCCGGCAAATTCATGCAAATAATCTTCTAATACAGTCAAAGTCGCGATGTCTAAATCATTCGTAGGTTCATCCAATAATAAGACGTTCGGTTGTTGGATCAATAATTTTAATAGATACAGCCGCCGTTTCTCACCACCAGATAGTTTTCCGATCAAAGTTCCATGCATAAAACGCGGAAATAAGAAACGTTCTAAGATTTCAGCCACACTGATCTGCGAACCATCACGTTGCTTCACTTCTTCCGCAGCTTCCTGCAAATAAGCGATCATCCGTTTATTAGGATCCATTTCTTCATTTTGCTGTGTGTAATAAGCTAAACGAACCGTTTCTCCTATCTCAAATACACCGCTGTCTAAAGGCAACCGTCCCGCTAAAATATTCAATAAGGTTGATTTACCCGCGCCATTTTTCCCGGTAATCCCTAAACGTTCTCCACTTTGAATCAATAAATCAAAATCAGATAGAATCGTTTTTCCTTCGATTGAATAAGCAGCATCTTTCAGTTCTAAAACTTTTTTACCTAATCGAGTTGCAGCGATATTGACTTCAAGCTGTCCATCCGTTTGTACTTGATGAAGATTCTCTTTCAAATCTTCAAAACGATTGATCCGCGCTTGCTGTTTCGTCGATCGAGCTTTCGCTCCCGCACGCATCCAAGCAAGTTCTTGTTTATATAATTGTTTCCGCTTGCCCTCTTGTTCTACTGCTACCCGATCACGTTCAGCTTTTTCAACTAAATAAGCTTCGTAATTCCCTTGGTATTCATATAGCTTGCCAAATGACAATTCAAAGATACGGTTCGTTACTCGATCTAAAAAGTAGCGGTCATGAGTAACCATCAATAAAGAACCGGTATAACTCTTCAAATAATGTTCTAACCATTGAATTGCTTCATAATCTAAATGGTTGGTTGGTTCATCTAATAATAATAAATCCGGTGCATCGATCAACACCTGTGCTAAAGCAACACGCTTGATTTGGCCACCAGACAATTCGCTGATTTTTTTATCTAACGTATCAATTCCTAATTTATTTAAAATTGCTTTTGCTTCACTATCAGCTGTCCAAGCATCTTGTTTGTTCATAGCTTCTTCAGCTAACGTGAATTGACGTTGGGATTCAGTGGTATTCACTTCTGATAAACGTAATAAAGCTTTTTCATAATTTCTAACTGTCTGCATCAAGGCATTGTCCCCTTGAAAAACAGCGTCTAAAACTAATAGATCTGCTGGAAAATCTTGGGTCTGTGCCAAGTAGCCGATACGATAATCACTTGCTTTTTCAATAGCAGAAACATCCCCGTCACCGCTATCTTTTCCCGCTAAAATCGTTAATAAACTAGATTTGCCGGTGCCATTGACCCCAATCAATCCAATCCGATCTTTTTCGTGAATCAAAAAAGAAATACGGTCAAACAATGTTTTATCGCCAAATGTCTTATAAAGTTCTGTTACTTTCAATTCTTTCATTTTGAACCATCCTCAAAATTTCTCTAAGCTATTGTAACAAAAAAAAGCCATAAAGGAAATTTTCCTTGATGGCTTTCTCAATAATTATTTGATTTATCGGCAAATTACCAGTTGCAACCGCCAAAATTTTCAAAATGATGCCCATGAAATGGACCGTGTCCATGGGGACCGCCGAATCCGTGTGGTCCACCATGCCCATGATGACCATTAGCTTCGCGGCCTCCACCGAAGAAATCTTCTGTGTTTTCTTCACCTAATTGTTTTTTTAACGTTTCACTTAATTTATCTACTAAACGTGTCCATTCTTGTTTGTCTTCATCTGTAAATTCAGCAAATAAATCTTCACCAAAATCAGGTGTCTCTGAAAGTTTTTCTGCTTCTGCTTTTCCAATTTCTGTTAACCGAATAATCATTACGCGACGATCTTCTTCAGATGCTTCGCGAGTGATAAATTCTTTCTCTTCTAACTTTTGCAATAATTCGCCGACTGATTGAGGACGCATGCCTAAAACAAACGTTAAATCTTTTTGACTGATTTCTGGGTTCATTTTTAAAAGTGCTAAAACTCGGCCTTGACCTCTATGAGCTCCAAATGTTTGATTTTTCGCCATTTGACGATGGTAATAACGACGTAGATCATGTTGCAATTTCATAAATTGTTCATTCATTTGATTTTCCATAAGTAATCTCTCCTTTTATTAAGGTACCTTATATAATATATAATACAGGTACCTTAATAAAAATACAAGCGTAAAAGCAAAATTAATCTGGTACCTTAACAATTGCTTAATTATTTTAAGAAGCACTAACATTAGAAATTATTTACGCGCTGATAATTATTGCAAAAGCTGACGTTCATGATTAGGAACTTATAAAAAAACGAGACAAAAGTATTTTCTACTTTTGTCTCGTTTTTAGCTGCTTTAGAAATTTTCACCGTAAACATCATCAACTGTTTTAGTCGGATCGATAACGATGTATAGACTTTTAGTTTTTTCAGAAACTTTTGTTGATTGATAGACATTATCTAACCCTTCAGTGTCTTTATCTTTATAAGGGAAATAAACAGAATCCGGATGACCTGCACGATAGATGATTTCCATTCTTTCGATATCTTCAAATTTACGTGCGCGTTCAAACATACCAAGTTCTAAGCCACCTAAATTGATATCAGAGGTTTGAACATGATCGCCTTCTTGATAGATTTCGATTTTAAAGCCTGCACAAGGATGAATCTCAACAAATTCGCTACCGTGGATTCTACCAAAGCTAGTGGTAATTTGTTTGATCCACAAATCACCGATGTAACGACGACCAATTGTCCAAGTTTCTCCATTGCGGAAATAGAATTTTAACGCTGTCATTTCTCTTGCCATTCTACATTCTCCTCACTACTAATCTAAAAATAAGTGTAGCACACCTTGAGTAAACGGTCACATGTTGTGCTCTTACTTCATTTTTTTTAGAAAAGTTGCTTTTTCTACAACAACTCGGCAGTGTGATGCACTACCGATCAACTGTTCTTGTTGAAAAGCCTGAATTGAAAATAAAACTTTTCGTTCCGTTTGTTTAATGATTTCTGCCGTAATCTTAATAACTGTTTCTACTTTCGATGGAGCTAGATGTTTCACCTCTATAGCAGCTCCTACACTCGTTTGTTCTGACGTCAAATAACTCTTTAACAATTCTTTGCTGCAATTTTCCATCATAGCTACTAAAGCCGGTGTCGCCAACACCTCTAAATCACCAGATCCCATTGCAAGAGCCGTTTGATCAGAGGTTACTACATACTCTTTCGTGAATGTGCTCATGCCATCTCCTTTTCTAAAAATATTTTTGCAAAAGCTAACAGACTTTCGGAATTATTTTTCAATCTGCCTTCAACTACTTCTTTTTCTAGCGCATGCAATGCCGAACTGATCCAAGCACCACGAGGATAATCAAAATGAGCCATCAAATCGTTGCCTTTCAAAGCCATGTCCTTCAACGAATGCATAGGAAGATTTTGATAAAGTAAACGTACTTTTTCTAAGTTTGGTTCATGATCAAAGTATTGTAATAAATATTCTACAGATAAGGCCAATTCTCTTCCTAATTGATAAAGTGACCAATTATCCCATTCGTAAGCCAAACGAAACTCTAATGCCGGAACCATTTGGATAACTTCTTTTGTTAATTGATTGGAGCATTTCCATTCTTTCATGAATTTGCGAATATCTTCTGGCGTCAGTTTGAGGCGTGACATCAGTAATGCCCACGCTTGACGTTCTGTCGGAATTGCTGGACCCTTCAAATCAGCAAAAGCTAGTAAACTTTCACCAGACTCTCTTAGCCCGGGACAATAGATATAACATTCAGATTCAACAAAAGAACGTAATCCAGCTTCTCGGAAAGACCCCATCATTAATTTGACAAATTCTACATTGATTCGTTCCACAGAGATTTTTGCTAGCAAAGAATGATACTCGCGAATGGCTTCAAAGGTCTGAGGCTCCATTGTAAATCCTAACTGACTGACAAAACGTAAGGCCCGCATCATTCGAAGCGCATCTTCATGGAATCGTTCATGTGGATTGCCTACAGCTCGCAAAATTTTGTTCCGCAAATCTGCTAACCCATCAAATAAATCGATGACTTCTCCATCGATACCAACGGCTAAAGCATTGATCGTAAAATCACGACGTTTTAAATCTTCTTTTAAGGAACGAACGAACTCCACATGATCAGGGCGGCGATAATCCTGATAGGTTGACTCTGTTCTAAAGGTCGTCACTTCATACGTTTCTTCCTTAGTAACGACCATTACTGTCCCATGATCGATACCGACATCGATCGTACGATGAAACAATTCTTTGACTTCTGCTGGAAAAGCGCTCGTTGCGATATCGACATCATGGATCGGTTTATTCAGTAGAATATCTCGCACGCTTCCGCCGACAAAATACGCTTCGTATCCTGCTTCTTGTAAAGTTCTCAAGATCGGCATAGCCCCTTGAAATTCTAGTGGTAATGTTTCTAATCTCATTTTCCGTCTCCCTCTGTCAATCCATCTTTGCGTTCAAAACGATAGCGATCTCTTTGATTGAATTTTTCCATATTCCGATCAAAAACTTCCGTTAAATCAATCCCTAAAGAATTGGCCATGATGATGGTTACAAATAACACATCACCTAATTCTTCTTCTACTGTATTTGCTTTTTCAGTTGTTTTTTTTGCTTTTTCGCCATAATAATGATTGACCTCGCGTGCTAACTCTCCAACTTCTTCAGTTAAGCGAGCCATTTGTCCTAGAGGAGAAAAATAACCTGCTTTAAATTGTTGGATGTATTCGTCCACTTCTTGCTGCATGATTTTCATTGTCTTTTGATTCATCAAATCACCTCAGACCTATCTTATCAAAAAACAGATTTGTTTCCTATCATGATGTTGTAACTCTTGAAATTTCATGCTATGTTGGATAAGGATGAATTTTGAAAATGCCACCGACTCGCTCTGCCGAATATGACATACTTTACCAACAGCCTCTGCAATTTTAAATAAAATTACTAAACTGTTGATTATTTCAAAAAACTTATTTACTAAAAAAATAATCAGTCACACAGAAAAAGGCATCCGGCATTTGATTTATTTTTAATTTTTCATCAGAAAAATTATTCCAATTATTAAATCAGGAGGTGTCGTATGGAGACGACGATGGCTACAAGGGCCAAAGAGATTTTATTTATCCTATTTGGGACAGCAATTTATGCATTTGGATTGGTTTACTTAAATATCGCAAATGATTTAGCTGAAGGTGGTGTTACTGGGATCACCTTGATCATTCGGGCATTATTTGGAATCGATCCTGCTTATACTACATTGATCATCAATATTCCTTTGATTTTGATTGGTGGAAAAATTTTAGGGAAGCGATCGTTTTATTACACCATTTTAGGAACGATCAGTTTATCTGTTTTCTTATGGATCTGGCAACGGGTTACAATCGAAATCAATTTAGATCACGACTTATTTATCGTATCGATCTTAGCTGGTTTAGTCGCGGGTTTTGGCAGCGGCTTAGTCTATCGCAATGGTGGAACAACTGGTGGTGCCGATGTCGTTGCTCGAATATTGGAACAAAAATTTGGCTTTACAATGGGTAAGTCTTTACTTGTTTTTGATATTATTGTCTTGATTTGTTCATTGACCTATTTAGATTTAAAACGAATGATGTACACACTGATCGTTTCATTCGTCTTCAGCAAAGTTGTCGATGTTCTTTCTTCCGGCGGTTACGCAGCCAAAGGTGTTATGATTATTTCTAATGAAAACAACGTGATTGCTGAATTATTGATGTCACATTTGGAACGTGGTGTGACTTATCTTCATGGCGAAGGCGGTTTTTCTTCTGAATTGAAACGAATCGTTTATATCGTAGTATCACCTCAAGAGATCAATGAGGTCAAAAAAATTGTTCATTCAATCGATGAAAAAGCATTTATTTCAATCACAAATGTTCATGATGTGGATGGTGAGGGTTTTACCTTCTTAAAACCTCAACGTCGGCGTTTTAAACTAAAGCGCACTTCATAAAAAAACAGCCCGTCTCTCACAAGAGAGACGGGCTGTTTTTATTCGTGTAAAGCTAGTTTCAATCGGTTCAATTCATCACTTAGATAAAGAAAGGCTTCCCGGTCTCCATCTTCTAGCGCCAAATCAATTTGTTTTTTCAACAAATCGATTTTAGCTTCTTTTTCTTGATATTTCAAAAAATTCTCAACTTCCATCACGATTTCTTCACTAACATTATCATTCCAAGGAATCGCTGGATTATCTTCTAAAACAGATAGGTATTGAGCATTTTGCCAAGAATTAGGAAACACACATTCTAAGTATAAAGGTTGTTGCCAATGTAGACGAATCTCGTGGAAAATTTGATCACTATTGGAAAACTGATGGCCTTCTACATTGAACATCATCGGTTCTTCATCTTGCGTACTATCACGAAAAACTAAACCACGTTTCGTAGTCAATGCTTGTTCCACAATATGAACATTTCTTAAAATTGCTTCATGATTGATTAGATAGTTTAAAATCCAAATTATTTCTCTTCTCGGAAAGCTTACGTTATTGATCAGCCAAACGAGAAAATCACGTTTTTCAGCTACATCGATCATATTTCCTCACCTCTCTACTCTTCTAATAATGATAACACCTCTAAATCTCCTGGTTCTAATTCTAAATAGCTCAATAATACTGTTCTCGCCAATTCAATTTGACCATCTTCCCGTAAGAAAATCCCATATGCTTTTAAGAAATCTGGTTCATGGGCTAGATCTTCATGGGCCTGCTTATAATAAGTAGCTGCGGCGGCGTAATCTTCCAGTTCATCATATGCTTGCGCTAAATTCCATGATGCATAAGGATTGCCTTCCTCATCCATTTGACTAATCATTTCGATTGTTTTATCTGGTTGATTTTCATTCAAATACAGATTACTCAAAGTCAATAATGTTTCATCTGTTTTATCTCCGGTTTCAAGAGCTTGTTGCAACAATTCTTCCGCTTTTTTGCTATCTCTTAAACGATAAGCAATCTCAGAAGCTAGATGCAGCAATTCTACTTGATAAGGATTTTCTTTGATTCCAGCTTCAGCAGCAGATAACGCTTCTTCAAGCAATTCTTCTTCTTTCAAGCTTTCCGCTAAATAATAATAGCCGCTTTGATATTCTGGATCTAACGTAATCAACTCTTGCAAATAATTGATCGCTTTTTGATGATCATGCAATTGATAATACGTAAAACCTGTTTGGAATAAACGGTCAGAAGTATGTTCTTTTTCTAACGCACGTTCTAAAAATGGAATCGCATCTTCAAAACCGCCCATCATACTATACGCAGAACCAATTCGTTCATCAATCGAGATATTCGCAATCTCATCAATGCCTTCTTTTTGCAATTGCGAGTAATCATTGATGGCTTCACCTAATTGGTTCGCAGTAAAGTGTAGTTCGGCTAAGGCAAATGTTATCAATGGTTCTTCTGGTGCGATCGTTTTGGCTTGCAAAAGTTTTGCTTCACTGACTTCAGGAATTCCTAAAACTTGATAAAGATCAGCAGTCACTAATAAGCTCTCTAAATAATTTTCGCTCTCTGGTTGGATTCGTTCCAAATATTCAAAGGCACTATCGATATCATCATTTTCAATCGCAATTTCTGCCAATGAAAGGTTAAATACATCTTCTTCAGGAAAATCAACGGAGAGTTTTGCTAAAATACGTTTGGCTTCATCTAAAAAGCCGATTGCTTGTAATTCGCCAGCTAAACTTGCTAATATTTCTGGATCATCTTTTTTCAGAGCTTCCTCAAACATTAGATTGGCTTCGGTTAAATCTTCATTTCTTAATGCTGTGAGCATTTTTTCACTGTAACTTGACATTTATTCTCCCCTGATCTCTGTAACGATTTTTTGATACACTTCAAATGTTTGAAGCAATTCTTTTTGAGTCGGTATTTTTTCTATTCCGATTCCACCAATTTTTGCTAAGCCTCTCAACGGTTTTTCTTTAGCTAAGTTGATAACTTGTTGGCCAAAATCAGCTAGGGAAACCGCCGGTGGAATCACGATAGGAAAACCTAATCGCACCAACCATATCATAAAATTTTTAAAATTGAAATGAAGTTCGCTTGATTCGATATTCCAAGCAAGCTCAAATAGCAATCCGAACATCATTTTCATACTATTTGATAATAAAGAACCATTTTCTGTTTGGAAAAAGGCCTTTTCAAATGTCTTGCCAAAGTTTTGAATAGCTTCACTATTAGATTGATAATATTGGATTACGGTATCACTATATGCAGCAAAAGAATGTTGCAATAGCGCTTCTCGACTCGGAAAATTTTGATAAAGATTTTGTAAAAAGGAATATTCACATACGATCCCGCAACGAATCAATGTTAAAAGATCAATCATTTTACCAGTCGTCTGCTGATTAGCTAGCGTTGGATCAAATAAAATGCTGGCTGGCGCTTCTTCCACTTCCATAATACTCACTACTGTTTCTGATGAAACGATCTGTTGAGAAAATGTCAATGTTTGAGCAAAAGAGCGTAGAGACACTGGTAAAAAACATAGTTCGGATTTGAACTTTGTCACATGCTGGACAAACCCCAAGAGCTCCATTACACCTTC
This sequence comes from Enterococcus hailinensis, assembly GCF_045862035.1. NCBI lineage: Bacteria > Bacillati > Bacillota > Bacilli > Lactobacillales > Enterococcaceae > Enterococcus > Enterococcus hailinensis. The sequence continues at coordinate 159,867 of NZ_BAAFRV010000005.1, read as the reverse complement.
ATTCCCAAGACTAAAGATGATTAATTCTTGTTGTCGGCTGAAACGTTCGAGAAAATAAATTAATTCTTGAAAATTATCCATGGTATTGCAATAGCGATTATTCGTTAGTATGAACCATTCATGTGTACTTGACGACGGAACAAATTGTCGTAACTTTTCAGCGTATAAATCATAGTAACGCTGATTACCGCAAAAAAGAATTTGTTTATTGGCTAAATCTTTTTTGCGCAGCATCGATGCAATTGTTTCGCCATAGGTGATGCAGGTCGCTTTTTTATGATATTGATACACTTTTTTCAACCAATCACATCCCCTCAAATTCATTTTATACTACTAAAAAACCTCCCGCAACAATTCGGCGAAAGGCAGTTAGACATTTTGAATCTTTATTATTGTAAGGATCAAGGTTGTCCTTGCTGATAAATAACCTGAGTCGAATTATTTTGTTGGTTTGTTCCATCATTTATTACTTCTGGTTGTTCAGGATAATTTTGAACGACTGTATTATAGTCTTGCGGCGACTGTTGCTGATTGGTTTGACCTTGATTTGCTTCTTCTTGTACTTTAGATAATTCTTCATACGTCAAAATACCATCGCCATTCAAGTCAGACTGTGTAGCATTCTCATTGATGACATGTTCGCCATTAGATAAAACTCTTAATACAGTAACTTGTTCTCCCCATGGTGTAACGAGGACTTGCCCAACGCTAGACGTATCGATTGTCTCAGACTGTTCAGTACCTACTGCTGAGCTGGTAATCGTTGTATTCAACGTTACCTCACGTTGCGGGATCACCGGCTCTCCACCCGGGCCATAAAAATAGACTCCCACGATTAATCCAAGGACTACAACTGGAACAGCCACAATCAAGGCTGTAAATTTGCGACGTTGGCTTCGACTTTCTTCTTGGGCCAATAGCGCCTGTGCATCTAAAAAGCCCGCATGCCATTGAATATCATTTTGTCTGCTCTCAAGAAACGCATATGTTTGCCATGAATCATTTTTTTCAACATAAAACAATCGCTCTTCCGACATCGCATCCCACTCATTTCTATTTTTTATTATTACTTAATTTTATCTTATGTAAGGCTTTTCGTAAAATAAAAGAATACGATTTATTAATAAGAATGAATGTTACAAAAAATAACTGTTTTGATGAGAGAACAAAAAACCACTGTGTCTAGTGACACAGTGGTTTTAGCAACCAAATTATTTAACAGCATCTTTCAATGCTTTACCTGGTTTAAATGCAGGTACTTTGCTTGCTGCGATTTCGATTTCTTCACCAGTTTGTGGGTTACGTCCTTTACGGGCCGCACGTTCACGTACTTCAAAGTTACCAAAGCCGATCAATTGTACTTTTTCTCCGTCAGCTAATGCTTCTTGGATTGTTGAAAATACAGCGTCAACTGCTGCTGTAGCATCTTTCTTAGTTAAGTCAGTAGCTGCTGCAACTTTTTCGATCAATTCTGCTTTATTTGCCATGAATGAATTCACCTCCTGAGACATGATGTATAAACATCGACTAATCACTGAGTGGTCCAGTAATTAGTAAGAAATATTGATTTGGTCAATATTCTTTTATAACGATAGCATATGAACCTAGTGATAGCAAGGGTTTTGGCGATTAATCCACTAAAATTCTTGTTGGTTTTAGGTTTCAGTGAAATCTGTTGTCACTAAAATAAAAGTATGATAAAATACTCTATTTTCGACGACGTGGAATAATCTTGATTGGTGTTCCTTCAAACTCAAAAGCTTTACGGATTTGGTTTTCTAAGAAACGAGCATATGAGAAATGCATCAACTCTTCTTCATTTACAAAAACAACAAAGGTCGGCGGTTTCACAGCGACTTGCGTTGCATAGAAGATCTTCAAACGTTTTCCTTTATCCGTTGGTGTCGGATTGATTGCTACAGCATCCATGATGATATCATTCAATACAGATGAAGGGATACGAAGATTTTGGTTCATGCTGACTTCTTCGATGATTGCTGGAATCTTATTCAAACGTTGTTTCGTCATTGCTGATACAAAAATGATTGGCGCGTAATCTAAATAGGCAAATTCTTCGCGAATCTCTTCTTCAAATTTTTTCATGGTATTTGTATCTTTTTTGACCAAGTCCCATTTATTTACAACCATGATGACCCCACGGCCTGCCTCGTGCGCATAGCCGGCGATTCGTTTGTCCTGTTCGCGAATACCTTCATCACCATTTAATACCACTAATACGACGTCCGAACGGTCAATCGCACGCATTGCACGCATCACAGAATATTTTTCTGTCGTTTCATAAACTTTCCCGCGTTTACGCATACCAGCTGTATCGATCATTGTAAATTCTTGTCCACTTTCGCCAACAAATTTTGTATCGATTGCATCTCGAGTTGTTCCTTCAATATCAGAAACGATCACGCGATCTTCTCCTAAAATGGCATTGATCAATGAAGATTTACCGACATTTGGGCGGCCAATCAAACTAAATTTGATTGTTTCATCTTCTTCTTCTTCATTATCTGTTGGGAAATGTTTGACTGCTTCGTCTAATACATCACCTAAACCTAATCCATGACTACCAGAAACAGGGTATGGATCACCTAATCCTAAAGCGTAAAATTCATAAATGTCATTACGCATTTCAGGATTATCTACTTTATTGACCATCAAAATAACTGGCTTGTTGCTTCGATATAAAATTTTAGCAACAGCTTCATCGGCATCCGTGACACCTTCTTTACCACTAGCTGCTAACAAGATAACATCTGCTTCATCAATAGCGATTTGTGCTTGTTGCTTGATTTGTTCCATAAAGGGCTCATCAACGATATCGATACCACCAGTATCAATGATTGAAAATTCATGGCCCAACCATTCACCTTTAGCATAGATCCGATCACGGGTTACCCCCGGTGTATCTTCGACGATTGAAATTCGCTCTCCAGCGATTCGATTAAACAATGTTGATTTACCAACGTTTGGACGACCAACGATTGCAATTGTAGGATTTGACATAACTTGATTCCTCGTTCCTCTTAATGTATTTATTTTCCCTTATGAAAAATAAATCTGATGCTCTTCAGCATATAACATCCAACTATCCGTATTAGATTATAGCTATAGACCTACTATTTGACTCATACTTATAGCACGTAAATACATCGCAAACAGTTGGACTAGCATCGTTTTTCAAATTCTCCTTAGTTTAACTAAGAAAACTCCTTCTGGCAAGAGAAGGAGCCATTTTCATAAGAAGGTTTTAGATACTCTTTGATATTTTAGTAAAATAGCAAAGAAAGAGAGCATTCCAGTAAACTGGTCTGCTCTCGATCATGATTATTCGTTAGCGTCTGAATCATCTTTCAACGCATCGCCTAAGATATCGCCCATTGTAAAACCAGTATTTTCTTCTGGTAATTCATACGCTTCTTCTTCAGCTGGCTCTTCTTTGGCTTCTTCAGGTTTTTCTTCTAAAGCTTTGATCGAAAGAGCAACACGATGATCTTCAGGGTGTACTTCTAAGACTTTGACTTGGACTTGATCGCCTTCATGCAATACTTCGTGCGGAGTCGCAATATGTTTGTGAGAGATTTGTGAGATATGCACCAAACCTTCTACTCCAGGGAAGATTTCAACAAAAGCACCAAAACTAGTCAAACGTTTAACTGTTCCTTCAAGAACCGTTCCTGGAGCAGCTTTCTCTTCGATATCTGTCCATGGTCCAGGCAAGTTTGCTTTGATTGATAATGAAATACGTTCTTTATCAGGATCGACAGAAAGAACTTGAACTTCTACTTCGTCACCAACATTTAAAACATCTGCCGGTTTCGCCACGTGGCTGTGTGAAATTTCTGAAACATGTACTAAGCCATCGATTCCGCCTAAATCAACGAAAGCACCAAAGTCAGTCAGACGAGCAACTTGTCCTTTAATTACTTGTCCTTCATATAAATCAGCTAAAAGGTCTTTTTTCTTCTCAGCTTTTTCAGCAGCAACAACTGCTTTGTGAGAAAGAATCAAACGATTTTCAGAAGGTTCGATTTCAATAATTTTGAATTTCAATGTTTTACCAGTATACACTGAGAAATCATCTACAAAATGATCATCGATCATTGAAGCAGGGACGAAACCACGAACACCCACATCAACCACTAACCCACCTTTAACAGTACTCGTTACTGGCGCTTCGATGATATTGCCATCTTGGTATTCTTTTTCGATATCTTCCCAAACTTTTTTCGCATCTAAACGGCGTTTAGAAAGAAGATAGCTACCGTTTTCTTTATCTTTTCCGATAGAAGAGATAACGACCAAATCAAGAATATCGCCAACCTTGACTTCATCATTGATATCTTCAACAGGTAATGTAGAAAGTTCTTTTGCAGGAACAACACCTTCCACTCCCGCACCTTCAATACCAACGATCACTTGTTTGTCTTCTAAGGCAAGTACCTCACCTTTAACAATATCGCCAACTTGAACTTCGTGCACACTTTCCATTGCTGCTTCCATGGAAACACTTTCGTTCTCCACTGAATTTCGTTCTAATTCTGTCATGTCGTTTGTCCTCCTAACCAACAATTCTTCATAAAATACACTACATAGTCTATTCTAAAATAATACACACGAAAAATAAAGCGATTTCTTCTTTTTTTCTAAAAATTAGTAGAAATTCGCTTTATTTGTCTAAAATGTTAATAATTTAAAAACCTTTTGCTGTGACGATCGCTTTAATTTTTTCAACTACTTGGATGATCGACATTCCTGTCGTATCTACTAATATGGCATCTTCTGCCTGAATAAGCGGTGATACTTCCCGATGAGAATCTAAGTAATCACGTTTAGCAATTGCTTCTTTGATCGCATCAAAATCCATCTCGATACCTTTTGCTTGATTTTCTTTATAGCGACGTTGTGCTCGCTCTTCAACACTTGCAACCAGAAAAATTTTGGCTTCTGCTGCTGGCAATACCGTTGTTCCGATATCGCGTCCATCCATTACGATACCGCCGGTTTTTGCCAATTTACGTTGTGCTTCTACCAATTCTTCACGAACTTTTCCGCGGGCCGAAACTTCAGAAACAGCTGCGGTCACGTCAGGCTGACGAATTGCCATTGTGACATCTTCACCATCAACAAAGACCAGTTGGCCATGAGCAGATTGTTTAAAAGTGATTGGATAATCAATTGCTAATTGCGCTAATTTATCTTCATCTGAAAATGCGACGTGATGTTTGATCGCCAAATAAGTGATCGTACGATACATCGCTCCAGTATCAACATAAATAAATCCATAATCGCTAGCTAGTATTTTAGCCACCGTACTTTTACCAGACGATGCTGGCCCATCGATGGCAATCGAAATTTTCTCCATACTTTACCTCTTTCCAATAAATAAGCCGTAATCATAAATGATCACGGCTGTATAAATTACTTAATTCTAATTGAATCTCCAGGATTGATTGCGGGCGAAAAACTACCATTAGGTAAGATTGTTCTACCATTCAGTTCAGCAATTGTTTCTACCGCAACACCGGTTCTATTAGCAATTTGCTGCAACCCTTCACCAGCTTGAACAGTTGTTGTTTCACCTTCAGTTGTTGAAGATGAAGAAGGTGTCGTCGCCGCTGCTGCTTGAGATGCTGAGGCTGCCGCTGCTTGTTCGGCTGCTGCTTGCGATGCTGAGGCCGCCGCTGCCGCTTGATTGGCTGCTTCTTGTGATGCTGAAGCTGCCGCTGCTTGTTCGGCTGCTTCTTGCGATTGTGATGCCGCAATAGCCGCTGAGTCATCAGTACTTTCTTCGGTTGTACTTTCTTCACTACTTGAAGTTTCAGTTGAAGAGGCTTTTGAAACTTCTGTCGTGCTTTCTGATGAGGCTGCTGATTTGCTGTCTCCATTAGTGATCCAGAAAAATGCACCGGCCGGAATCAAAATTAGGGCTAACAATAACGCGACAAGAATCGTCAAGAATTTTGTGTTTCCGCCACCTTTGTTCCCACCATTACTGCGGCGAGATTGGCTACGTGAACTTGTTGATTCTTCACCATCAGATTCATAAATATTTTGTTCCCATGGTTCGTTTTTCGTATCATTATAGCGATCTTTTCTACTCAATTTCTCTAACCTCCTAAATGCTATCGCCATGTATTATACCATAGCTCTAATTCAATTTGCGTCATATTTCAATCTTTCAAGGGATTTTTAAAAATTTTTTGAACAATTTTTTGCCATGGTATCTTTTCTTCAATCTTGGCTCGTTCAAACGGATGCAGTTGCAATTGAGCACCATCATTATCACAACAGCAATCATTTTTACTAGTTAATGTTTCAGCAAAATAACTCACTAAAAAGTCTCGCCTGCAATCGTTGGTATGAACATAGTCCAACATCTTTTGCAGTTGGATTTTTTTAGTCATTCCTCGTTGTTCTAATAGCCCCAACAACTCTTCCCCCGTATTTGGAAAGAAACGCTCCCACTTATCGATCAATGGATCATCAAAAGTGATATCCGTCATTTTTTGTTTAATTTCATAAAGTTTTTTTGATTGGACTGTTTGTTCCTGAAGAAAATGGTGAATATGTTCATCTCCATCTTCATATAATAGAATAGCTTGACTTAAACATCCGTCACGACCTGCACGGCCAACTTCTTGTAAATAATTCTCTGGGGAATCTGGCAAATCGTAATGAATAACGAAACGGATATCTTCTTTATTTATTCCCATTCCAAACGCATTCGTCGCAATCAAAATTCTCAAGTCTCCTGTTAAAAATTGCTGCTGCAACATTCGCCGCTCTTGTCCGCTTAATCCACCATGATAATAAGCGATCGCTTGTTGACCTTTGAATGTTTCATACAGCTCTTCAACTTTTTTGCGTGTCGCACAATAGATGATTCCCGATCCATCCAGTGAATTGATCAATGTTTGCAGTTCCTTTAATTTGTCTTCCCGTTTAACAAAGAAACTGATATTCGGCCGATCAACTGAATAAACAAATTCTTTTGCAGACTTTTCATTAAACAATAGACGTTGGATATCTTTGCGAACAGCTGGTGTCGCCGTAGCAGTCAGGGCTAGCACGAAAGGTGCTTCGATAAAGCTAGTGCCTTCCGAAAGTTTTAAATACTCAGGACGGAAATCAATGCCCCATTGAGAAATGCAATGTGCTTCGTCCACAACCACGAATGCTAATTTGATGGCTTTTAAGGTTTGTTGGACAGATGGACTTAAAAACATTTCAGGACTCATAAAAATAAACTTATAAGTATGGGCTTGATTCAAAATCCATTGCTTTTCCCATGAGGTCAACAAACTATTCAACGCAACAACTCTTTTTTCACCTAAACGTTGCAACTGAGTGACTTGATCTTCCATCAACGAAATCAATGGAGAAATCACCACCACAGTCCCCTCTAAGAGATAGCCAGGTAATTGATAGCACAATGATTTTCCTGTCCCAGTCGGCAGCATCCCTAACACTGAATCACCAGCTAAGAGCGTTTCAATAATTTCTTGTTGACCTGGTCGAAATCCATCAAACCCAAATTTCTTTTTTACTACTTGTTTTAGTTCCATAATTGTTTCCTCAAAAAATAGATTTGTGATAAACGAAAATTCAAATACGATAAGTCATATGATTGATAATGCGCATTGATGACTTCCTTTATATCCATGTCTTCAAAACTCAATAATTCAAACCGATCGAACGGAAATTTTTCATCCAACAAAGCCCATTCAATAAAATGATCGTTGATCGTTCCTTGTTTTAATCGACGTAGTATCAATATTTCGTCCACGTTTTTTTCTGTTAAGAACAACTCTTTCGTTTTTAACATACTGCGATTGATATTTTGTTGATCTAAAAAATCAATCAAACGTTTGAATTCACCTTCTGGTAACGCCTGTAAAAAACTGTCAATTGCTCGTTGGCGGTACAATTCAGCCCAAGGTTCCATTTTCCATTTCTCTGGTAAAAGCTGAAAAATCGTTTTCCCTTGAAAGTCATGTCCTGAAAATTGATTGGCCAAAAAATTTGCTTCATCAGTGGGCAAGCTTTCTAACGTTTCGATCAGCTCCTGTTGGATATTAGCTAATAGTTGTTGATCTGACTGTGCCAACCATTTTTTTATTTGATGCAAATAATACGGGCGATGTTCAATTGGTAGATAGTTTTTTTCATTAAACGATAGGTGACTGGTCACTTGGATGCTAAACAAAATCAATTGCCAACTTTCTTCGCGCATCCGGCCAAAACGTAAATTGTCGATCCCGGTCAGATCTACTTTTTCTGCTACTAATAACTGCTCGCCAGAAGATGTCAACTGTCCATATCCAGCCTCGATATCAATCAGGTGTTGGACCGCTAACTGTTGGATAGCTTCTTGAAAAGCGGCTTCTTTTAATTGAGGCAACGCCCCTAAAAAAGCTAAATTCTGATAAAAAAAACCATGTAGTAAAACTGAACTGGTTCTTTTACCTACTAATAAATGGTATAAAGTAGAGGTTCTTAACTTGTAGCCTGTTCGAAATAACGTTAAAATAAAAATTGTCATAGTAAAATCTCCTGTGGAAGGTGAAAAAATGAAATGCGAAATCATTCCTGAACGTTGCATCGCTTGTGGTTTATGCCAAACGATCGCGCCAGAAATTTTTGATTATACAGACGAAGGACTTGTTCTATTCGTAGGCGAACCTGAAGCGACCCATGAATTTGTACCTAAAGCACAGCAAGCAGCTGTCATTGAGTCAGCTAAACGTTGTCCTTCTCATGCAATCTTATATCAAGACTCACTATAACATATTTTAAATTTATGCTCGTTGTTAAACAACAATTGTCGCTAAAAAATAAAAAAAGCTTGAACAAAAGATTATTACTTTTGTCCAAGCTTCTTTTTTATTTTAGATTGAGTGGTGTTGTGAAGCAACTGTTTTTCTAGATAACCAAGGTAATAACTTAGCATGTAGTACTAGAAAGACCCCACTGACAATGGCTCCTTTAATTAAATTAAATGGTACGATCCCAACTAAGATATAGCGTCCTAAGCCCATCCCCAACATTTGACTTGCTGAAAGTCCAAAGACTTTTAAGTATAGTGGCGTGATGACAAAATAATTAGCTACGCTCATAAAAATCGTCATAGCTAGAATACCCAGACCTAACCCTAGTGCATGTTTAGCTTTCGTTTTTTGACGGTACATCAGAAAAATCGGTAATGTATATAATACTGATGCAAAGAAGCTGGCAAAATCACCAATCATATTATCGATCGAAAACCCAGTCATTGTTAGATGGACGATTGAGCGAATGAGCGCGGTCGCAATTCCCGTCATAGGTCCAAAGATAAACATGTTGATCAATACTGGAATATCACTAAAGTCCAACTTTAGAAATGGAAACATAGGAACGATTGGAAATGCAATCAATTGCAAAATCAATCCCATTGCTGCTGCTACTGCTACTGCTGTCATTTTTTGTAACTTTAAGTTCTTCATCTGAAATCCTCCGATTCGGAATCATCTTCATCGAACTATTTGAGTAGAATTTAATACGCAAAAAACTCTATGCTTCAGCAAAAGCATAGAGTTACTTGAATTGAATACAGACTCACTCAAATAAGCTCTATCTTCTTTATCCAGACTGTACTGTCGGTATCGGATTTCCACCGATTCGGCTGCTTACGCAGTTCGCGGACTATGACCGCCGGTCGGGATTTTCACCCTGCCCCTGAAGACGAACCTTAAATTATTTTTTTGATAGCTTCACTATAACAACTTTACTATCAAAAAACAAGTAAATGAGTTTAGTTATCTTGATTGATTTAATAATGAATTAATTTCCTTATTATTTAACCGGCGATATTCACCTGGTCGTAGTCCTTGAAGCGTCAAATCACCATAACGTTCACGTTTTAATTTTTGAACTGGTAAACCAACTGCTGCTAACATATTTTTTACTTGATGATTACGACCTTCGTGAATTGTTAATTCCACAATACTTGTACCAGCAACTTTATCAGTTGAAAGAATTTCAAAACGGGCTGGAGCTGTTTTCTTTCCTTCGATTCTTACGCCTCTAGTCAATGGCATCAATACTCGTTTTTCAGCATATCCTTTAACTTTTGCCACATAAACTTTATCGATTTCGTGTTTAGGATGGGCCAAACGTTGAGAAAAATCACCATCATTGGTTAACAATAATATACCCGATGTATCATAGTCCAAACGGCCTACAGGATAAATTCTTTCCGGAACGGCTGCAAAATAATCTGTGACGACTTTCCGCTTCTTATCATCTGAAACAGCCGAGATGACTCCCCGGGGTTTATAAAATAAATAATAAACTGGTTCTTCTTGATAAATCGGCACACCGTCTACTTCAACGATATCTTTTTTTCCAACTTTAGTTCCTAATTCTCTAATGACCTCACCGTTGACGCTGACACGCCCACTCGTGATATAATCTTCTGCTTTGCGGCGTGATGCAATACCGGCGTGAGCAATAATTTTTTGTAATCTTTCCATTTATACTTCATCCTCTTCCTTGAAACGATCATAAAACAAATCCAATGGTTCTTCATCGTCTGCCAGATCTTCTTCCATCATTTGTACATCAGGTAATTCCTTGATATCTTTTAACCCAAAATAATCCATAAAATAATCGCTTGTACCGTATAAAATAGCACGACCCGGACCTTCTACTCGTCCTTGTTCTTCGATCAATTGGCGAGCAACTAACGTCTGAACTGCCCCACTTGATTGAACACCTCGTAATTCATCGACTTCAGATCGCGTGATCGGTTGTTTGTAAGCAATGATCGATAGTGTCTCTAACGCAGCTTGGCTCAAACGATTAGCCATCGGCGAACGCGCAAAATCCTTTAATAGCGGAGCAAATCTTTTCTTTGTACTTAAGACAAAGTGATTGCCCACTTCTAAAATGGTCAGTGCAGAGGCTTTATCATTTTCATAACGCTCTTTTAACTTTTGGATGCTATCGTAAAGTTCTGAAGTCGCAGAGTCTAATGTAAATGATAATTCTTCTAAGCTCAATCCTTCATCACCAACAACAAAAAGCATGGCTTCGATTTGACTCATTTGGTTCATGGGGTAACTCCTTTAAAAATTAAAATTGGTGCATAGGTCTCTGACTGACTAGCGATTGCCTGACCTTTTTTCATTAATTCTAACAACGCCATAAACGTTGTGATCATTTCATCTTTAGTATAATGCGTAAACATTGATTCTAAAGTTAAACTTTCATTTTCAGCTAAATCAGCCAAGCGCTGCTGGATCTCTGTTACTTTTTGATCGATAGTGATTGATTCCGAAGCGACCGTTGTAGCGATCGGTTCTAAATCTTTTTTGCGTTTTAAAACATCATGTAGCGCCAAAAACAAATCAATCGTATTCAATTGATCTTTAGGTAAGGGTAAAATCTCTTCTTCATAATCACTGAGATCCATTGGAGCTTTCGTATAATATTGGCTGCGTTCTTGTTCTTTTTCAGATAAGACAGTCGCTGCATATTTATACTTGCGATATTCTAACAATTGCTGCACTAATGCATCACGAGGATCTTCTCCCTCGTCTTCCTCATAATCAAATTCTAACTCCTGTTTTGGTAATAACATCTGACTTTTGATCGACATCAATGTCGCTGCCATAACGATGTATTCCCCGGCAACTTCTAGTTCTAACGTTTTCATTGCATGAATATAATCCATATACTGTTCTGTTACCCCAGCGATCGGGATGTCATAAATGTCTATCTCCAATTGCTGGATCAGATGCAATAGCAAATCTAATGGACCTTCAAAAACATCTAATTTTAAATTAATGGCTTCCATATTATCCTCGTTTACGCTCTTGCCATTTTGCTAAAAACATTGACGTAGCAGGAGTGCCAATGATTCGCTCTTCCGGATAAAGTTCTTGGAGCTCATCCATCATTTTCAAGCTGATCCCTTCTCCACGATAAGATGGATTTAAACTAATATCGTGCAAAATAAGTTCGTCGCCTTCTAGTTGACTGATACCAATGACTCCTTGGACATTATCAGAAGTTTCATCATAGTAACAAAATAATTGGTACCGTTCATCTTCCTCGTATGTATCAATCTCTTTTAATAAATGTTTTTGATCTTTTAAACCGTCATGAAAGCCTAATAGCCCCATAGCAATTTTTCGTTGATTTTTTCGATATTTAGTAAGCACTTTTTCTCCTCCTGTTAAGCACGCGGGAAAAATTCTTTATACACTTCGGTCATCCTGCGTTTCGTGATGTGTGTATAAATTTGGGTCGTTGAGATATCCGCATGACCTAATAGCTCTTGGACTGTTCGTAAATCAGCCCCGTTTTCTAATAAATGGGTCGCAAAACTATGGCGTAATGTATGTGGTGTGACATCTTTTGTGATCTCAGCTTTGATCACATACTGTTTTAAGTTTTTCCATATTCCTTGACGACTCATTCCATGCCCATGGTTGTTCACAAATACATGGATTTCATTTGGTGTTTTTTTAGTTAATAAGGGTCGAACTTCTGAAAGGTAACGTTCAATCCAATGAATCGCATAATCACCTAAAGGTACGATTCGTTCTTTATCACCTTTACCGATTGTTTGCAACAGACCCATTTCTAAATGAATATCTCCCAGCTTCAAGCCAATCAATTCACTTACCCGTAATCCTGTGGCATACATCACTTCTAAAATCGCGCGGTCGCGAATCCCTAGATCAGTCGTTGTATCAGGTGCCGCAATCAAACGTTCCACTTCTGCCAAAGAAAGTGTCTGCGGTAATTTTTGCGCTTTTTTAGGACTATCGATGTGTTGCATTGGATCATGATCAGTATAACGTTCTTGACGTAAAAATTGATGAAAACGTCGTAAACTAGAAATCATTCGCGTAATCGTTGTGGTTGCCTTGCCAGCCTCGGTTAGACTCGCCAAAAAAGCAACGACTACGTAACGATCTACGGCAGTCCATTCAGTTATTCCTTGCTCTTTTAAAAACTGTAAGTATTGAAGCAAGTCGCGTTGATAACTAGTTCGAGTATTTTCTGAAAGACCTCGCTCAATCGATAAAAAATGCAAATATTCCGTAATTTGTTCTTCCATGCTTTCACCACTTTCGCTTTATCATAACAAAAAGCCCCTTGAAATGATAGCACGTATCTTTGCAAGGGACTACAAATTTAATTATGAATTAATCGATTTATTAAAAGCTTTATGCTCTATTTTTTTGTTGACAACTTTGGCAAATCCCATGAAAGGTCAAGCGATGGTCTTTTACTGCAAAATGATAACGTGATTCCACGATTCGTTCGACATCTCCCAGCAAGTCTTCTTCGATTTCTTCGATATTGCCGCACTCCAAACAAAGCAAGTGGTGGTGGAAATGCTCTGCACCCTCTTTGCGTAAGTCATAGCGTGCCAAGCCATCATCAAAACTGATTTTGTTAACGATCCGCAATTCTGTCAAAATTTCTAGTGTTCGATAAACAGTCGCTAAACCAATTTCTGGACTTTTTTTCTTCACGAGAAAATAGATTTCTTCTGCTGATAAATGATCTTTTTCATTTTCTAATAAAACGAGCACCGTTGCTTCACGTTGAGGAGTCAACTTGAAACCAGAATCATGGAGCTGTTTTTTCGTTTTTTGTAAGGCTAAAACTGCGTTCAAGAGAATTCTCCTTCATCTACATTATAATAATTATAAATAAGAAACCAAATAAACGTCTCTTTCTTAGAATTATTATAGTTTAAGCTTGAGAGTTATGCAAGGTTATTCTCAATTAGCTTTTCAACTTGATTTCTCCCTCAGTTTGACTAATCAATTTTTCTTTCAATAAATGACCGATCGCACGTTTGAATTGGCCTTTGCTGATGCCAAAGGCTTCTTTGATTTCTTCAGGAGCAGATTTATCCCAATAGGGTAACGAGTGTGTTGCATTTCGTTGCAGCATGGTCAAAATCATCGCTGCATCATCGTTGATCATTTCATAATTCCGTGGTTTTAACGACATGTTTAAAACGCCGTCAGGGCGAACACCGATAACACGTGCTTCAACTACTTCACCCAAACGAGGTTCTTTATAGCGTTCAGATGGATGAACAAAGCCAATATAAAAATCGTCCGTGATCAGATAAGATCCGGCAACTTTTAAACGATAAATCGTTCCGTTTTTATTTTCATTTTGCATTTCAGCCGAACCAGATCGACTTAATGAATGGAAAATCGCTTCATCTGCTAAAACACCCCACATACGATCCTTTTCATCTACTCGTAAGCTGATCATTAAACGATCGCCTTTTTTAGGCCATAATTCTTTCATGCTAGGCATTTCATCTAAAGATACCACCATATCTTTGTCAGGCAATCCGATATTAACGAATGCTCCTAAGTCACGGCGAACGTCAGTTACTTCACCAAAAGCAAAATGTCCGATCCGTACTTGAGGAATCACCGTAGTTATAACAGCTTCTTTCTTTTGATTGACATAGGCAAATCCTTCGATACTCTCGCCAATCTCATGTTCGCCTTCCGTTTTTGCTAATCGAAAAGTAACACCATTTTTTTGTACTAAATACATTGTTTCATTCTCATCAATAATCAAACCAGTAATAACTTGACCTAATAGCTCGTTCATAATTTTTGCTCCTTACTTATAATAAAGACAAAGTGTCTCGTGATTTTATTTAACATATAACATTCTCTAGCAGACCAATGCAAGCAGTAAAGCTGGAAAGAAGTATTCTTCCCAGCTCAATGTCATTGATTTAATTAGGACCATTTCCTTTGAACCAACCCGTTTTACAGTTGATCGTCACCAAATACATTGGCAAATCGGAATCTGAATAGCCCTTAGTCAAAGCTGCACGATTAGAAGTAGCATAAAGATTATAATAACCTTCACCATTTTCTATCTTGACAGGAACTAAGCTGTAACCACCTTCAACAATGTATCCTCGTGAAATACACGTTTGGATCACTTGCTCTTTTACACCCGCAGCCCAAGTGTAAGCAGAACTACTTGTGTCCCCGGCGGCACTGGTACTCGCCGCTTTTTGAGCGGCCTTATCTTGCTCGGCTTTTTCTTTAGCAGCCTTTTCAGCTGCAGCTTTTTCTTCAGCCGCTTTCTTTTCTTTATCTTTCAATGTTTGATCTACTCTAGCTAATTCCTCTATTTGAGTCTTGACCAGCTGTTGATTAGCGACTGCTTTTACTGCATTATTAGCAGTATTGTATTGATCGCGTGTCACTGAATCAATCATTTTCCCATCTTTTAATAAATTAGCAGTCTCTTTTTTAGCAGCTTCAACTTTTGTATATTGATCTTTAGCATTAGTGATTGCTTGCGCCATTAGTCCATCAAACTCTTTATCTCCTGTATCAACTGTCAAATCAACAGGATCTGCTGTTTTTAATAAAGGTTTCTCAACTATTTTATCGCCATCGATTGCAGCACTAGTGAATAATTGATTGACTGCTTGCTCAGCTGTCTGTTTAGCTATCAATTCATCATACTCTTTTTTCAAATCATCATAACGATTATTACTTTTATAGCCAGCTAATTCTTCATCGATTTTTGCGGCATTTAAATCTAATTTGTCTGCTGCAAGATAGATTTTTTTATCCGTAGTATAGTAATCATTGATACTTTTTTCGATCGTATCCAATGACTCATTATCCTTCTTGATTGTTGCGATCCGTTGCGCTTCTACTTTCTTCTCATGCTGGTAATAATAACCCCCACCTAAGCCTAAAACAATAACAGCTGCTAATGTAATGAATAATCTCTTGCGATTTTTCTTTGGTTTTTCTTCAGGCGGTTGAGTATTTGAAGGTGGTTCTTGTTGATCAGCTGTAGTTTCTACAACTGGTTCATCAGCAGATAATTCTTCGTTTTTGTTAGATATTACCGGTTCAATGATAGCTTCTTCCGGCTCCTTTATTGCATTTGTTTCAGTATCAGTTTCTTCTGATTGGCTTTCGCCTATCGGTTTAACTACTACTTTTTTCGATTCATTTGTCGCCGCATCTTCTTCAAGTGGTGCAGAAACTTCTGATTCAAACTCAGGGTCGACAATTATTGGATTTGGTTCAGGCTGTTCAGGGCTAGAGTCAGTCTCTTCGATTAATTCTTCAGACTCTTCAGAAACAACTTTGGCTTCATTAACAACTTCTGGTTGCTCTTCCTTCAAGGATTCTTCTGTAGAAGTCACGTTATCAGATTCAATAATTAAGTCTGGTACCTCTGGTTCATTCGGCTCTTCAGAAAGCTCGTTCGACTTTTCAGATTGATCACTTTCTTCTGCTGATGAGTGTTCTTCCTCAGCCTTTGCCTCTTCGATTGCCTCAGCAAGTAAAGAATCATCCTCAGGGTCAGCGCCTTCTTTATGTTGACGAATATACTGTGCCAAAATTGGATTCATTTCTAGCGCTTCTTCCGGTTCATGCTTTGGATCTTCGCGCTCAGAATCCGCTTCTTTCATTTTGTCCTCATTTTCTTTAAACATTTGTTGGACAGATTCGATCGGCATATTCGCCAATTTAGACCACTCAATAGTATCATTTAAATCATCGTCTGTTTTAATTTTATCTTCTTCATTTAACTGTAGTGAAAAGCCACACTTCGGACAAGTCGTGCATCCTTCGACTGGTTCAAAACCACAGTTAGGGCATTTTTGCAATGAAATCGGCTCCTTTTTTCAATCTTATGCTTTAATCTATCATATGTCACGGGATGTTCCAAGCAGTTTTCGGTTGAATTAATCAAAAATAAGAAAATCCTTTTTGAACAAATTGTTTGATTTATAATTGCGACAAATAAAAAACTCCTTGAGTTGCCTCAAGGAGTTCAACGATGTCTATTCTAAAAAGTCTTTCAATTGTTTCGAACGAGAAGGATGGCGTAATTTACGCAATGCCTTCGCTTCGATTTGGCGAATACGTTCACGGGTAACACCGAATACACGGCCTACTTCTTCTAACGTACGTGTTCGACCATCATCTAATCCAAAACGTAAACGTAAAACATTTTCTTCACGATCTGTTAAAGTATCTAATACATCTTCTAGTTGTTCTTTCAACATTTCAGATGCTGCATGTTCTGCTGGACTGGTTGCTTCCTGGTCTTCGATAAAATCACCTAAATGAGAATCATCTTCCTCACCGATTGGTGTTTCCAATGAAACTGGTTCTTGAGCAATCTTAAGGATTTCACGCACTTTTTCAGTCGGAAGATCCATTTCAGCACCGATTTCTTCGGGTGTTGGTTCGCGTCCTAAGTCTTGTAATAATTGACGTTGCACACGAATCAATTTATTGATTGTTTCGACCATATGAACAGGGATACGGATCGTACGCGCTTGGTCAGCAATTGCACGAGTAATCGCTTGACGAATCCACCATGTTGCATACGTTGAGAATTTGAATCCTTTGCGGTAATCAAATTTTTCAACAGCTTTCATCAAGCCCATATTTCCTTCTTGGATTAAATCAAGGAATTGCATTCCACGTCCCACATAACGTTTCGCAATACTTACTACTAAACGTAGGTTAGCTTCTGCTAAACGTTGTTTTGCTTCTTGATCTCCTTGTTCAATCAATAATGCAAGTTCAACCTCTTCTTGTGCCGTCAAAAGAGACACACGACCGATTTCTTTTAAGTACATACGAACTGGGTCATTGATTTTAACGCCAGTTGGGGCTGATAAATCTTCTTTTTGTGCTTCTTTTGCCGTTTTTTCATTTTGTTTCAAACTAGCTTTAGAAGGTTCACCATTTTCATCGACAACACTGATTCCAGCATCTTCGATTTTTTGAATCAAGTCATCCATTGCTTCAGCACCTAATGAGTACGGTGTTGCTAAACGGTTCGTCAATTCATCATAGACTACCTGTCCCAAAGGTTTTTTCTCTTTGATAAAGGCTGCTAATTTTTTTTGATATTCTTTGTCATTTTTTACATCTGCCATAAAATAAATGCCCCTTTCACTTCTAGGCTTGTTTCAAGCGTTTCGTCAATTCGATAATCTGAATCGTCAACTCCAGTTCTCGTTGTTGGTTTCCGCTTTTTCTGGCCTCAAGCTGCTCTTTTTGTCGTTGTTTGATTTCTTCAGCAATGCCAGATTGGGAAATAACCCGCATCAAGTCATAGATTTCGCGTTCATTACTATCTTCTGACATGGATATTATAGAGATGTCGATGACTAACTGCTTCATCTCTTCCTCTTTTAAATAGTTCAGGAAGTCTGCCAAAATAAAATTTCCATGAACCATCATATAACTATCTAGATAAAGAAGCAATTCCTGATACTGATCGTGAATAAATTGAAATTCCGATTGAACCAACTGTTCGCGCACCGAATTCTCGTTCATGCAACGATAAATCAGCATCCGTTCTGCTTTTTCTTCTTTAGTTAATACACGTTTATTAGATTGGATCGGTGAAGGTGCTATAGCAACTTGTTGTTGCCTTCGCTCTGTTCGTTGCGTTTGACGCGCCATTTGCAATTGTTGCTTCAAACTCTCACGAGAGAGATGAAATTCAGCTGCAAGCTGACCCAAATACATATCCTGTTCGACTGGCGATTGGACTTTTGCTAAATCTTGCATCACCGCTTCTAAATAATTCAAGCGATCCGATTCATTTTCCAAATTCAGTCCTTTTTTACGATAATACATTTTGAATGCAAAAGGCGTTTGACGTCCATGGTGAATTAAATTCTGTAATTCCGTGATTCCATATTTACGTAAGTATTCATCCGGATCTAACTTTTCAGGAATCGTCACCGTTGAAAGATTCAACCGACTGTGCGTACTTAAAAGTGTCAAAGCTCGATCAGTCGCTGCTTGTCCGGGATCATCGCCATCATAAGCAATTACTACTTGACCCGTGATTCGCTCAATCGCTGAGATCTGCTGTTCCGTCAAACTGGTCCCCATCGATGCTAATCCAATTTTTATATCCGCTTGCCATGCTGCTAATACATCCATGAATCCTTCAAATAAAATCGCTTCACCTTGTTTTCGGATTTCATTGCGCGCCTTGTCGAAATTAAATAAAACTTGACGTTTATTGAACAATTCCGTTTCAGGCGAATTCAGGTACTTAGGCTGATCGTCGCCAGGATAGTCTTTCGTCTTTAATAAACGACCAGAAAAACCAATTGGCTTTCCTCTGAAATCATTTAAAGGAAACATCACTCGTTGATAGAAACGATCACTAAAGCTCCCATTATCGCGACGAATGAACAATCCGCTTCGTTCCATTAAATCAGCATTGACTTTATCTTGCTGAGCTACTTGAACTAAAAAATCTCGTTGATTAGGTGCAAAACCGATTTTGAACTCGTTAATCAACTCATCAGTTAATCCACGCTCATGCAAATAATCCAATGCTTCTTCACCGACTTTAGTATTCATCAAGATATGATGATACAAATCCCGCGTACGTTCATGCAAACCAATCAATTGTTGCTGTCCAGTAGATGTTTGGCTGATTGGTTCAGTTGCAATATCAATAGCCAAAGGAATCTGTTCAATGTCGGCAACTTTTTTTACTGCCTCAGGAAAAGTAATACCTTCTAGCTCTTGTAAAAATGTATAGACATTCCCACCTTTGCCACAACCGAAACAGTGAAAAATTTGTTTGTCTTCAGCAACTGAAAACGACGGTGTCTTTTCTTCATGGAATGGACATAATCCCAAATAATTTTTCCCTGATTTTTTCAATTGGACGTATTGCCCAATCACTTCAACGATATTCGTTTTTTCACGAACCTCATCGATCACTTGTTGGGGGATTCTTTGTGCCAAAAAATATCACCCTGATTTCCATAAAATATGATAAAAGACCTAAAAAATCGCCCTAATTCATCTTCCGATCAGCGCGATTGTTTTAGACAAACTTATACATGTACCATTTTAGCATACTTCCTTATTATTACAAGTTTTCCGCTTGCTATTTTAACTCTTTTGAAACCTTTCATACCATGTGATGAACTGCTTATTGGTTTGGACGAGTTCTGCATAAAACATATTTCCTCCATCACGATATAAATACCCGCCATTATACAGAACTGATTGCCATTTCATATACCGATAAGTTTCTTGCTGATCATTACCAAAACCAGGAGATAATACATCTCTTGAGTATTCTTCCGCCAATTCGACACTATTCTTGCCACCATTGTCTTTAACAAAATCAATATACTTCGTTCCAAAATTATAGGCTTGAATCGCAGTGGCTAGATCACACCCAGCAGCGCTGGCTAACTTATAACTTTGAGCGAAATGTTCTACACCACTCTCAATACTCTCTTTTTGGCTATCAATTTGGCCGCGACTACCATAGGCGCTCTCAGAACTTTGCATCAAGTCAGTGCCTTTTCCTTTTGACTCTGTGTACATAATCCCTAAAATGACATCTGTATATTTGCCTACATCAGCTTCATCTGCCACCTGTTGGACTTCACTACGATAGCTAGTAACGGTTTTGACACTTTTATATGTCCGAACTGCAAAAAATCCTCCAACAAAAATAACAATGACAATGCCCAGGGTTATAATGAATTTTATTATTTTACCAATTAATTTCAACATATGACTTATCCAACCATCTTCTTATTTTCTTTATTTATACTACTAGAAGTTATTAGGGTTTTAAAAGTAAAAAATGATAGCTTTATATTAAATTAATCATTCTATTATGCTCCCTTGTTCTTATAACTAAATTAATGTTCAAGAAGGAAAAAAATCGGTATACTTGAATCTGGAAGGTGATAACAGAATGTCTGAAAAAAGAATCGCTCGGATGAGCGACGGATCAGAAATTTATTATGAAAAGTACGGTAGCGGGCCTGCACTATTCTTACTACATGGTAACGGCGGAAGCGGAAGGTATTTTTCAAAACAAATCAATAGTTTTAGTAAACATTTCAATGTTTATGTAGTAGACAGTCGCGGACATGGACGCTCGACCAACACACAAAAAGAAACTAGTTTTCAAATTATGGCTCATGACTTGGCAACAATCATGGAACAAGAAAAAATTGCCTGTGCAGATTTATTAGGATTTAGCGACGGCGCCAATTTGGCTATGGTTTTCGCACATCTCTATCCAGAAAAAGTGGATCATTTAGTTCTGAATGCTGGGAATACCGTACCTAGTGGGGTTCGCTTCATCCCCCATGTACTTAGTTACTTGCAATACGGAGTTGTTTGGATGGGCGCATTCGTAGATAAAGGCATGCGGAATTTTTTGCCTATTTTACGCTTGCTTTTTCGTGACATCGGCTTATCGACAGAAAATCTGAATAGTATTAAAGCACCCACTCTGGTTATCGTGGGCAAGCATGATTCAATCAAAACAAGGCATTCAATGTATTTGGCTCGCGCTATCCCAAATGCTAGTTTCGCGATTGTTTCAGGACAAGGTCATATGTTTGCACGGCGGAATCCAAAGCGCTTTAATCAAGAAGTTCTACAGTTTTTATTGGAAAAGGAGTGATTCGATGGAAAGAGTTGTTGAATGGGTTAAGAATCATCTAAGTAAATTAAAAATGATTTTTTTGATTTCTGTTATTGTTATTGTTATTTTCGAATTATCAAATATTGCTAAGACTATTTCATTTGATCAGCTTTCAGATATTTTTAGTCGTATAAGCATCAAAAATATTTTGCTGATGGCATTGATCGGGTTAGTCTCAGTGACACCAATGATCGGGTATGATTTTACGTTGAATCATATTTTGGAACAAAAACCTAAAAAATTGTATGTATTTGAGACCAGTTGGTTTGTAAATACTTTAAACAACATTGCTGGTTTTGGGGGTGTCGTTAGCGCTGGATTGCGTTCCGAATTTTATGGAAAACAGACTTCTGGAAAAAAAGTAATTCAAGCCCTATCTAAAATTTTAGTATTCACGATGTCCGGATTATCTATTTATGCATTGCTCTCATTTTTCCTTGTGATCTTTGATGACCATAATGAATACTTACGACAATATTGGATTTGGCTGATCGCTGGTGGTTTGTATTTCCCGATTATCTTTTGTTTAAGCCTTTTTGGAAAAGGCGAATACTTAGGTGACCTTAAAAATTCTCACCGATTACAACTAATTGGATATTCTTTTCTAGAATGGACTGGTGTCTTAGTTAGTTTTATTTCAACGGGTTTATTGATGGGCGTATCTGTCAGCGTTCGTGATGTAGTGCCATTGTTTATTGCTGCGACAGTGATCGGAATTGTCTCGATGATTCCGGGAGAACTGGGTAGTTTTGATCTGATGATGATCCTTGGTTTGTCTGCCTTAGGGACTCCGCGAGAAACGGTCATTGCTTGGATTTTATTATTCCGATTATTCTACTATTTACTGCCTTTCGCAATTGGCTTGATCTTTTTCTTTAAAAACATCAGCTCAACGATTAATGATCGTTACAAAGGTATCCCGCTAAGTCTGTTAAAAGAAGTCGCCCACAAACTGGAAAGCTTCTTGCTTTATTTCACTGGTATCATGCTGGTCCTATCTGCGACGATTCCAGAGGCTTTTGTTCGAGTACCTTTCTTACAACATTTAAATCCGATTCATTCCCGCGTGATCGTTGTTTTCCCGGCTATTCTTTTAGGTTTCTTATTGATGGTCTTGGGACGCGGCGTTGCCGCTCGAGTCAAACGAGCTTATATCCCTACGATTGTGATTGTAGCTGCAACATTTTTATATTCTATGTTGGCCGGATTTAGAATATCGAGTGGTATCTTCTTAGCTCTAGTTTTGATTTTTGTCATTTTTTCTAAAAACGAACTATTCCGTGAACAACTCGTTTACTCTGCCGAATGGCTAACGATCGATGGCATCATTATGGGTAGTTTAGCGATCCTTTATATCATCATCGGTGTATACAATAGTCCAAAGATTCACCATCGCCATAGATTACCAGATTTCTTTTTGTTCCCTAGCGAACAGATTTGGGTGGTTGGTTTTATTGCTATTTTTATTGGCGCCTTCTTTGTTCTTTTATTGATTTGGTTCTTAAAAAACAAACGAGTTCAGCTTGGTGAAAAACTCGACGAGAAGCGCGTTCAGCATATTTTAGCAACTTACGGCGGCAACGCAGACAGCCAATTGGTTTTCTTAAATGACAAAAAAGTTTTCTATTACAACGATGGCGAAGACGATACAGTCTTTTTCCAATTATCGACCTTCAATAATAAAGTCTTGATCATGGGTGATCCTTCAGGAAAAGCGGCTGATTTCGAAGCGGCAACCGAAGAATTGATTGAACAAGCTGATCGTTATAATTATTTACCAGTCTTTTATGAGAACAGTGAAGAAATGGTCATGATCCTTCATGAATTTGGCTATGACTTTATCAAATTTGGCGAACGAGCCCATGTCTTCTTGCCAGACTTTACTATGAGCGGCAAAAAGATGAAAGGCCAACGAGCAAGTTTCAATAAAGTACTAAAAGAAGGCTATCAATTTGATGTCTTAAAACCTCCTTTCTCAACCGAAACCATGCAAAATCTTCGATCAATTTCTGATGAATGGTTAGATGGAAGAAAAGAAAAAGGCTTTTCTCTAGGTTTCTTTTCTGAGGACTATTTGCAGCGAGCACCGATTGCTGTGATAAAAAACGCGGAGCATGAAATCGTTGCGTTTGCTAATTTCATGCCCACGTATACAGACAATCTTGGAACGATCGATTTGATGCGACACAACCCAGAAAAAGCACCTGGTGGCACGATGGACTTCTTATTCATAAATCTATTCCAATATATGCGCGATGAAATGGGCATCGAATATTTCGATTTAGGGATGGCCCCATTAGCGAATGTCGGCATCTCACGCAAAAGTTTTACGCAAGAAAGAATTGCCTATTTAGTTTATAACTTTGGTTCACGCTTTTACTCTTTCGGCGGTTTGAAAGAATACAAAGACAAATATGCGAATAAATGGTTGCCGGAGTATGTTCTCTATTCACGTGACAGTTGGATTGGGTATGTGATGATTGCTTTATTGATTACCGATAATGCACCCGTACAAGGCGAGAAAAAATATCGTGGCATCCGTCGTTTCATCTTCAAAGCTTAATAAGCAAAAAATCCCTTACCAAATGGTAAGGGATTTTTTTATTTCTTGCCGCCAAAAGCATCTTTTACTTTTCCAAAAAATCCTTCGTCTCGTTGTTCAGTAACTGTCTGTCCACTTGCTTCAGCAAACGCACGCAACGCTTCTTGTTGCTTTTCGTTCAAGTTCTTAGGTGTGATGATCTTAACAGTCACTTGTTGGTCACCGTTAGAATTACCACGTAATCTAGGAGCCCCTTT
Organism: Enterococcus hailinensis; assembly: GCF_045862035.1. Lineage (NCBI taxonomy): Bacteria > Bacillati > Bacillota > Bacilli > Lactobacillales > Enterococcaceae > Enterococcus > Enterococcus hailinensis. The sequence continues at coordinate 135,525 of NZ_BAAFRV010000005.1, read as the reverse complement.
GCCTCGCAAGCGGAATTTAGAGCCCGTTTGAGTACCAGCAGGAACTTTTAGCTTCACATCACCATGAACAGTCGGTACATTGATTTCATCACCTAGTGCAGCTTGTACAAAGCTCAAAGGTAATGTGTAATAAATCTCGCCACCATCGCGATCGAAAATGTCGCTTTCTTTTACTTTGAAGACGACATAAAGATCACCGTAAGGTCCGCCATTGATACCAGCTTCACCTTGATCTGCTAAACGCATTTGTTGACCATCTTCTACACCCGCAGGAACTTTTACTTTGACAGTATGCGGACGTTTTTCGTGTCCAGTACCATGACAAGTTGAGCATGGATCTTTGATTTCTTTACCCGTCCCATGACAAACATCACATGTTTGACGACTCATCACACGACCAAGTGGTGTTTGATGTTCTACATTGATTGAACCTGAACCATGACACTTGTGACAAACTTCAGGTTCAGTACCGGGTTTTGCACCATTGCCGTGACACGTATGACAAGTTTCTTCGCGATTATATTTGATATCTTTTTCAACACCAAAGATTGCTTCTTCAAACTCTAAATTAATTGAGTATTGTAGATCCGCCCCTTGTCTTGGAGCTTTCGGATCGGCTTGACGAGAACCCCCGCCGCCAAAGAAAGATTCAAAAATATCTTCAAACCCAAAACCGCCTGCGCCGCCAAATCCACCAGCACCGCCGAAGCCTCCGGCACCACCTGCGCCAAAGTTAGGATCTGTTCCAGCATGACCATATTGATCATAGGCCGCACGCTTTTGAGGATCACTCAAAATTTCGTAAGCCTCAGATATTTCTTTAAACTTTTCTTCTGCATCAGCTTCCTTGTTGATGTCTGGATGGTATTGCTTGGAAAGCTTGCGATACGCTTTTTTTATTTCAGCATCAGAAGCACCTTTTTGAACCCCAAGGACTTCGTAATAATCTCGTTTTGTAGCCATTGGCTTCCCTCCGTAATTCATAGAATCGTTAGTATTGTATCACAAGTCGATTTCGATACGATACTTTTCTTAGATTTTTTCTAAAGGAGCGACCAATCTTAAAGAAAAAGGCCAAAGCGATGACTTTGGCCTTGATCAACGAATTAATTATTTGTCGTCATCGTTAACTTCTTCAAAATCAGCATCTACAACATCATCCGCGCCGCCTTGAGCAGCATTTGGATCAGCATCTGCTTGTTGTTGCGCAGCTTGTTCATAAAGTTTAACCGTTAAGTTTTGGACGATTTCGTTCAATGCGTCACGTTTTGTTTTCATTTGTTCGACATCGTTAGCTTCAACTGCTGCTTTTAATTCATCGCGAGCATCTTCAGCTTTCTTCACTTCGTCTGCATCAACTTTGCCTTCTAATTCTTTCAATGTTTTATCAACAGAGAATAGCAACGCATCAACGTCGTTACGTAAGTCAACTTCTTCTTTACGAGCTTTATCTGCATCAGCATTTGCTTCAGCATCTTTTACCATGCGTTCGATTTCATCATCTGATAAACCTGATGAAGACTTGATTGTAATTTTTTGTTCTTTTTGTGTTCCTAGATCTTTCGCAGAAACATTCACGATACCATTTTTATCAATATCGAATGATACTTCGATTTGAGGAATTCCTCGTGGTGCTGCTGGAATATCTGTTAATTGGAAACGACCCAATGTTTTGTTGTCTGCAGCCATCGGACGTTCACCTTGTAACACGTGAATATCTACTGCTGGTTGATTGTCAGCTGCTGTTGAGAATACTTGTGATTTGCTTGTTGGGATCGTTGTATTACGATCGATCAATTTAGTAAATACGCCACCCATTGTTTCGATACCTAATGATAATGGTGTTACGTCTAGTAAAACAACGTCTTTTACATCACCAGTGATAACGCCACCTTGGATTGCAGCCCCCATAGCAACTACTTCATCTGGGTTTACAGATTTATTTGGTTCTTTACCTGTTTCTTTACGTACAGCTTCAACAACTGCTGGAATACGAGTAGAACCACCGACTAAAATAACTTCATCGATTTCTGATTGAGATAAGCCCGCGTCTTTTAATGCTTGACGAACTGGAGTTTTAGTACGTTCTACTAAGTCTGCAGTGATTTCATCAAATTTAGCACGTGATAATGTTGTTTCCAAATGCAATGGACCAGCATCTCCAGCAGTGATAAATGGCAAGCTGATTTGTGTTGAGCTTACACCTGACAAATCTTTTTTCGCTTTTTCAGCAGCATCTTTCAAACGTTGCATTGCCATTTTATCTTTAGATAAGTCAATACCATTTGCTTGTTTGAAGTCAGCAACTAAGTAATCGATGATCTTGTTATCAAAGTCATCCCCACCTAGATTGTTATCTCCAGCAGTTGACAATACATCGAAAACGCCATCGCCTAATTCAAGGACAGAAACGTCAAATGTACCACCACCAAGGTCAAATACTAAGATTTTTTCATCTTTATCTGTTTTATCTAAACCGTAAGCTAATGCTGCTGCAGTTGGTTCGTTAACGATACGTTCAACTTCTAGACCAGCGATCTTACCAGCGTCTTTTGTTGCTTGACGTTGTGAGTCATTGAAATAAGCGGGAACAGTGATGACAGCTTTTTCAACTTTTTCACCTAAATAGTCTTCAGCGAATCCTTTGATGTATTGTAAAACCATTGCTGAAATTTCTTGTGGTGTATATGTTTTTCCTTCAGCTTCAACTTTGTAACCAGCTTCGCCCATGTGACGTTTGATTGATGAAATTGTATGTGGATTTGTAACAGCTTGACGTTTTGCTACTTCACCGACTTGGATTTCACCATTTTTGAATGATACTACAGATGGAGTTGTACGGTTTCCTTCTGGATTTGTAATGATTTTAGCTTCTCCGCCTTCTAAGACAGCGACAGCTGAGTTTGTTGTACCTAAGTCAATACCAATAATTTTACTCATAGTTGAAAATCTCCTTTTCATTTATCTGTTAAATTTTTAGTAGAATACATTAATTATTGAGCAACGATCACCATTGCTGGACGCAACACGCGATCATGCAGTTGATACCCTTTTTGTAAGACATTTACAATAGTGTCCGCTTTATGATCGTCATCTGCAGGAACTGTTTGAACAGCTTGATGTAGATTTGGATCAAATGCTTCACCTTCAGCTTTAATTTCAGTGATGCCTTCTTCTTTTAATGCAACATTCAAACTTTCAAGTACCATTTCAACACCTTTTTTAAGGCTAGCTCCTTGATCATCTGTTACTTCTGTTGCTAGGGCTCTTTCTAAATTGTCGATCGCTGGTAATAATTTTTTACCAAGATCTTGTGAACGATAACGAACCAGTTGTTCCCGTTCATTTTTGTTACGGTTTGACATATTTGCGATTTCTGCTCGAGCTCGCAAAAATTTGTCTTCCATTTCATTGAATTTCCCAGTCAATTCTTCGACTTCAGAAATTTCAGGAATATCGATTTCTTCTGTTTCTGTAGAACTAGTATCCGTTGATTCAACTTCTTCTAATTCTTCTTCCACTTCATGTTTTTCTTCTTTTGCCACTACGCGTACTTCCTTTCTTTTTAGGAATCGTTTCTAGTGATATAAATCCAATGAACGATAGTAATCGTCCAGAGCATTTGTCAACTCAGATTGAAATACTTCTAATAAACCAACGATTTTTGAATACGGCATCGATGTTGGACCTAATAAAGCGATCGTGCCTCGACCGTGTCCGCTGATTTCATAATTTGCTTGGATCATACTTAAATGGTCAAATAGATCATTGCCCATCTCGGCACCGATCCTTACATGGATGCGATCATCAGACGGCAGGAGCAATTGTGTCAATTCTTCTGAATTGCGCATAAGTGAATACATCGACTTCACATGGCCTAAATCATACTCTGAATTAAAATTCAAAATATTCATTCGACCACTGACAAAGACTTTATCCTCAAATGCCTCATTCAAAACGACATCAAACAAACGACCAATACCCTCAGTTGATTGAAAATAGCGATGTAAAATCATCGGAATCTCAGTTCTTAACTTTTGATAGACACTTACTAACGGTTGGCCTACAAGACGATCATTGATGATATGAACCATTTTCTCTAAGTCTTGGCTTTCGACATTTTCCGGCACCCGAAAAACTTGGCTCTCGACATTTCCTTTGTCGGTAACGATGATTGCTAAAATTTGTCGATCATTTAGCGGCACGATCCGAAAACCAGTCAATGTACGATCTTTCATTTCAGGACCCAATGAAAATGCAGTATAGCTTGTTACTTGAGAAAGTATTTTAGCCGATTGTTGAATAATATCATCAATTTCATGGATATCTTTTTTCAACGAATTACGAATTTGAGCTACTTCTTGATTACTCACCTTTGCCGGCGTCAATAAATGATCCACATAATACCGATATCCTGATACAGAAGGAATCCGCCCTGATGAAGAATGAGTTTTCTCCAACATACCAAGTTCTTCTAATGCTTTCATATCGTTACGAATCGTTGCAGAACTTGCTTTTACGCCTTCTTCCATCAAACTTTTTGAACCTACAGGCTGACCTGAATTCGTAAAGTCTTGGATGATCAAGCTGAGAATCAGTTTTTGTCTTTCTGTTAACATTCTCCTCATCCTTTAGTTAGCACTCTTTATCTTTAAGTGCCAACTCGATTATTAATATACCATATCTGATTTTAATGTCAAGCATTAAACACAAAAAATTAGCACTCTTCACACAAGAGTGCTAATTTTATTTACTCAATAAAAATTGTTCAAAAACATCATTCCCTCGAAACAGTCCTTGCTTCGTTAAACGAATGTTTGTATCGCTTTCTATGATCAGGTTTTGCTGTTTTAAATCTTCGATAACTTCTCCGTATATACTTACAATTGATTGGCCAAAACGCTCTTCAAAAACTTTTTTTTCGACTCCTAAAATTTTCCTTAAGCCTAAAAACATCTCTTCTTCGATTTGTTCTTTCTGGGTGAGCGATTCTTCTTCTAACACGGGGAGCTGACCATTATTCAATGCTTTTAAATAATGCTGAATCGGCCCTCTATTTTTGTATCGCTTATTAGCTAAGTAACCACTAGCACCTGCGCCCAGACCAAAATAATTTTGATTATTCCAATACACTAAATTATGTTGGCTTTCAAAACCTGGTTTAGCAAAGTTACTGATTTCGTACTGCATGCGACCTGCTTTTTCCATTGCTTCGATCGTTTCAGCATACATTTGGGCTTCAACCTCTTGTTCAGGCAATTGCATTTTCCCACGACGAACCCAATTCATAAACATGGTTTGATTTTCTAATATCAACGAATACAACGCATAATGTGGTAAATCCAATTCTAATGCTCGGCGAACCGTATCTCGGAAGCTTTCCAAACTTTGACCAGGCAACGCATAAATCAAGTCGATCGTTACGTTTTGGAAATTTTTATCTTCTAACAATTGAATCGTGTCATACACATCTTTTGCCGTATGCTTGCGGCCGATTTTCTTCAATAAACGATCATCAAATGTTTGAACACCCATCGATAAACGATTAACACCGTAATTTTTCATTACATCTAATTTATCTCCAGATAGATCACCAGGATTCGCTTCAACGGTAAACTCACCATTTTTATATGGAAGTAATTCACGCAATCCGCTCAATAAACGATCCAATTGTTTTGCGTTCAATGAAGTCGGAGTTCCCCCACCTACATAAACTGTCTCCATTTTTTTTATCGGATATTGTTCTAAAGAAAGACGTGTTTCGGTTAGTAACGCTTCTATATATTCATCTACTGGCTGACCCTCTAAAAAAACTTTATTGAAATCACAGTAGTAACAGATATGTTCACAAAAAGGAATGTGAATATAGGCTGAAGTTGATTCTGTCATTTTGTTCCTCTTTCTTACGATATAGTAACAGAATGTATTCTAACACAATATTGTGCTACTACACTGGGGAAATGTTTTTAATAAATAAATTGTAATGATTGATTTTGTTTTTAATTATTCCATATAAAAAAGGACAACTTATAAAAAGTCATCCTTTTCAATAACTATATATACTTCGCCTTTTTCAATTCTTCCTTTGCTCGATCGATTTTTTCGTCATTGACTAAAACAATTGGACCGGTACACCCCATACCGCTCTCCGCATAAATATCGACTTCCCATAAAGTATAAACCGCTTCTTCTAATTCCATAATTTCAATTCCTGAAATCTCACAGGTTACGATTTCTTTTGGTGGCATCGTTCTCTCTTTTGTTTCTGTTATTTGCGATGCAGTTAATTCCTCACAAATATTTTTTAATTCTGCTTGTTGCGCCTTGCTATATTCAATTTGACTTACTTTTGCTAATTTACCTTTGGCTAGTTCATAAGCATATTCTAAAGCATTCGCAATGACTGGTGCGCCGCTTGCTCGAGAAATAATGCAGATATTTCTTTCATAGTTACGTCCAATACCAGGACCATACCCAGAACCACCTGTTTCGTAATTACCGCCGCTTGTATAAGCAGAAAAAAGTTTCATTAAGATATTTCCTGTTAGGCTGTCACAGACAACTACGTCGACACTACCTAATAATAAATCGTTTCCTCGCAGTACTTTCCCACCATCCTCACGTTGACTTTCACCAAATATGATCTCATATCCATTTTCTTTCAATGTGGTCAACGCACGTTCAACAGTTTTTGCTCCTTCAACATTCAAAATACCGATTGTCGGCTTTTTGATCCCTGTCGCTTTAGCAGCAACGATTCCATTAATCGCATTCAATACCATCGCTTCATTTCGATTACCGCTGGTCGTCCCAGTCGTCGTAGCAATGAATAATTCTTTACCTAGTGCTGGTGTAACGACTTTACCGACCGTTGAAATACCGATTGGGAAATTATAATGCAGTGTCACACAACCTTGGATTTCTCCACTATCTAACAACTCCTCCATCAAAGTAGCTGCTTCTTTTTGACATTCATTCGTTGAATAATGGATAAATTCATCTGTCCAATCCATTTCCGGACCAATCAATACTAGATCAAACAAATTTTTTTGTTTGATGATATTTGCCGCTTCACTCATCACTTCAGTTCCTAATTCACTGCCTTCAATCGTTAAGCCTATTTTGATTTTTGATCCCATTCGGCCTGTTTCTAAACCAGTCGCTAAATCTTCAAAAATTTTTTTCACAGTTTGTTTTATTTGTTCAGACATCGAAACACCTCTATTCCAGAGTAAGAGTGGCTGCAAAACTTCTTAAGGCTTGTGCCACTTCTTTTTTGACCAATTCTTCTACATCTTGTTGATTCTCTTCGAAAGTATTTCCATTGTTTCGCTCGATCAAAATCGAGACACCATCAAATAAATTAGTCATTCTTCCCAAGAATAAGGAACCCTTACCAACGATCATCGCCCGCTTTTTATTTCCGCTAACTAGATCTTCGGTTGCAAAACCTAAATAAGGAATACCGCTTGGAATATGCCCTTGAGTTGGTGCCCAGCCAACAAGTGACTTTTCATTCACAAAATTCATTAATTCTTTTTTCTCGATGTCTTTACGTAAGACACCAATGGCACCAATCATTTTCAGATTTGCTAATGGTACATCTCCTGCTCCAGCTGGTTTGGTAATATCAGGATTTTGCATTTCTACTGAATAAACATCGATATCATTGATCGTTAATTGTCCTTTATCTAATACACTTGCTATTAATGCTGTTGTGACTGCTTGCGGACTAGAACCACTGCCAACTTCATGCTTTCCAGTCATATCATGCCGTAAAACCGGATGTTTACCATCATTTCCACTGATTAACGCAGCAAATCCGCCTAAAACATCCTCTAGGATCGGCATTTCTTTTCCAACGTGAGATTTCCCGTTCATCCCTAATTTAGCTGTAGCACCTCCGGCTACTAATACTACATTTTTATGCGTACCCGAAGCTACCAAAGCAGCAGCCGTAATTAATGCATGGGCGGGACCGGCGCAAAAACTTCGGATATCAGAACCTGTTGCATGAATACATCCGCATAGCTCAGCAATTGATTTAGCAAAATTGCCTCCGCCACGCTGGTTCATATCCCCACAAGCTTCCTCACTGCATTCAATCACATAATCAATTTCTTTAGGATCAATATTTTGCTTTGCAATAAGCTGGCGCAATGCCAAAACTCCACTAGCTTTAACTACCAAATTTTCTAACATTACATGAGCATTCAAATTTACATCGATTTGATGTGCTGGACTGACACAACCAACTAAATGACGCTCGAAATAAAGACCTTCAGCATGATTTTCAGCCACTTCTTTTTCAACCCATAAACTGCTTTTGCCAACTTTGATTTTATGGATGTCTTCAGCAAATAGTGAATGTTCACCTAAAGCTTCACGAACTTTTTCTGCAAATGATTCTTCTAAATGAACCAATTCGAAAACATCCACGATTTGCAACAAACCATAAAATTCGATTTCTGGCATGATTTCCCCAAATTTCCCATCACGAGTCCCAACAAAAGGCTTCCCTACCCAAGGTTGAGGTAGCGTTTTCAATTCTTCGTAGCTTAAATTTCCAATAAAGGTTTGGTTTGGGGCATAGTTCACCACTTCTTCAAAATTTCGCAAGTTATCATATAGATTGGCTAAATAAGGACTGTCTGGAGTCGTAATTTTTTCCGTGGTCTGAGTTGTCCCATTGTGTTCGATCATATCAGGGGTATGGACTAAAACGTAACTTGCTCCTCTTAAAGTAGAATAATTCATCTCTGTACCACCTTAAATATATTTTTGAATCATTGTTTCAATCGCTTCTTTTGTGCAGTCATCCTTTGTAATTTCTGCGACTTTTTCCCCATGATGATAAATCGAGATGACGGGCAGACCTAAAATTTTTTGTTGGATACAAAAACGGCGCACTTTTTTTTGAGAAGTATTAAATTTAGTAAAGCGAATTTTATCTCCATATTCGTTATACAATGCTTCTACATCTGGCATGAGCGCTAAACAATTCTCACAACTCTCACCCCACCAATCTACTAGAACTGGTGCTTTTTGTCCTAAGACTTCTTCTTCGAAACTCTCTACTGTTAATTCAATCATGCCATTGAAACCTCCCGTTTTACTTTTTCAACATATTTTTGTGCTGAAAATGCCGCTGTAGCACCATCACCAGAAGCTGTTATCACTTGACGTAATACTTTAGGACGCATATCGCCAGCTGCAAATACACCTGGTATCGGTGTGGACATTGTCTCATCAGTAATCATGTAGCCATAGTCATTCAATGGCACTTTTCCCACATAAAGTTTTGTACTTGGCACATTTCCAATAAAAATAAAAATGCCAAATAAACCATCATCTTCATCTGCTTCGATCCGTGTAATTTCTCCTGATTTCGTATTTCGAATAGTCATTGCTTCTACCATCCCATCACCTTCGATACTCTCTACAATAGAATCAAAGATATAATCGATTTTATTGTTTGCTTTTGCTTGTTCAATCGCGATAGCATCTGCAGTCAACTGACTTAGATTTTGAATAATCGTAACTTTACGAGCAAATGTAGTGATGAACATTGCTTCCTCGACTGCAGAGTTTCCTCCGCCAATAACATAAACTTCCAGATCTTCAAAGAAAGCACCATCGCAAGTCGCACAGTAAGAAACACCTTTTCCAGCCAACTCACGTTCTCCTGGACAACCGATTTCTCTTGGAAAAGCACCATTTGCACAAATTACAGCGGACGCTTCATAAACTGAACCATCACTACAAACTACCTTTTTGATCGTCTCATCAAAAGTCAGATCGATCACTTCTTTTCGTAATTGGATTTCTGCTCCAAATTGTTCGGCTTGTTCTGCCATTCGTTGGATCAACTCCGGACCTGAAGTTTCTTGTTCAGTCAGTTTGATCGATCCTGGAAAATTAGCAATTTCATGTGTTGAGACAATCTGTCCACCTAATTTTGTTTTTTCTAAAAGCAATACTTTCAATCGCGCTCTAGCATTATAAATAGCAGCTGTAAGCCCCGCAGGTCCTCCGCCAATAATGATCACATCGTACATTTTTTTCGCTCCTTTTTTAAACAAGTATTTTTTATTTTTTTGTAGGAACTTCAATGATCTAAATAGCAATTTCGCCTGAACGAAACTCGTTCAGGCAGAAATACTATTCAAACACGGTTTGATCGTCCACCGGTACTGTCATTGCATTCAAAGCTTTTTCAACGATGCTACGGCGGATTTTTTTCTCTTCATTCAAACTAAGATTAGGATTTCCTAATGGATGAGGAATCGCAATTGCTGGAACAATTCTATTTGCGCCAACCGTTTGCGAGATTGGAACGACTGTACAGATATGAATAACAGTCAAACCTGTTTTTTCAATTTCTTTTACCATCGTTGCACCGCAACGTGTACAGGTTCCTCAGGTGGAAGTCAAAATCACTGCATCGACTCCATCTGCTACCAATTTTTGTGCAATTTCTGCTGCATATTTTTTGGCGTTAGCAACTGCCGTACCATTTCCTACTGTAGTATAGAAAAAATCATGCAAGCTTCCGATCACACCTGTTTGTTCCATTTCTCTTACTATATCTAGGGGCAATACTCGGTTAGGGTCTTGATTTGCATAGACAGGATCATACCCGCCATGAGCCGTTTCATAAGCAGTTGCTGCAAAAGTATCTAGCGATTCAATTGGATACATGCCATATTTTGATGCGCTACTAGATTCAATTCGATCTGGATTTCCTTTGGGAACGATACCTCCGGAAGTTACCAAAGCAATTTTTGCTTTGGATAAATCGTAGATAGGTTTTGCCGGAGCTACATTATCAAACTCTGGCATTGGGTATTCTGTTATAAAATCTTGTTTCTTTAATTTCTTAACTAACATATCTACAGCCCGTTCAGAACCTCGTTTTTCCGCTTGGAAGTTTTTACGATAACGAATGAAATAGTTATCTTTTTCTGGTGAGACACACTCACCTTTTAATAGCTTCAATGCTAAATGCGCTAAAAATGGAACAGCTTTTCGCATTCCTGCTGCACTGTTTCTTGTAGGGACAATATATGCCCCTTTCTTATACATGTCTACACCAGGATTTTCTTCATACATTCCAGTGACAGCCGGAATTTTTAATTCTGACATGACTGCCTGAGCAACTTCCCCACAAGCAATTCCGTAGCGTCCAGCATTAAATGCCGGACCGGCAATTACAATGTCGGGATTGAATTGTTTGATTCGTTCTAATACATCTGTTTTGGCACTATCCAAATTTTCATTGAAAAAACTATCCCCGCAAACGACAGTACCGACGATTTCAGCTTCTTCTCCAAATGAATTCATAAAAGCAAGTCCCGGCCCTACTACTTTTTCTTCAGAGAATGGTCGGATGTCTGCTTTTTCTTCACCACCAATTCCAGCATAGAATTGATTGATATAGTGAACAACTCTATATTTAGTCATAAGACACTCCCTTACAATTAATATTTGGAGTATTGATTCCTCATTTCAGAAACTTCTTCAATGATGTCATCAATATCTAAAACCATTTCCATCATGCCGATTTGCTCTTCAAAAACATCTGCATCAACAACTTCTTTAAACTCTGGCTCTACAGCGTGATATACAGCTAAACCTAGCTGTTCATTGGTTAATGGACCGGCAAACGTAGGATCACCATTCGTTACAGTTTCTGCAGCTAATCCTGCTGCTTCTCCTTCAGCAGCTCCAATAAGAATAACGACATTTTCTGCGCCGAATGTATCAGCCGCTTCTTTTACTCTACGTTGATTTTCTAAGTCCATTGCACCAGCGGCCGTTCAGACGAAACATTCTGTTGATGAGAATATTACCTCTGCTCCGGTTCCTGCGATACAAGCTTCAATTGCTTGCCCTGGAATACCATCACGGTCGCCGATCACTAAGACTTTTTTATTGTTTAATTCTAAAGTCATTAGTTATTCCTCCCTATTATTATTGTTAAATGCCTTTGGCTGACATTTTATTAAAACCAAGTTCATTTGTTGCACCGGTAATTGCCTGGATTTCAACTTCAATCGATCCATCTTCTTTCAAGCTGCCATCAAAGCCGCCTGCAATGACATCGATATAATCTAATTGCCCAATCAAACGATCCATCTTTGGTAATCGGATCGTTTCATTTGCATTTCCGCCTGTCACAACTGCAGTTGCTAATTTATCTGCATCTGCTAGCGACTGACTAGCACCATCTCTACCAGCATATTCATCTGTGACAATAACTGTTTTGATTCCTTTTTCTTCGACTTTTTTACAATTCATAATTAAATCAGTGTCTGGATTTCCAAATCCTTCTTGTGAAATAATGACACCGTCTAAACCTAAATACTCGCTTAATTTTGCAACAAAGTCACTTGAACGATGTTTATCTTGTAAATAGACTGTTTCATTTGTGACGATTACTCCTAAAAAATTCAGCTCTTTCCCATGCTTCTTATACAAATCAGCAATTACTGGGTTATTTAAATGATGATAAGTAGTATTTTTATCACAGGCGGAAACACAATTTCCACTAATGATCGCTCCATCCATCACTTCAGTTGGATATAAAATCGTTGGGACAATATGTTTGGCATCTGTACCATAGACATACGTGTCATGAAGTAGCCCTTGTGTTTGCAGCATATAGACATAACCCACTTTGGGTAACTCAGGATATTGTTGAATTTGATCTAGTAATGGTAAGGTTTCAAAAATATCAATGGTATCAGGAACGATATTTTCACCAAATTTCCCAATATAATCTGCCACTTTTAATCCGGCAAAGCGGACCGCTTCTTCATATAAATGTGGCGATAATCCTTCTTGAGGTTTTAAGACTAAGCAAATTTCAATCAATTGAGAAAAAGGTGTCAGTTCAGCGCCCGGACCTTGCATATCGACGATTCCCTCTTGAAAACCAACGATTTTTCCGACCGTCATCACTCCACAACCTTTTAAAACATGCGTCCGTCCACTACCGACAACATCGACTTTATTTATGACTCCTGGAAATACTCCCGTAGACGAACCAACTTTACATCTTGGTTCAATTACATCCTTGACTGGTGTAATCCGAATGCTCTCTCCAGGATTAGCGATTTCAATCTCACAACTCTTTAAACGATCATCAGATAAAACTAATTCTTTAATTTTAATTGGATCAATAAATAATATTCCAGTTTCAATTTTCTCTTCTTGGGACAAAACAACTTTTTTAATCTCAATAGTTCCAAGTTCAAGCTTCATGCATTCACCTCAGTTCTGGTTAGTTGAAAGTCGCTGAACACTTAAAACATCACCCCCATTCTGCTCAACGTACTTTGTACGATATAAAAGTCTACAAAAGCAAAATCATGCAGTATGCTTAAAGACCAATTAGGCCGCTGCTTATTTTTGATAAATTTTTCATAGACAGATATCGCAGATTCAATATATTCTAAACTCTCGATATGAATAGATTGAGAGTTGGTCTCTAATAAAAAAATAGTTTTATAATACGTTTCATTCGGTTTGATACTGCCACTCAATGGATGAGTCAATAAAGAGCTATGCTTTTCCACAACTGATTTTTTTACTGCCATTAACACATCTCCATAAGAACCTTCGACAAAATGGATGCCAATTAGTTGACCGATGTTTTCTTTTACCTTTGGATTATTTGTGATAATGAACACTTCTTTGTCACCCTTTCAATTGTTACTTATTTCACATAACAGGCATTAAGCCTATTTAGAATTTTTTACACATAACTAAAGGGCAACAGCAGCATTTGCCGTTGCCCCTGTCACTAACCTGAGAGATTCACCTTTTTGAGGTTTGCTCCATCGGTGCATAACTGCTCTTCAGAGGTTTATAAGATTACGGTCCATTTACCTGAGATGTTCATCATAAAGTTAGCAGCTTTACAACTTATACCTTCGGTGACAAATTTTTGTACTCTCCCGCAATCAGAAAAAAATATTCGTAAACGCTTTCTACGATTTAAATGTTAGCAACTCCAAGAAATGATTACAAACCAACTTTTTTTAGATTTTTTAAGCGATTGAAAACCTAGCTAATTAAAAATTAATTGCTAAGGAATAAATTTTTACTATAAATAAATTGTTTGGTCGACACAATATGAAAAATCTTTTTTTATTTTCTCCGATAAACTTCAATTATTGTTTTCAAACAAAAAAACTGATACCGCTCATTTGCGTATCAGTTTAACCAGTATTTATTGAATTTTCTTCAGTAACTTCTTTAATTGCGCTTGCTCATCTTCAGCTAATCCATCGATTACACGCTGATTTAAATCATCAAATATTTTTCGAATTTCTTGAGTCAGCTCTAAGCCTTGTTCCGTTAAAAATAAATTTTTTTGGCGTTCGTTATCCACAGGTATCTTACGTTCTATATAAACTTTTTTTTCTAGAACTTTTAAAATATTAGTAACCGTAGCGTCTTGTTTCCCAAGATAATTAGCCAATTTTTTTTGAATAACACCAGGATTAAAGCCAATATAATTTAGAGCTCGTGCTTGATGAGCCGTCAGACCAATTTTTTTTAATCTTGTGTCAATAAATTCTTGCTGCATTAAATTTACTAAATAAATATTTTCTGATAATGTATCTTGATTTGTTTTCATCATAACCACCTTTTCTTTTATCATAACATAAAAGAACAAGTTTAACTTTTATTTGCAACTGTTTTATTGACAAATAAATCAACGAAGCGTATCATCCGTTTAAAGTTGTAAATACAAGTTTAAAACAGGAAGTTGGTAAAATAATGGATAAAAGAATTGTTTTAATTACTGGAAGTAGTACGGGTTTAGGTCTTACTACGGCTGTTCGCTTAAAGAAAATGGGTTATACCGTTTATATTACTTCCAGAACTGTGGAGAAAACTAAAAAAGTTGCTGAAGAAATAGGAACTTCCTATGTAGCTTTAGATGTAACTGATGAGAAATCGGTCGTTAAAGCAGCTGAATCGATCAAAACAAAAGAAGGAAGGATCGATATTTTAATCAATAATGCAGGGATTCCCGGGGGCTATCGTAAACCTGCAGAAATCGATGCTGCAGCAATGAAAAATGTATTTGATACGAATGTTTTCGGTTTAGTGTCTGTCACACATCACTTTTTATCACTTCTGGAAAATCTAGTTTTCCAGTTATTGTAAATGTCAGCAGTGGTTTAGGTTCGTTTGGCCAAGTTCAAAATCCTGATAAAATTGAATCAAAAGTTAATTCATTAGCTTATAGTTCTTCTAAAGCTGCTGTCTCGATGCTGACAGTTCAATATGCAAAAGGATTGCCAAATATCAAAGTCAATGCCGTTGATCCCGGTCCGACAAATACAGGTGAAAACTTTAGCAACGGTATCCAAACACTCGAAGAAGGCTCTGATACTATCGTAAAATTAGCAACGATTGATCCAACTGGTCCAACTGGTTGCTTCTTCAATCGTGATGGTATTATCCCTTGGTAGACGAATAAAAGACTAGAGAAATCAGTTGATTTCTCTAGTCTTTTTAGTGATATTCTGACAATTGCTCTTGAAACCATTGTAGATTTACTTGATGATGGCGTTTTGAATTTTCCATCATTTGAATAAACGGCTTTCGTAAATTACCCGGATTCTTCAACGATTCCTCGATTAAACCAATTTTTTCTTTTGTTTGTTCAATCTGCGCTTCTAATAAGCCAATCATATTATCCGAACTAGTTTCCTCTGCAAAAAGCATTGGCGTATAAAAAGAGAAAGTGATCACATCGTTTTTATGACCATATTTCAAAAAAAGGTGCTCAAATTCCTGCTCTCCTTTTTTAGTAATCACATAACGATTTTTTTCTTTTTCCGCGGTTTCGCTTGAGACTCGCTCTAACAAGCCTTTTTCTTCTAATTGCTGTAAATTGTAATAAAAAGAGCCTTTAGTAAAACGGACAAAATATTGAAAATAGCTAGCTTCCATATATGCCAATAACTCATAGCCATAAGACGCTGGTTTTTCTTTTAGCAGACCTAAAATCAATAATGGAATCATTCGCTTGATATCTCGCCAAATTTAGTCATAAAGGTCTGAAAGTCTAATTCGCCTAAAGCAAAACCGCGACTTAAACGATAAATTTTTTCATTCTTTGTTTGTTGGCGGGCATATATTTGGGATAACTGTTTTTCTTCATTTTCTAAAGCTTGAAGTACGTCTATCTTTTTGCTGAAAGCTTCATAATAACGTATTCCGAATCTACGTTGTGATGCTGCATCGATATGAATACCATCAGGGTTGGAAGTCAAATCTTCAGCACTCACAAGGTAACAATTTTCATCCTCTGCGACTACTTTTTTTATTTCAGAATTAATTTCTTGATACTCCGTTGCACTTAAGCCAAATCCGCTTTTTCCTAAAAATTCAGGAAGTTCTCCTACAATAATCGGTAAATTGGGCAGGCCTAACTCACTTCTAAAATGAGCAAAAACAGCTGCTAATTTTTCAGCATAAACTTCGTGCAAACCATTTAAACTATCATTTTCACCTTGATGCCATAAAATCCCGATCAATTCGCTAGTTTCCATCGCGAATTTTGCTTCTGATAAGGCGTGACGAGTCAAGATTTGGTCGTCAGCCCATTCAGCAATCGAGCTTCCACCTTCTGCACAAGGGATCAGACCAATTTTTTCTTTAGGATGTTCGTTTGACCAAGCGGCTGCAAAAGAAGACGCTGATCCTATTCCGGCTACTTCCCGATCAAAATGGATTGGTTCGGCCATCATTTGCCAGCGACCATTGCGTAACATTTCAATATTTTCATTATAAATAGTTGGTACATCCTTTAAAAAACCACGTCCGGCCATATTGGATTGACCAATCAATAAAATAGATTTCATTTTTTCACTCCTCAATTACTTTGCTTGACACAATATAGTCTAATTAGACTATATTGTCAAATAAAAAAATTCTTCTAAAAAGAAGAATTTTATTTTTGGGTTAGTAACTGATCAATTTCATAAAAATATTTTTTGCTGATTTCTTGATATTTATCATGATTCGCGCGATTTACGCTGAAAATTTGTTTTGCATTTTCTCTCGGTAGTTTCGGTTGTTCTAAAAGATAATATAATCCAAAAATCGGCTCATTTTCCACTGCATAGTAACAAGTAGTTCCGAAAATATCAGATGCTAATTCTCCCAATACAGCTGTTTGAAAAAAACCACCGCTAATCGATAATTCCTCGTTTGGTGCTACTAATTCAACTAAACGAGCTATGTTTAACAATAAACCTTCTATTATACTGCGAATCATATCATTTTTCCGATGCTGTAACGTTAACTCTTGAAATCCACCTGTAATATCATTAGACCAATAAGGCGCGCGTTCACCATTTAAAAAAGGCCAGAAACGAAGGTTCTTAGCTCCTACTTCAGTCTGCGCTAAAATATCGGGCAAACTAACAAAAAAATCGACTGACTCACGTTCAAACTGCTCCGCTGCCCAATTCAAGATACAACCACCATTGTTTGATGGTGCACCACAGACATAATAGTGTTCATTTAAATAATAACAAAAATTTTGTTTTTCATAATTTAATCTAACATCAGATACTACTTGACGAACCGCCGCACTCGTACCAATCGTCAGGCTTGCACTTCTTCCTGTGCGATAAAAACTAGCGTACGCAGCCAATACACCATCACTTGCACCTGCCATTACTTTAATTGAAGGTTTAAAATCAAATACCTGACAAATTTCTGGTAAGATTTCGAACAGTTGAGTAGGATCAACCAGCTCGCCTAATTGTGTTTCTTCAATCTTTAAATACGCTAGAATCTCATTACTCCATCGTTTTTTATGGATATCAAATAATCCGGTAGCAGAGGCGGTAGAATAATCGATCAGCGCTTTCCCAGTAAAGTAATGCAAAACTAATTCTTTGATACCGTACCAATGGATATTTTCTGGATAACCATTGCGAAGTGCTAATATTTTAGCAAATGGCGACATCGCATGAATCGGTGTACCAGAAATTGTGTAAAATTGTTTTGCTTGATCTGTTTTTTTGAATGCTTCTATTGCCTCTGCTGCTTGAAAGTCTGACCACAAAAAAATTTGCTGGTACTCATTATCAGGCATCAAACTATGCATAGCCGTACTAAAAGCAATGATTTCGATTTGCTGACGAAATATTATAGGAATAGTTAAAATAGCTTCTTTTAAGGTCATTAACAATTCGTGTCCCTTTTGATATTTTACGACAGCATCTCCATATGTCTGCAATATACTTTCACTAGCATATAGTACCTGATTATCTTGAATCACTCCGATTTTGATTGCTGTTGTTCCGATATCGATTCCTAAAAAAACTGACAAAAGCTTTCATCCTTTTCTACAGAGCTTAGTTTTTTAATTAATTACTAGATAGTATATAACTTTTTAATCCGTTTAACTATAAATAAAGAGTGTTAATTACCTTCATTTATAAAAGGCTATTAACACTCTTACTCTAAACTCAATTTTTATTTTTCGTGTTTTCTTTTTTTGTTATTCACACCTATTAATCCAATTACTGATGTTAATACTACCCCTAAAATAGAGATGATATTAGATGAATCATCACCTGTCTTCGGTAAAGCTTTTTTATTTTCTTGTATTTTTGTTAAATGATTTTGCATAGCTAAACTTGGCTCTGAATTTTTAGTATTAGTACTTTGGCTATTTATTGTATCATTTTCATTTATATTTTCTTGATATTTTGTAACTGGTGGTTCAGAAATTTTAGGTATTTCATTACCCGCCGGGCTCTCATTTTTAATTTTATAATAGGTGATTACTATATCTATATCACCTGTCTCGGCCGTTACCTCTTGATTTCCTACTTCGTTTTTGTCTGGTTCGTACCCTTTAATTTTAGGACTTTCTGCGCGATCAAATTGGCTATCGTTATTTTCGGCCACCCAATCCCCGTAGGCGATTTCTCCAGTCACTTCATTTTTCGATACCGTTCGGGTATATCTCACTTTATCCGTATGATCATCTGCTAATTTATTTCCCGCTTTGTCCACGTAATGGATTGTTTCCGTTACTTCTTTGCTTTCGCTCGTTTTATCTATGATTGGTTCATAGGTAACGATCACTTCTATATTTTTCGTATCTGGTGTAACCACTTGGCTCGCTACTTCACTTTTATCTGGTTTGTATCCTTTAACTTCTGGACTTTTCACTAGATCAAATTGGTTATCGTTCTTATCAGCTACCCAATCTCCGTGGGTAACTTCTCCGTTTACTTCATTCGTGAATACATCTCGGGTAAAGCGCACGTTATCAATATGATCATCGGCTAATTTTTTACCAGCTTTGTCCACGTAGTGGATCGTCTCCGTTACTTCTTTACTTTCACTTGTTTTATCTATGATTGGTTCATAGGTAACGGTCACTTCTATATTTTTAGTATCTGGTGTAACCACTTGGCTCGCTACTTCACTTTTATCTGGTTTGTATCCTTTAACTTCTGGACTTTTCACTAGATCAAATTGGTTATCGTTCTTATTAGCTACCCAATCTCCGTGGGTAACTTCTCCGTTTACTTCATTCGTGAATACATCTCGGGTAAAGCGCACGTTATCAATATGATCATCTGCTAATTTTTTACCAGCTTTGTCCACGTAGTGGATCGTTTCCGTTACTTCTTTACTTTCACTTGTTTTATCTATGATTGGTTCATAGGTAACGGTCACTTCTATATTTTTCGTATCTGGTGTAACCACTTGGCTCGCTACTTCACTTTTATCTGGTTTGTGGTACTTTTCAATTTCTGGACTTTTCACTAGATCGAATTGGTTATCGTTCTTATTAGCTACCCAATCTCCGTGGGTAACTTCTCCGTTTACTTCATTCGTGAATACATCTCGGGTAAAGCGCACATTATCTACATGGTCTTCGGCTACTTTTTTACCAGCTTTGTCCACGTAGTGGATCGTTTCCGTTACTTCTTCGCTTTCACTTGTTTTATCTATGATCGGTTCATAGGTAACGGTCACTTCTATATTTTTCGTATCTGGTGTGACCACTTGGCTCGCTACTTCACTTTTATCTGGTTTGTATCCTTTAACTTCTGGACTTTTCACTAGATCAAATTGGTTATCACTGTTATCTGCCACCCAATCTCCGTAGATGATTTCGCCGGTTGCTCCATTTTTTGATACTGTTCGCGTAAAGCTCACTTTATCCGTATGATCATCTGCTAATTTATTTCCCGCTTTATCCACGTAATGAATTGTTTCTGTTACTTCTTTGCTTTCAGTCGTTGAATCTATCAATGGTGCATATACATAAACTACGTCACCATTGGATCCCCAATCATTTAAAATCCCTTCAGGTTCTTTACTATCTTTATCCATTTTCTCAAATACATAGCCAGGAATGTCTTTCTGTTCTGTTTTATATGTTTTTGATTTATATGCGCCTTCAGGATATTCCACTGAACCAGTCGCAATTTCATTCTGATTTTTATCTGTATATTTTACATTGATTGTTGCCGCTTCATAGTAATCAAATGATTTTATAGAAAATTGTTGCAAGTTAGAAAATGTTCCTGTTGAGGCTGCAATGATAAAAGAAAGTTCATCTGAAGTTATCCATTCAGAGATATCTTTGGACCAAGTTTTACCATCATAGACTATAGTCATCATTTTTGTAGCGCCATCATAATTAATGCTAATATCTTTAAACTTTCCATTTGGATTATCAATTGCTTGGGCTGGTGCATCATTACCATCATACGTATTTGCTACAAGACCTTTATTAAAAATAAAGCCTCCAAAAGTCATATTGCTTCCCCTTTTATTATGAAACTTCTCTGGGTCAGCTTCAAAGTGATAGTTATTGCCATGTTGATCATCTCTAGTATTCCAATAAGTGTCGGCTTTCCAGCCAAAACCACCATTAAGCCCAGCTAAGCCTAAACTTCCTCCATCTTCTCCTAGAGCACCAGTATTACCATTATGAAAATCAATCGAGATTCCATCTGCTCCATTCGGTTGGGTTTTACTACCTATATTTATTTTACCTGTTAAAGTGAAACTTTGATTTACATTGATCTTACTTTTTAGCGTTACATTTCCAGCTTGATTTTGTTTATCTTTGGTTAAAGTTACTATGCCTTGCAATTTATCATAAGTGGCACTCCCCTTTAAATTAAAATAATTCGAGAAGTTGTCCTTTGTTACTTCAACATGATTGTCCTCATTAATAGTTTTATAGCTGATGATCGGCTTTTGTGATGATGCTACATTAGTTGTTGCCTGCTCAATTTTTTTCAGCGTAATCGTGCTATCTTGATCAAGATCATTGAACTGACTCGGAACATTAGTATCAACTATCTCCCAACCTGCTGGAACATTTGGCGAATAATTTATTGCTTCTCCTACAACACCTGAAATCGAATCTGTTTGAATAATAGTTTTGCTGGCTTCATCCATGTATTTTATAGTAATTGATTTCGTTGAATCTGTAGATGATGTAGATGATTGAGAAGTATTCTGATCCACTACTTCATTAGTTTGAGCATCACTATTTGAATCAAATACTTGTAGTGCTTTAGTAGTTTGTACCGCAGTTTTTGCCAATTCTGTGTTTTTTTTCACAATAATTTTTGCAACATTTATATTTTTACTATATGTGCTTGGTAGCTCATTCGATATAAGTGTATAACCTTCAGGAATAGATACCGAATAATTTATATTTGCTTCTAAAGAACCACTAGTTTGATCTTCTTTTATTAATGATCCGGCTTCATCGACATAATCGATTTTCATACTAATTACTTCGCTTTGCAGATCAGAGCTTTCTGTATTTATGTCCTTTGCATCGACTACGGAAACTGATTTTGCAGTGTTAATTTCATTATTTATCTTTTCTGTAGAAGCTGTACTATCTATAGTAGAAGGTGATTCTTCCGTTGAATTCTTCTCTTGATTTTCTACAACAGTTGTCGAATTCATTCCTTCTATTGTATCTGCTTTAACGTTTAATAAATCCGTAGAAAGAATTGCCCCCGTCCCTAAAAAAAAGATAGCTCCACATACCCAATGCTTTTTCTTTTTCCACATTTTGTACCTTTTTTTGGGTTCATGTGTAGCTACTAAATTTTTTCTTTTTAAGATAATCATATTACCAACCCCTAATCAAATATTTTAAGAATCCCAAATTAACATATACTATTTTTATAATAAAAAATTATTTGTTTTTTATTGCACACTATTTATTTTTTTAAAATGCATAAAAATATTTGATATTTTAGATTAAAATGTTTGTATTTAGGAATTTATATTTTAAAAATTATATAAAAGAAGTAGAATAACTATATTCAAATATTTTAGAGTTTGGAGATATGATTATGGATTTAACATTATTACTAGAAAAAAAAGATAAAACTCAATTGTCTATCGTTAACTATTTAATGAGTTCAAAACATCCAGTTAAACAAAATGATTTAATAAGAGACTTATCCCTTACTAAGTATGTCTTCCAATCTAATCTAGAAGAACTATCAAATACTTTCCAAAAATTGCATTCAAATATGCGAATAGAAAAAAGAAAAATAGAAAATAGAATTTATCTTACACTGATTAATGGCGATCATGGAGGGATAAACAAGCTTTATCATTTTTTGCTAAATAATTCTACAGAATATCAATTATTACTATATTTTTTTAAGAACAAACATCGTTCTATATGTGATATTTCAAACAAATTTAATATCAGTGAAACCTCAATCTATCATTACTTAAAAGAACTTAATTTATTTTTAGATACATTTAAAATAAAAATAAAACAAGGGATGCTACAAGGCGATGAAATCAATATTTGCTACTTCTATTACCATTTTTTTTTAGCAAGTGAAAGTCTTCCGACTGATGTCATCAATGATACGAATGAGAATATTTTTATTGATTATTTGATAGAAAGATTATTTTTAGAGCTTGCTCCAGATGATAAAGTAAAATTAAAATTATGGCATGATATTATAGTTCAAAGAAAAAGTATTTTGGCAAAAAAGTATTTGAATAAACAAAATTTAGATTTTCTGAAATCCAACTATTTTTTTAAAGAAATAAAAAATTCTTATCATAACTTTTATGGCTATCGCGATTTTAATAAATACGAAAGCCAAATTATGTTTATATATTTTTTTATTGCAACAATTTCTACTCATCCTTCTACAAAATTTAAAAATGGGAATTTGAGCTACGAAGAACTGATTATACCTTCAATTATTGAAATTAATAACTATATTTTTTCAAAACTATTTAACCAACTTGAAATCAGTAAAAAAGAAAGCTCACGTACTATTATAAGAAATTGGATTTATCCTCTTACTGAAATACATACCCAAATATTCTTTTTTAAGACGATCAGCTCTCCAACTTTATTAAATTTTGAAGAAATCTATGAAATGGAAGTAAAAAAAATAACTACGACTAATTTACTTTTTTTAGATGAACTAATTGAAGGAATAATTTCTAATTTTAATTTGTCTTTTTCAGAAAAATCAGCAAAAGTTGTAAAATTAGTCTACTTTAATATGCTAAAACAAATTGAATATCTAACTAAAAAAACTATTTTAATTGTTATTTATTCATATTTAGGTTATTTAAAAGTCCAATTACTAAAGCAAAAAATTGAGAGAATTTTTCCTAAAAATTTTAAAATAAATTTTGAACCAGCAACTCAGTATAAAAATTACGATTTACTAATCAGTGACACCTATAATATAAGTAATGATCTATCTTTTGATAGTTATTATATTCTTTACGATTTAGGCTCAGAAACAGATTTAACTAATCTAATAAATATTATAAAAAACATTTGATCTTTAACATTTTAACTTAAGTAAAATGATATAAAAAAGAGCACCTTCTCGAAAAATTGTTTTAATCCACAAATCCGAAAAAATTTATTGAATCTCTCAAAGGAAATGAATTATAACTAGCGTGAAATAAATTACATCTATAAATGAACAAAAACCTTCTACTTTATTAAAAGTAGAAGGTTTTTTGTAAAAAGTTTGAAGTAAAATTTTTCTGCTATTTCTGAAAAGTCCTTTTGAGTGCTAAAATATCTTTTTCTGTGGTACAGCAGCAACCACCAATCCACGTACAACCCAGTTCAGCCCATTCTCTTGCTTGTGTAGTAAAAACCGAATTGTCAGTATGTTCATGACTCCAGGTTTTTGTTTCTGGATCATAATGTTCACCTGAATTAGGGTAAACAACCAATTCTTTTGTTGCTGCCGGTTTCAATATATTTATCGTTGGCGTTACTAATTCGGGGGCAACACAATTGATTCCATAAGCAATAATTTGCGGATTTTTTTCTAACAACGATTGGACATCTAAGAGAAGTGTCCCGTCACTGATATGCTGACTATCACTTAACGTACAGCTGACCCAAGCAATCGTTTTAGGAAATTCTTTTAACAACTCTAAAAGAACTTTTATCTCTTCTATATCGGGCATAGTTTCAATCGCTAATAGATCTACTCCGGCTTCCACTAAAACTTGAATCCGTTTCTTATGGAATTTAATCAATTCATCCTTACTGATTGCATAATTCCCACGATATTCGGAGCCATCTGCTAAATAGGCCCCATATGGACCAATTGATCCGGCGATCCATTTTTCTTGAGATCCAGATGAAGCTTTCTTAGCCCCTTTTGCAAGTAAAACCGATGATCGTAAAAAGTCAGTTGCCTCTTGTTCAGAATAATTCAATTCTTCGAAACCTTTGTAACTTGCTTGATAACTAGCTGTGATCGCAATGTTTGCGCCTGCATCAAAGTATGATTGATGAACGGCTTGAATTTTTTCTGGAGAATCAATCAATGCCTTTGCAGTCCAAAGACGATGATTTAAATTTGCATCTCTTTCCATTAACCCCTGAGACATTGAACCATCAATTAAAATAACTTCTTGTTCGCGCGCCCATTCTTTAAACATGTATATCGCTTCTTTCATCTTCAGAATAGTTAAACTTTTTCTTTAGAAAAAGTTCATGTGTTCCATAACAAACGCCACAAAAAATCACACCTATAATCAAACCTATTCGCTGGCTAGGATCAAAAGCAATACCTATCATAGAAATCAGGCATAAAATAATCACCAACCATGGGACTATTGGATACCAAGGTGTTTTGTACGAAAGATCTGCTACTTTCCCACCATTTTTTATATATTGTTTTCGAAAGTTCAATTGTGACCAACCAATGCTTAGCCAAACTGCCACAACAGCAAAACCGGAAATAGAAACCAAGGCAAGATAAACTGTATCCGCCGCATAAAAACTTGAAAACAATGATAAAAAACCGCCTAAAATTGTTAAGAACAAACCATAAATAGGCAGTCCTCTTTTACTTAATTTAGAAAATATTTTTGGCAGAGTACCTGCATTCGACATAGACCAAAGCATTCTTGATGCACCATAAACTCCGGAATTGGCACCAGATAAAATCGCAGAAATAAGGATAAAATTCATGATGTCTGCCGCATATGGAATCCCCAAGCTAGAAAGAATATGGGTGAATGGACTTTCCTTTAATGCAGCAGATGATTGGGGCAATAGTGCTCCAATTACTATTATTGTTCCAATGAATAAAACAACCAATATGACAATTGTACGAATAATTGCTTTCGGAATATTTTTTTTCGGATTGTCGGTTTCTCCAGCGGCTACACCAATCAATTCTGTTCCAGAAAATGCAAAGTTAGCAGATAAGATGGCTAAGAAAACTGCTCCAACTCCCGAGGGAAAAACTCCATTCGCTATAAATTCCTTAAAAAATGGTGCAGGATTCGTATTAGAAATCGGCAAAATACCAAAGATTCCGGCTACACCTAAAATCAAAAAAATAGCTAAAGCAATTACTTTGATAAAGGACATCCAAAATTCACTAACCGAAAACCAACGAATATCAATAATATTAGAAAGGAGAATGATCATTACAAAAATTAAACACCAGACCCAAATAGCAACATCAGGGAACCAGCGCTTCATCAAAATTCCAATTGTAATAAATTGAGAACCTAAAGAAACTGTCCAAGTCAGCCAGTATAGCCAAGCAATTAAAAAACCAGCACCTGGATTAATATACTTAGTCGCATAAGTATGAAAGGAACTAGTATTTGGTTCATGAACAGATAATTCACCCAGACACAACATAACTAAACTAACTAATACAGCACCCACGGCATAAGCGATGATCGTTCCTACTGCTCCAGCTGTCTGTATCAAATATCCTGTACTTAAAAATATTCCTGTTCCGATAACTCCTCCTAGTGACAACATAATTAAATGTTTTGCACTCATTTCACGAACGAAAGACTCATTCATCTGATTTCCTCCATTTTTCCTAAAAACAATTAACTAATTGATTTGTTAAGATACTTTTTAAACGGAAATACAGTGTATTACCTAGAAGTCTTTTATGTGAAAAAGGAAAAACTAAAAAATGGCTTAATTTATAAATTAAAACGATCTTTTCATTTATTCATCTTATTATTTTTTATACAACAGTTAATATGATAGGTAAATTTAAAAAAAATTAATTTTTTCTAATTATTTACCTTTAAAAAAAGAAAGTCAAGTGAAATTTTCATAAAATAACATTTTTATTTATTTATAAAAAAAAGAAAAAAGCCCTTGGAAAGTCCAAGGGCTTTGCGCTATCTGATAATAGATTAACGACGGATTTCTTTGATACGAGCTGCTTTTCCGTGTAATGCACGTAAGTAGTAAAGTTTCGCACGACGTACTTTACCGTAACGAACTACTTCAATTTTAGCAACACGTGGAGTGTGTAGTGGATATGTACGTTCCACACCAACACCATTAGAGATTTTACGTACTGTATAAGTTTCGCTGATACCAGCTCCACGGCGTTTGATTACAACACCTTCGAATAACTGGATACGTTCGCGAGTTCCTTCGACAACTTTCGCGTGAACACGAACAGTGTCCCCAGGACGGAATGCTGGGATGTCAGAACGTAATTGTTCTTGTGTTAAAGCTTCGATTAATGGATTCATTTTATCATTCTCCTAATTTCCAAACAATCTTAGGATGCATCACCCTAGCGGATTATCGTAATAGATGAGTTTGCACTCACCAACATATTCTATCAGACTAAAACCTATCTGTAAAGATAAATTTCTTGTCATCCCTATGCTAAGCTTCTTTTTTTATTTCAGCTAACAACTTTTCCATTTCTTTCGTCAGTTCCAATTTTTCTAACATATCTGGTCGACGTTGGTACGTACGGCGCAAAGACTCTTTTAGCTGCCATTCTTCAATCAGGCGATGATTCCCATTCATTAAAACTTCCGGTACTCCCATACCTTCAAATTCAGCCGGGCGAGTGTACTGCGGATGTTCTAATAATCCTGTAGAATGTGAATCAGTTTGAGCAGAAGTTTGGTTGCCTAATACATCAGGTAGCAAGCGAACCGTTGCGTCGATCATGACCATCGCACCTAACTCTCCACCGGTCAATACGTAATCTCCTAATGAAACTTCATCTGTGACTAACGTACGAATACGTTCATCGTAACCTTCATAATGACCACAGATAAAAACGAGTTGTTCTTCTTTGGAGAACTCTTCCGCCATTTTTTGATTAAAAGGTTTGCCGGCAGGGTCTAGCAAAATCACACGCTTCTTTTGATTATCCGTTGCAGCCTCGATAGCTTTTAAATTATCGTAGATAGGTTGGACTTTTAACAGCATGCCCGCACCGCCGCCATAAGGATAATCGTCTACTTGTTTATGTTTATTGTCAGAATACTGGCGAAAATCATGTACATTAATCTCTAACAATTCTTTTTCGATCGCTTTTCCAATAATTGATTCGTTTAATGGACCTTCGACCATTTTGGGAAAAAGAGTCAATACATCAATTCGCATCGTCTAACAATCCTTCCGGAATCTCAACGTGAACGACTCCTTCAGTCAGATCGATATCTTTTACCACTGATTCAATATATGGAATCAATGCATCTTTTTCACCTTTACGTTTCACGACCCAAACATCATTCGCACCTGGTGATAAAATCTCAGTTATTTTACCGATTTCTTTATCTTCCTCATCAACAACTGTCAGACCAATGATTTCATGATAGTAATACTCATGTTCATCAAGATCGCCTAGTTGTTTTTCAGAAATTTTTAAAATACCTTCACGGAACGGTTCAACTAAATTGATATTGCCGTAGCCTTCAAAACTTAGCAAATCAAAATTTTTATGTCTACGGTAACTAGTAATCGTTAAAGGTAACACATCTTGATTGTCACGAAATAAATATAACTGTTCTCCTACTTGATAACGATCTTCTGTAAAATCGGTTGTAGAAATTACACGGACTTCTCCACGAATACCATGTGTGTTGACGATTTTTCCAACTTTGTAATAATTAGTCACGGACTTTCCTCTTTCTTACTTACTGTATTTATTGAGCCATTGAAACAGCCATTTTTAATCCGTTCATACCATCTGAGTTCATGATAGTGTAGACGGCTTGGTTATTTTGCCATGCAATTCGATTTGATTGATAATCACTCGCTGACACTCGTAAAGAAATTTGGCCAACCGTTTGAGGAACGGGTAAAAAGGCTCCCTCTAAATATTCAACTACTTGTTTAGCAAAAGGTACTGGATTCTCTTGTTCTAAATTATTTGCTTGAACACCGATACTCCAGTTGCCCTCTTTCCACGTTAAGTACGTTGATCCGGCTCCAGAATTTTGATAACCTGTAATATTATGACCTAAATCGACTTGTTGTCCATTGGGATCGTAGTTTTGGCCAACAGCACTCTGCGCTTCTGCATTTGAAGCATAAGTTTGTCGTTGATATTGGGCTATCGGCGTTTGATTATTTAATGAAGCATCATTAAAAGGTGTTTCTTTATCTACTATATAATAGTTTACTTTTAAAATCCCTTGTTCTTCAGAAGCAGTAATGCCGATTTGCTTCCCGCTACTGATAGTTGTAGGATCTGGAAATTGATCATTTGGATAATTTGCCTTCAGTTCCTCATTTGCAGATAACGAATGGTCGCTGTGAGTAGAATCGGTAGCAGAACTGCTATTAGCTGTTTTTGAACTTGAAGTGGTCGACGAATTTGTACTTGAACTACTACTTGAAGTATTTTTTTCTGAGCTTACTTGAGAACTACTGGTCTTAACGGTTGCACTTGCGGTTTCTTTAGTGGTGCTATCTTTTGAATCATTATTTCCCAACTGGCATGCAGATAAAACAAACAACGCACTGAACAATAGTACATATTTTTTCATGGTGGAACACCTCCACCTATAGTCTAACGCATTTTCAATGAAAAAACACTCGAATCAAACTGACTCGAGTGTTCCAACTTTATTTACCATCCACGATGTTAAGACGAACTTTCTTCGGTCCATTTGTCCGAACACTGTACACGATCGTGCGGATCGCTTTTGCTACTCGGCCTTGTTTTCCGATGATTCTACCGATATCTTCGGGTGCAACAGTTAAGTTGTACTCTAAGAAATCATTCGATTCTTCGATCTCTAACTTCACTTCTTCAGGCTTTGTCACCAACGGGTGAACAATGGTCAACACAAGGTTATTTAAATCTTGCATAATTGATCACCTTATTTCTTAGCGAATTTAGCTTCGTGGTGTTTTTGCATGATGCCTTCTTTAGAAAGAATGTTACGAACTGTATCAGAAGGTTGCGCACCTTTGCCTAACCAGTTTAAAACATTTTCTTCTTTTAATACGACTTCTGCTGGGTTTTTCAAAGGATTGTAAGTACCCACAGTTTCGATAAAACGTCCATCACGAGGAGAACGAGAATCAGCAACAACGATACGGTAGAAAGGTTTTTTCTTAGAACCCATACGTTTCAAGCGAATTTTAACTGCCATTATATAACTACACCTCCATATAATTAATCACAAGAAGTATAATAGCATTATTATTTGCACCTGTAAAGAGTTTTTTCTTTACAGGGTGATTTTTTTCTAAAGGCATATCTTTTGCAATTTTTACTTATTTTTTGTAAGATATATTCATAGTTATTAAATAGCAATAAATATTAATTTTAAAAATGGAGGAACAAATATGTCTAAAAAAATTGGTATTTTAGTTGGTAGTCTTAGAAAAGACTCTTATAACAAGATTGTAGCGAAAAAATTTGCAGAATTATTGCCTGATGGTTTCGAAGCAAAATTCATTCAAATCGATGATCTGCCTTTCTACAATGAAGATCTTGAAGTTGAAGGTTCAGTACCGGAAGCATGGACGCGTTTCCGTAACGATGTTAGCGAAGTCGATGGTTTATTCTTCTTCTCTCCTGAATATAATCGTTCTGTTCCAGCAGCATTGAAAAATGCTTTAGATGTTGGTTCTCGTCCAATGGGCAGCAGCGTTTGGGGCGGCAAACCTGGTTTAGTCGTGACTGTTTCTCCTGGTGGACCTGGTGGATTTGGAGCAAACCATGCTTTACGTCAATCATTAGTATTCTTGGATGTTCCTACACTTCAACAACCAGAAGCTTACATCGGCGGCATTATGAACTTAGTTGACAATGATGGTCGCATCGCTGATGGCACAGTAGAATTCTTCCAAACAATCACTGATAAATATGTTGAATTTTTCAATAAATTAGTTAAATAATTTTGGACTAAACGTCTCACAGATAAACTGTGAGATGTTTTTTGTGAAAAGATATTACTGATTGAACTCTTCACTCAGCCTTTGTTACAATTAAATGATGAAAAGGAGGCGTTTTTTTGAAGATCAACATTCGACATGAAGAAGAAAAAGAATATCAGCTTGTAGAAACGATCACG
This sequence comes from Enterococcus hailinensis, assembly GCF_045862035.1. Lineage (NCBI taxonomy): Bacteria > Bacillati > Bacillota > Bacilli > Lactobacillales > Enterococcaceae > Enterococcus > Enterococcus hailinensis. The sequence goes on along the minus strand of NZ_BAAFRV010000005.1, from coordinate 104,643 downwards.
CGAGAAGCATTTTGGAACTTATACACCCCTGGAGCTGTGGAACACCTCATCGTACATCAACTACGAGAACATCCAGATTATCTTCCAGAATTATCATTTGTCATCGAAGTAAACAGTAAAATAGTCGGTAGTATCTTTTATAGCAAAACTACGATCATTGATTCCACTGGAAAAGAATTTCCTGTCATCTCTTTCGGTCCGATCAGTATCGCTCCAAATCATCAACATCAAGGTTACGGAAAGCTACTGATTGAACATTCGATTGCTGAAGCAAAAAAATTAGGCTACGATGCGCTCGTAATCGGCGGTTTTCCTTATCATTATCATCGCTTCGGATTTATCGGAACGAAAAAATATAATATTTCAATGCCAGATGGAAAATACTATACTGGGATCATGGTGCTTCCTTTACAAGAAAATGCCCTTGATCATGTTCAAGGACAAGTGTTTTTCTCAGAATGTATGGAACCTGATTTAACCACGTTAGTAACTTACGATAAAAATTTTCCTAAAAAGAAAAAGCAACTACTTGACTGCCAAGCTGAATTTGAAGCAGCAGTTGTTGAAATCGATACAACAGTCTATTAACTCGTTTATTTTTTTAGATGCAATTGAGCAAACTGTCCATATTGTTTAGTGTCGATCAATTGCAAGGTCTGTGGCATTTGTTGCGGTATAAATAGCGGGATGCCTTCCCCCAACAGAGTTGGAACAATTTGGATCCACCACTCATCGATCAGTTTTGCTTCGATGATCGGTTTTAATAATGCACCGCCGCCAACGACCCAAACGGTTTTATCATCAGGCAAGTCGTTGATAAATTCGATAGGATTTTTATGGACTAGCTGAATATTGTCGTCCACTAAAATTTCCGAGTGACTAAAAACATAATTTTCTTTTTCGGGATACAGTTTTTCTTCAGGCGCATCTCGTTTGACTACATCATAAGTACGTCGTCCCATCATCGTATAATCAATCGCTTGATAAAATTCTTCATAAGGAACCAGTTCTCCGCCTGGCTGATGATATAACCATTCTAAATGATCGGTTTTATCTGCTAGGTAACCATCTAAACTAATCGCTCCATAAAATACAACCCGCGCTGTCATTTCTACCACTCCTTTCTTTTGATTGTATCCAGACCTTTTATCAGACACCAGCTAATTGCTCACAACAAAGCCTTCTCATAGTTGAGAAGGCTTTGTTTATACTTAAAAAATTAATTTACATCATAATAAATTAGATAAAAGTTTGCTGATTATCGATTTAATTTCTTCTACACACCCACTATAGCGCTAACGTAAAAAAATAAAGACACCTTAAAACGCTGACTTCATCTGCAATTCTTCATAACGAAAACACTTTTTTTCATGATCATTGACGATTCCCACAGCTTGCAAAAATGCATAGATCGTCGTACTGCCAACGAATTTAAATCCTCGCTTTTTTAAATCTTTTGCAATGGCATCGGAAAGATCGGTGGTAGCTGGAACTTCAGCAGCAGATTGTCGATGACCATCGATCACTTGATGATTTGTAAATCCCCATAAATAATCAGAAAAGCCCATCCCCGTTGCTTGCATCTCTAATATCTTTTGCGCATTATTGATAGCTGCTTCAATTTTCCGCCGATTCCGGATCACACCAGCATTTTGCATTAATTCTTCAATCTTTTTTTCATCAAATTTTGCGACTTTCTCGATGAAAAAATTATCATACGCTTGATCGAAACTCGCTGTTTTGTTTAAAATCGTTTGCCAACTTAATCCTGCTTGATTCATATCTAAGACGAATTTACGAAAAAGTCGTTGATCATCATATTCAGGAACGCCCCAAATAGTATCATGATAGATCTGCATATTCTCATTACTTCCAGCCCAGTTACAACGGTCCATAGTTATCCTCCTTTTTGTAAAAAACGAACATACGCTCGCCCTTAGTATAGCAGAACTCATCCTTTAAACAATAAAAAAATCTGACTCAAAAAATTTGAGCCAGATCATCGATTATTTACGTTTCTTTTTCTTTTTCTTAGTTTTCTTGACCATCCGATTCATAGCCATTTTACCCATCTTACCTTTGATACCTGAACCAAACATTTGATCCATTCCAGCAGGCATACTGCCTTTACTCATTTGTTGCATCATTTTGCGTGATTCTTTAAATTGCTTGATCATGCGGTTGACTTCAACGATTGAGTTCCCAGAGCCAGCAGCGATTCGACGGCGACGACTAGGATTTAATAAATCTGGATCTTCTCGTTCAGCTGGCGTCATAGAATAAACCATTGCTTTTTTACGTTCGACGTCTTTTGGATCTACCTTGATATTTTCGATTCCAGGCATTTGACTCATTCCGGGAATCATTTTTAATAGATCTTCGATCGGCCCCATGCCCATGACTTGATCTAATTGCTCAATGAAATCATTAAAGTCAAAACTATTCTCTTTCATCTTACGAGCTAATTCTTCTGCTTTTTTCTCATCGTAATCCACTTGGGCTTTTTCGATCAGGGTAAGCATGTCACCCATCCCTAAAATCCGACTAGACATTCGATCTGGATGGAAAACTTCCAAATCCGTTAGTTTTTCACCAGAACCAATGAATTTGATTGGCGCTCCAGTGACTGCACGGATTGATAGCGCAGCACCACCACGAGTATCGCCATCAAGTTTTGTGATCACGACCCCAGTTATACCTAATTGTTCATTAAAACTTTCAGCAACGTTTACGGCATCTTGACCGGTCATCGCATCGACAACTAAGAGGATTTCATTTGGTTGCGCGATTTCTTTGATTTGTTTTAATTCATCCATCAACGCTTCATCGATATGCAAACGACCTGCCGTATCGATTAAAACATAATCATTTTTATTTTCACGGGCCTGTTCCATCCCTTGACGAACGATTTCAACCGGGCTTACTTCTGTCCCCATATCAAAGACAGGCACATTTAATTGTTGCCCTAAGACTTTCAATTGGTCGATCGCCGCTGGACGATAGATATCGCCTGCGATCATCAACGGACGCGCTTTTTCATTTTTAATCAACGAATTGGCTAATTTACCAGCAAAAGTTGTTTTACCAGCCCCTTGCAAACCAACCATCATGATCACAGTCGGGATTTTTGGTGATTTTTCGATACCGACTGCTTCTGATCCTAACGTTTTCGTCAATTCTTCGTCAACGATTTTTACGATTTGTTGTGCAGGTGACAAGCTTTCTAATACTTCCACACCTAATGCCCGTGTCCGAACTTCTTTTGTAAATTGTTTTACGACTTGTAAGTTAACATCGGCTTCTAATAATGCCAGACGGATCTCGCGCATCATTTCAGTAACGTCAGCTTCTGTCACTTTCCCTTTTTTACGTAGTTTCCCCATCGCAGACTGCAAACGCTGCGTTAAACTTTCAAATGCCATTGTTGATTACTTTCCTTTCTGTAAATGAGCATAACTTATGCTCAAATAAATGTCTTTTTTACTTAGAACAATAAATGATTACTAATCATCTAAATTTTGAAGATTGGTGATTGCCTCAGCCAAAAATTCATCCTTTGGATAATGCTCTGTCACATAGAGTGCCATCTTATCTAGCTGTTCACCCCGAACAATATAATCTGAAAACATATGTAGTTTGCGTTCGTAATCTTCTAAGATTTTTTCTGTTCTTTTAATATTATCATAAACTGCCTGACGACTCACTTGATATTCTTCAGCAATCTCGCCCAGTGAAAAATCATCTGCATAATACAATTCCATATAATTCATTTGTTTTTCAGTCAATAGCGTTGCATAGAATTCAAACAACGCATTCATTCGGTTCGTTTTTTCGAGTTCCACTACGTCAGCCTCATTTCTTGCCAATTTTCTTCAGAGTATACGGTCAGCCCTTTTTGTATAAAATAAGCGGTGGCAACTCCGACACCTTTAATACGATTTCCAGAAAAACTACCATCGTAGATCATAGTACTGCCACAAGATGGACTTTTTTCTTTTAAAATCAATTCGGTCACTTGTAAATGTTGAAGCTGTTCAAATGCCAGAATCGCTCCTTCTTTGAAGGCTTCTGTCACGTCGAGACCATTTTTATCGATCACTTTTGCATGATGGTTCCAAACATCAAAGCCATCCCCGCCTTGAATCTCTGCCGGTGTTCGTGGTATTGGTAATCCGCCCAACACTTCTGGACAGACAACGATTGCTTGATTGGTTGCTACTAATTCTTTTAACAATGGGCTTTCATTTGATCGGCCATCGTATCGACAAGCTATCCCGCCTAAGCAGGCACTAATCCCTAGCATCGCTTCTTCTCCCATCATTTAATAGAAAATAGGTGACAAAACTGCTTTCACATTATACCATTTATTCATGTGTGGAAATAGTCCTTCCTAAATCTTCTTAAAAAAAAGAAGAAAGCTGCAAACGAAGGCATTTCTTTTACATCAAGAGAGGAGATACTTATGAAACGTGTGTTAGTTGTGGACGATGAGCCTTCGATCGTAAAGTTATTGAGTTTCAATTTAGAAAAAGAGGGCTATGCAGTAACAACTGCGGATGATGGTCAAATTGGGTATGAATTGGCCTTGAATGAAAAATTTGATTTTATTATTTTAGATGTCATGCTGCCGTCGATGGATGGTTTAGAAATCGCTCGGAAGTTGAGACAAGAAAAAATTGATACACCGATCTTGATGTTGACTGCTAAAGATGATGCGATCGACCGGATCTTAGGATTAGAAATCGGTGCAGATGATTATTTGACTAAACCTTTTTCACCACGAGAAGTATTGGCTCGAATGAAAGCTATTTTCCGACGAGTTGAACCACGCCAAGAAGCAGTGACTCATGATTTTTTAACTACTGGGGAAATTACGGCAGATTTATCAAATTATCAAGTAACCGTTCGCGGTAAGAAAATTGAATTAACTCCCAAAGAATTTGAATTACTTGTTTACTTTATGAAACGCAAAGAGCGCGTGATTGATCGTGATACGTTGTTAGATCGAATTTGGCACTATGACTTTTCTGGTCAGAGCCGAATTGTTGATGTCCACGTTTCTCATTTACGTGAAAAAATAGAACTCGATCCAAAACATCCTCAATATTTACAAACCGTTCGCGGTTTCGGTTATAAGTTCCAGGTGCCGGTTCAATGAAACACAAACATTTAGATTATCTCATTCCACTTCTTCTCGTTTGCTTACTTTTTTTCGGCAGTTGGAAATTAGCCAATCATTTTTATAATAAGGAATTACTGGAACAACAAGAAGAATTTTTGACTAGTAATGGTGAGTTGATGATTCATCGGTTGGATCTTGAGAACTTAAGTTCAAGTGCAAATCACGAGGCCATTGATTATTTTGCTCAGGAGGCTCATGATCGAATCACCTTGATGGATTCGAATGCAAAAATTATTTTTGATAGTACCGATCCTGATTTAAAAGGCAGTCGTGAGGATCGGCCCGAAGTAAAAACCGTCTTAAGCAATGCTAGTATCGGTGCCTCTGTCCGTTACAGTTCGACTTTAGATACCGAATTGCTGTACACCGCTCAGCCGATTCGTTCGGGTGACAAAATCGTCGGAATCTTACGGGTCGCAAAAAGGACTTCTGCGTTCCAACCCAAGACGAGAAATTTCCAACGAACGATTTTTATTATTTTACTTTTCTTTTATGTCTTTATTTACTTGATCATCTGCTATTTGACTTATCAAAGAAATCGACCGATCCAAGCGGTTTTACCTGTTTTACAACGAATGTTGAAGGCCCCTGAAAAAAGTAATTACGTGATGCAACACTCTTCTCAATGGAAAGAACTTTATATCACGGTCAATCAAATCAGTGAACAATTAAATGAAACTTATGCCGCATATACTTCGACGGAAGAACAGTTCTCTACATTGTTCCACGAATTGACGATTGGTGTCTTTATTATCGATACAGAGGGTCGTTTCAGCATGGTCAATCCTGCAATGGAAGAATTACTGCAAATCGGTGGTGCAAAAGATCATTATTATTGGCAAGTGATCGCAGATAATAAATTTATTCAATTGATCCAACAAATTTTAGTTGATAAAGGGCAAGTGCATCGAGAGATTTCTACTAAATTACCTACTTCCATGAATTTAGATATTCGTTTACGCTATATCGAAAATGAACTTCATGGAGATCAAATTATGGGAACGGTCTATGATTTGACCCATGTCCGCCGTTTGGAAAAAATCCAACGTGATTTTGTCGGCAATGTTTCTCATGAACTGAAAACTCCCGTCACTTCTTTACTAGGCTTCACGGAAACTTTATTAGATGGTGCGAAAGAAGATCCGGAATTGACTACTGAATTTTTGACGATCATGGAAAATGATGCCAAACGACTGCAACGGTTGATCCAAGACATTATCGAACTTTCAAAAGATAGCGATGATTTAGCAGAAGATCGGCAGACGATCGAAATCAATACTTTCTTGCAACAACAAATTGATTTGTATCAACATATTTTGAAGAAAAAAAAGATCGCAATCACTATTGATGGACCGGCGGATGGTTTTTATCAAACACGTTTGACTTTTTTTCAGCCAATTATCAAGAATCTATTGGAAAATGCTATCCAATACTCACCTGAAAACAGCCAAATCGAAATAAGCTATGCTTTAAACGATGAATTAAAACTTATCGTGACAGACCATGGTATCGGGATGTCTAAAGAAGATCAAAAACGGATTTTCGAGCGTTTTTATCGCGTGGATAAAGCCCGTAGCCGTCATTCTGGTGGTACTGGTTTAGGCTTAGCGATCGTCAAAGAATACAGTGAAATTCTTGGCGGATCAGTCAGCGTTGAGAGCCATCCAAAATTAGGTTCGACTTTTATTGTACTCTTACCTAATAAATAAAAAAGGATCACGGAAATTTCCGTGATCCTTTTGATTGTATCAAAAACTTTGGGGAAGTTTTTTTACTCCATTAATATATTTTATTTGATCGTTCCGTCAGCAGAGCGTTCCACTTTCATGGATGTGATCGGTAAGTAGCCCAACTCTTTGACGGGTCCTGATTGAACTGCCTCGCTTGTCATGTATTCAAGAAAACCAGCTAATGCTTTATCAGGTTTTCCATTTGTATACATATGTTCATACGACCAGATCGTCCATTTATTAGTGGTAATATTTTCATTTGTTGCTTTTACACCATCTAATTCTAGTGACTGTAAGCTATCGTCAACGTATGACAAGGCTAAATAGCTGATTGCGCCAGGTGTTTGTGCTACAATTTTTTTCACCGTTCCTGATGAATCCTGTTCTTGTGACTGAATGGGCTCTTTCCCGTCTAATGCCCATTTTTCAAACGTTGCTCGCGTACCGCTGCCGGCAGCCCGATTAACAACCTGGATTGCTTCATCTTTTCCGCCAACGTCTTTCCAATTTTTGATTTCACCAGTAAAAATGCTGATCAACTGTTCTTTCGTAATGTTTTTAACCCCGACATCTTTATTTACTACCGGTACAAAGCCGACAACAGCTACTTTGTGATCCACTAATTTACTAGCATCTACTCCGTCTTTTTCTTCTGCAAAGACGTCAGAATTTCCTATTTCAACTGAACCACTCTCCACTTGACTTAAGCCAGTGCCGCTACCGCCACCTTGGACAGAGATCTGGACATTGGGATGATCTTGAGTATAACTTTCTTGTGCTGCATCCACTAAAGGTTGTAAAGCAGTCGAACCCACAGCTGTGATTTTTGCAGTCTCTTCTTTTGCAGAACTAGAAGTTGCTGCATTATTTCCGTTGCCGCAGCCGGCTAATAAAATTCCTGAAAATGCTAATGCCAAAATAATTTTTTTCATGTAGTACACTCCTCATACCTTTTCTTTAGTACATATTTACTTTAACAGCTCAACGTAAATATCTGATTGACGAGATGTAAACGATCCGTTAAGAACTGTAAATATTTGGTAAAGACAAAATACTTACTTTTTATTAGTTTTGGTGTATAATGATTTTGTACTAAAAATCAAACATGAGAGAAGCGAGAACAATGTTAGTTATTACGTATGAATTAAATGAAGCAGAAAAAGAAAAAACTTACAACAGTGCCCGCGATTTTGTCGCAGCACAATTCAAAGAAGTCCCTGATCTACCTGATTATTATCATGTAATCAAAGCAACAGTAGATGGAAAAGAAATCTCTTTAGAAGATAAAACAATCAGCGGCTTGTTCAATTACTTAAACAAATAAATAAAAACGATCAAATCTTAAATGATTTGATCGTTTTTTTCTTTTATGCATTGATATAAGCGGACAGACGATTCATCGCGTCTACTAATGTTTCCATAGAAGCTGCATAACTGATTCGTACATACCCTTCACCTTCAGGACCAAAAGCAACTCCCGGAATAAGCGCTAATTGATTTTTTTCAGCTAAATCAATACAGAAGGCCATTGAATCTTGTTCTTGACCAGCAGGTATTTTAGCAAAAATATAAAAAGCTCCCGATGGTCGTGCCACTTCAAAACCAAGTTTTGTCATCGCTTGATAAACAAAATCGCGGCGTTCGCGATATTCTTCTTTCATGACTTCAGCATCTGAGATTCCTTGAACCAATGCTCGAACGGCTGCTTTTTGAGACACAGTAGCCGCCGCCGTTACCAAATATTGATGGACTTTAATTATTTGCGCCACTAACTCTGCCGGTGCAAAAATGAAACCAATTCTCCAGCCCGTCATTGCATGGGATTTTGATAATCCATTGATCAAAATTGTTTGTTCACGTAAGTATTTACCAAAAGAAACATGCTGTCCTTCATAATTCAATTCACTATAGATCTCATCACTAATAACAAACAATGGATATTTTGCTAATGTTGCGCTTAAAGCAGCAACTTCTGCTTCATTATACGCAACACCGGTCGGATTTGATGGCGATGTGATAATAATAGCTTTCACTTTTTCACCATGTTCCGCCATGGCTTGATCGATCTGTTCTGGTGTTAAAACAAAATTTGATTCTCGAGTATCAATATAGACAGGTTCTGCTCCAGCTAATAAAATCAATGGTTCATAACCTGGATAAGTTGGTGCTGGTAATAATACTTTATCACCCGGTTCTAAAATAGCTAATAAACTAGCTGACAACGCTTCAGTTGCTCCGACAGTGACTAATACTTCCGTTGACGGATCATAATTAACAGTATATTTTTCAGACAAGAATCGGCTGGCTGCTTCCCGCACATCCATCAAGCCAGACATCCCTGTATAATGACTAAAATTATCTTTGATTGCCTGACGTCCTGCTTCTTTAACATGTTCAGGAGTATTAAAATCAGGCTCGCCTAATGTTAACTTCAACATATTAGGAATTCCTGACACTTTTTCATCAAATTGACGAATCAATGAGACTGCGATCTCATAAACATTTTTGTTAAATCGATTTTGCAATTTATTCATATAACCCCTCCATTTTTAATCATATTATCACAATCAGTCAGATAGTAAAGAAAAATAATTTTATTTCTTTTTCGTTGTAGTATCACTTATCAGCAGACTAATTTAAATTATTTACAGCTACTCTAAAATAATTTTAATTAAATAACTACTCTAAAAAATAGACGATTATGAGAAAACGTTTTTCCAAAGTGAAATAAAGCATAGAATCTTGATGGTTTTGATAACGTTCTCTTGATAATTCAATAAAATAACGTTAATAATTAATATGTTTTCTATTTTCTTTATTGTATTGAATAATTTTAACCCATAAAATAACTATATAAAGACAAATTAAAAAGGAGTTCCCTCATGTTAAACAAAAAAGTAATTCGCTTGCTGCCGTTTCTCTTTTTCCTAATACCATATGTCCATCTTACGTTAGCAATGGATTATCTTTTTCATTCTATTATAGGGATTTTATTATTCACTACCGCTTCCGTCGTGATTGGTTTTTATGGGAAAATCAGCTATCAAATACCTCTTTTGATTTTTGGAAACGGATTGAACATTTTACTGAGTATTTTATTGGTTTTAATAGAAAATCCAATTACTACATACTATCATTCATCCTCCCCGCTATCAGCCTCCGCTCCATTGTTATTGCTTTTTTTGATTGCACAATTTACTGGTATTTTCTGGGGCAGTCTCTTTTCAAAGAAAAATACTGCTACTTCTAAATAACAAAATAAAAGCTTCAACTCAATTTGAGTTGAAGCCTTTATTTTTTATTTTTCGATTTCACTTAAAGGAGTGATCACAGGTTTACCATCTATTCCTAGTAATGGTGTCAGCCCACCGGAATAGCCGGCATTAACAAATATATAATTCACCCCCGTTTCCCGATCAATAAAAATTCGAGTAGTCTCAATTTTTCCTTGTGAATATGTTTTTATAAATCGATCTTTTGTCATTTTTTATCTCCTTTCAAAAATTTTTATACTATAAATAATAGTAAAAAGTCTTTGATGAAAGGAGCTTTATTCAATTTCTGAATAAATGATTGACTTAAAAATTTATCGATGCATCTGAGAAATGCTATTGTTCAAAATAATCTCTAGTTGCTTGCTCATCCGCCTGCAATTGTTCAATCAAGCCCTCTACAGATTCAAACGCTACTTGTCCACGCAACATATGATTCCAACGAACTTTTACCTTTTCTCCATAAATTTCTTGATTAAAATCTAAAATATTGATTTCCACTGTCAGCATCCGGTTAGGACCAAATGTATCATTATGTCCGATTGATCCCATGGCTGGATACCATTTTCCATCGACTTCGATTTGGTTAACATACACGCCTTCTTTAGGTAAATTCATATCTTCTCGTACTTGGATATTCGCCGTCGGATAACCTAGCGTACGTCCTCGTGCTTCACCGTGAATCACCGTGCCGCTCGTTTCATAGATATAGCCTAATAAATGATTGGCCTCATCCAAACGTCCCTCTGATAACAAACGACGGATCCGAGAAGAACTGATTTTTTCATCGGCTTCAGTTTTTTTGGCAACTGTTACAACTTCAAAACGACCGTTCGCATAATCAGGTAAATGTTGCGCATCTGCGTCACGGTCTTTTCCATAAGTATAGTCAAAGCCTGAAACCACTACTTTGGCATGCAACCCTACAATATATTGATCAACAAATGCTTGAGGCGATAATGCCGCAAAGGATGAAGTAAATGCTACTTCATATAACCTTTCGATTCCTAAAGCAGCTAAGTGCTCTTCTTTTTGTTTTAACGTCGACAAATATTTGATTGGCTTACTTTGCACCCGTTGAAAAACAACAGCAGGGTGTTGATTAAACGTCATCAAAGCCAGTTTTAAATTTTTTTCTTGGGCGATTTTCTTTCCAGCTTCGATCACTGCTTGATGCCCACGATGTACACCATCAAAAAAACCTAAGACCAGTACACAATCATCAACAGGGATTTCTTCGCGTTTATACGGATGATGCAATTTGATTATTTCCATATTGTCATACCTCGTTTCGAATTACTTTACTTGGTTTTAACAACCAATTTTTCTCAGGATGCTGCGCATACATACTGACTAATCGATTTTGATAGAAAAAAGCGAGTAATGGCTCCGGCATTTTTTTTAGTCCAAAATCTTTCATTGGTAAAACTTGCCCATTTTTAACTTTTTGCCATTCTGCATCGCTTAGATCAATTCTTGGAAAATCTTTCATCGCTTCTTCGATCGGTTGCAGTGCCTGATCCATCTGTTCTTTTTCCATCAATTCGGCTACTTGAGCTAATGTCACTGCTTGCCCTACAGAAAACCCACCGCTAGCCAAACGGGTTAAGTCTGACATATGTGCTGGATAACCAAGTTTGGCCCCTAGATCGACTGCTAATGTCCGAACATACGTCCCTTTGCCACAGCTAACTTCAAACCGCCAACTTTGTGTTTTAGTTGCTTCATTATAAACAGGTGTCGTTGTTCGTTTAAAGCTTTCGATCATCGCTTTCCGTTCAGGTCGTTCGACCGTTTCTCCCGCTCTCGCATACTCATATAAACGGCGGCCGTTAACTTTGACTGCTGAGTACATCGGCGGTACTTGAGTGATCGTTCCAATAAATGTTGCCATCGCTTCATCTATCTCTGCTTCACTTAATTCAGACAAAACAGTTTTTTCTTCCACGATTTCTCCACTACGATCTTCTGTAGTTGTCGAAAAGCCTAAAGTTATTTCTCCTTCATAGACTTTTCCACTTTCTTGAAGGTATTCGATCACTTTCGTTCCTTTACCGATACAAATCGGCAAAACACCATCTACATCAGGATCTAAAGTCCCACCATGTCCAACTTTTTTTGTATGTAAAATCTTTCTTAATTTAAAAACACAGTCATGACTCGTCATGCCGCGCTCTTTCCATAACGGTAAGATCCCGTCCATCGCTCTGTTCCTCATTTCATTTAATATTCAACATTCCTATTATAGCATAGCCCAACAAAGAAATAAGAACTCGCGTTTTAACGAAAGCTGAAATTTTGGCCAAAGAAAAACCATCATAACAAGTATGATGGTTTATTTATTTCTATTTTTTTTCTTTTTACGTCGATCAATTACAAAATTGATCGTTGGATCAACTGGCTCTTGAATGGCATAAGATTCCAATTGATTGACTTGATGGCGATAATCATTAGCTACAAAGTTACTAATATCTCCTTTTACTTCATATTCATCAATCAATTTCCGTTCTAAATAAAAACCGCGAATCAATTCTTTTGAATATAGTGGATCTTGTTGGATCAAATAGGTTCCAAATAAACCATGATTTTCGACTTGTTTCATCAAATTTTTTCGTTCATCAACAAAGAAATCAATTAAGTCTTCATCATAAACATCACGTAAATTTTCCAAACTGTCTAAAATCGCTTCACTATTTCGTAAAAAGACTTTTCTGAGTGCAGATATATCTTCATTATCAACAGTTTCTCGCTGATTTTTACGGCGTTCCCAAAACATTTTAGGATGTGAAATGATTCGAATAATCCGTCTCACAAAAATTAGCCAAAAACTAAGTAAAGAAAGCATTTGTTTGGCTACCGATTCCGATACATTTGAAATGAAGCGCGAATACAAACGATAGGCCCCAGAGTCAATTACATGACGGCGGAAGCTCTCATCTAAACCATCTCGCTCCACCGAAATGATCAAGGCTTGAATTTCTTGAAACTCTTGTTGTGCACTTTCAGGCATTGAGTTATTAAAAACTAATTGTACACGATTTTGGTAATTAGCGATCACTGCCTGCAGAGCAAATCGCTCTTTTTCACTCAGTTCTTTGTTCTCCAGATCATCATAAAGTTGACTGATCACATCTCTAAAAATCAACATCAACTTCGGATCGGTCTGAGGTATCACTTCACCCTCAGAAATTATCGGTAATAAAATCATTCCGATAATCAGGGTTAAGAACGTGACACATGCAGTAATAAATAAAAGCAAGGAACGTTCTGGAAAATCCATTCCATTAATCGTCGTAGGCAAAATAAAAATTGTTGCAATACTGACCGTTCCTTTTACACCACCAAAAGTTAACAATAAGCGATCTCTCAATTGTTCATGGCTTTTTCTCCAACCTTGAGTCAAAATGTAAAAGCCACTAACAAACAAGAACCGTAAAATAAATAATAATGCTGTCAAAAATACAACAATTTCTAACAAATGTAAGTTTGAATAGTTCCGACTATTCCAAACTGGTGAAAAGACTTGCGATAATTCGATCCCTAAAAAGATAAAGACCAATGCATTCAGCATGAAGCCGATCGTATTCCAAGATGTTTCTGTAACATTTGCTAACTGAGCTTCAAATAGATTTACTCTACGGAAACCTTTAGCCTGCAACACACCGGTTACAACTGCAGCAATAATTCCTGATGCATGGAATAATTCAGCAATAAAATAAGCAGCGAATGGCAAAATCAATTCAATCAATAAATAAGCGGAAATATCTTGAGCCGATATCCGCTCAATTATTTTAATAACCTCATTTTTGACCCACATAATGACTAATCCGACTAAAACACCCACGATACTAGATTCAACCAATGAGATAGAAGCATCAGCAGCTGAAAATTGTCCCGTTAAAAGTGCCGCGACAGCAAACTGGAAGGCCGTAACACCGGTCGCATCATTGATCAATCCTTCCCCTTCTAACACATGCATGATAGAATCCGGAATATTCAACCGCTTTGCCAATGAACTTACTGCAACCGCATCTGTCGGACCTAAAGATGCTCCGAAGGCTAAACAGGCCGCAAAAGGAATGGCGGGAACGATCCGATGCAGAACGAATCCTAATCCGAAAAGTGTAAATATGACACCTCCAAAAGCTAGTAACAAGATCAATCCAAAATGTTTCAAAATTGATGGGATATCTGCTGTTTCGCCTTCACGAAACAGCAATGGAGCAATAATCATGACCAGAAAAACTTCTGATTCAAAATTAATCGAATTTCCAACCTCTGTTAAACCAAGAATAATACCAATAATAATTTGAATCATAAAAATGGGGAATGATGGCAAGACTTTTGCTAATACATTCGATAAGGTTATGGCAATGGCTATGACGATAATAATCTCAACTAGGCCCATTCACTCACCTCTTTGAACAATTCTCTTTTGCTTTAAACAATACTTTTAAGAATTCTCTTTTTTTATTTATAATACGATCTTCTAATTCTGACAATTCTTTTGATTCGCCATCTAAAGACAGCTGTGCTCTTTTGGTTTCCATGCGTAACAATTCATGTTTCATTCGTTCTAGTTTACGGGACGTCAACACATTGATTCTTTTGATTTTTTGCTTCACGGCTTTACGCTCTTCTGGGCTTAATTCATCAAATTCCTTGTGTAGAGCTTTCATCCGTTCTTCAAATTCTGTCGTCATTTCTTGACTTTGCCTCCTTGAAATATCCAGCAAAAGGATTAATTACAAACTTCATACAATGTAACAGTATTTTACCAATAATGCAAAAAAAACTCGAAAAAAAATTCGAGTTTTAAAGAATTTATTCTTTATTTAAATCGCGGATCATTTGATCAATTTTAGAGCCGTATTCAACGGATTCATCTAATTCGAAAAATAGTTCCGGTGTTTTATAAATTGACAATGCTTGACCTAATTCACGACGCATTAAACCACTTGCTTTTGTCAATCCTTCTTGCGCCTTTTGCTTATCTGAAGCTTTATCAGACAATAAGCTGTAATAAATCGTAGCTTGCTGTAAGTCACCTGTTACATGAACATCAGTGATATTTACATCTTGAACACGAGGATCACGTACTTTTTTACGTAAAATATCATTGATCTCTTTTAAGATTTCTTGTGCAAGACGACGATCGCGATAATTTGGCATACTAGCTACCTCCTTGTTACTTATTAAAAAGTATCTCTTCTTTATCATACTACCAATAGCCACCTAAGGCTATCAGCAGTATGTCCTAAGAAACATCATTTGCGTTAAAGAAGGTGATCTAAATTTATTTTTTCTTCACTTCTTGCATAACGAATCCTTCGATAACATCATCGACTTTAAGATCGTTATAATTTTCAACCATAGCGCCACATTCGTAGCCCATTTTAACTTCTTTAACATCGTCTTTGAAGCGTTTCAAGCTGGCTAACTTGCCTTCGTAAATAACGATTCCATCACGGATGATACGAACTCCGCTATCACGTTGGATTGAGCCTTCATTGACATAACAACCAGCAATGATACCGACTTTAGAAACTTTATATGTTTCACGGACAGTCATTTGACCAGTAATTTTTTCTTCAAATTCAGGATCAAGCAGTCCTGTCATTGCTGTTTCGATTTCTTCGATTGCTTTGTAGATGATACGGTGCAAACGGATATCGACTTCTTCAGCAGATGCTTGTTGTTTTGCTTGCGGTGTTGGACGAACATTGAATCCAATGATAATCGCATTACTTGCAGCAGCTAATGTAACATCACTTTCGTTGATTGCGCCAACAGCTGAATGGACGATTTTTACACGAACGCCTTCGACATCGATTTTCTTCAATGATGCTGCCAATGCTTCAGCAGAACCTTGTACGTCGGCTTTAATAATAACGTTAACTTCTTTCAATTCACCTTCTTTAAGTGATTCGAACAAGTTATCTAATGTTACGCGAGCGTTGGCATTACGATGTTCAAGCAATGCACGTTTAGCACGTTCTTCACCGGCAGCACGAGCTGTTTTTTCATCTTCAAAAGTAGCAAAACGATCACCCGCTTGAGGAACATCATTCAAACCAGTAATTTCGACTGGTGTTGCAGGACCAGCTGATTTATCACGGCGGCCAATGTCATTCGTCATAACACGTACACGTCCGTAAGTATTACCTACTACGATTGGGTCTCCAACATTAACTGTTCCTTGTTGAACTAATAATGTAGCAACCGGTCCTTTACCTTTATCTAAACGAGCTTCGATAACTGTACCGATACCGTGTTGTGTTGGATCAGCTTTTAGATCTTCTACTTCAGCTACTAAAAGAATCATTTCCAATAATTCTTCAATATTTTGGTTGAATTTTGCAGAGATTTCTACAAAAATCGTATCGCCACCCCATGATTCAGGAATCAATTCATATTCACTTAATTCTTGCATTACATGTTGTGGATTCGCACCTGGTTTATCGATTTTGTTGACTGCCACGATAATTGGCACTTTCGCTGCCTTTGCATGGTTGATTGCTTCGATTGTTTGAGGCATTACTCCGTCATCAGCTGCAACAACTAAAATAGTAATATCTGTGATACTTGCTCCACGTGCACGCATGCTTGTGAAAGCCGCATGTCCTGGTGTATCTAAGAAAGTAATTGGTTTTCCATTGATATCGATTTGGTAAGCACCGATATGCTGCGTGATACCACCTGCTTCGCCGCTTGTTACACGAGAATGGCGTAAAGTATCTAAAAGAGTTGTTTTACCATGGTCAACGTGTCCCATGATTGTTACTACTGGTGGTCGAGAAACTAATTTGTCTTCATCAACTTCTTCAGCATCAAAGAAGCGGTCGATATCAGCAATATCAATCGTTACTTTTTCTTGTGCTTCGATACCGTAGTCTGTGGCTAATAATTCGATGGTATCTTTATCCAATGGTTGGTTTTGGTTGACCATAACACCCATCATGAATAATTTTTTGATGATTTCAGCTGGCTCGCGGTGAATTTTTTTCGCGATATCAGCGACGTTCATGCCATCTGTGTATTCCAAAACTTCAGGAAGTTCACGGAATTTACGTGGTGGCACAGCAGGTTTTTGACTAGTTTGATACTTGCCTTTTTTCCCTTTTTTATTAAATTTGTTTTTATTGCGGTTTTGATTACCACCAAAACTATTGTTACGATTTTGATTACCGTAATTATTTCGATTATTGCTATTGTTGCGGTTTTGATTGTTGTCATTCGAGCGTTGTCCTTGATTGCTACCATTTTGGTTTGAACGAGGTGCTTGGCTTGAATTGTTTTGCGCTGGACGTTGTTGTCCTTGGTTCGAACGGTTTGCGTTCGCTGAGTTGTTCTGATTATTATTTTGTGTCAAGTCTTTAGTCCCTTTTCTATTCTGGAAGTTTGGGTTGTTCTTTGAGCTCTTCCCTTGAAATTTTGGTTTCTCGTGCTGGTTAGCTGATGGTTTTGCTTGAGTCGTAGTTTGCGTCTTGCTAGAAAAAGCTTGTTTCAATTTTGATTCATCGTCTCCAGACAACGAACCCATATGATTTTTTACGTCAATACCTAAAGTCTGTGCTTTTTCTACAACATCTTTACTTGATTGATCCACTTCTTTTGCAAATTCGTATACTCTTTTGTTTCCCATGCAATCACCTTCCTAACCTGTTATTAACGACATGATTTTTTTGGCGAAGCCTTGGTCTAAGATCCCGATAACTTTTCGAGGTTTACCAATCGCACCTAAAATCTCCTCTTGAGTAAATTCTACAAAACATGTCGTTTTATAGTACTTGCTTTTATCTAGTAATTTTTTCTGAGTGTTTTCACTCGCATCAGTAGTGACGATCACTAAACGAACTTTATTCTTACGAATATCATTGATCGTCAATTCTTCTCCTGTGATCAGTTTGCCTGCACGCATCGCAAGGCCTAACATGTTCAAGACCTTTTGCTTATCCATTACTAAAGAGCTCTTTTCTAGCTTTTTGGTGTTTCACATAATCAAGTAATTCTTGATAAAATTCATCGCTTAAGTCGGTTCCTAGCGTGCGGTCTAAGATCTTCTTTTTCCAAGCCTCTTCTACTTCCGCCGGTTCCAACGCCACATAAGCGCCTCGTCCAGGTTTCTTGCCAGAAGGGTCAATCGAAACTTCGCCTTCTTTAGACTTAGCAATGCGGATTAAATCTTTTTTTGGGAACATTTCACCGGAAACGACTGATTTACGCAAAGGAACTTTTCGCTTTTTCATTTGCTTGTCCTCCAATGCCTATTCTTCTGGATCAGAAACAATTGTTTCTGTATCTTCTGTTTCTACTACGATTTCTTCTGGAACTTCTGTTGTTGCTTCTTTTACTTCTGCTACTTCTTTTACTTCTGCTTCTGTATCTTCGATTGCTTCTTCGACAGCTGTTTCATCGTAGTTGGCATAAAATTCTGCCATATCAGATTCAGATTTAATGTCAATCTTGTGTGCCGTTAATTTAGCTGCTAAACGGGCATTTTGTCCACGTTTACCAATGGCTAATGATAATTGATAGTCAGGAACGACTACTGTACAGAATTTTGTATTACGGACATCGAAGATCACATCTTCTACTTGAGCAGGATTTAAAGAATTTGCGATGAATACAGCAGGATCTTCATTCCACTCAACGATGTCCATGTTTTCGCCTTTTAGTTCGTTAACGATTGCTTGGACACGTTGTCCTTTTGGTCCCACACATGTTCCAACTGGATCGATGTTAGGATCAGTAGAACGAACAGCAACTTTTGCACGGTCTCCCGCTTCACGAGCAATGCTTACGATTTCAACGATTCCATCATAGACTTCAGGAATTTCTTGTTCGAATAAGCGGCGCAATAAATCTGGATGACTACGGCTTACGAAAACTTGTGGTCCTTTTGATGTATTTTCTACACGAGAAACATACACTTTGATACGATCATGTGGTTTGTAATGTTCATTAGGAATTTGATCTTGTTTTGAAAGAACAGCTTCGATCTTGCCTAAATTCACATAGATATAGCGGTTATCTTGACGTTCCACTACACCTTGCATGATGTCATTTTCGTACGCGCTATATTCATTATAAATAATATTGCGTTCTGCTTCACGAACACGTTGTAAGATAACTTGTTTCGCTGTTTGAGCAGCAATTCGGCCAAAATCTTTCGGTGTTACTTCAAAGCGGATTGTATCGCCGATTTCATATGCAGGGTTGATTTCCATCGCATCTTTTAATGATACTTCTAATTGTGAATCCATGACTTCTTCTGTCACTTCTTTCACTGCGTATACGTGGATATCGCCTTTTTTCTCATTGAAGTCCACTTCTACATTTTGTGATTGACCATAATGACGTTTGTAAGCAGATACTAAGGCTGCCTCCAATGCATCGATCACGATTTCTTTTGAAATACCTTTTTCTGCTTCTAGAGTATCCAACGCATTCAGCATTTCTTTACTCATTACTTATTTCCTCCTAGTTCAAATTAACACATCATGCTTCACTATGACTGTTAAAATTTAAAATTCAATTGCAAAACGCGCTTTCGCAATGTTTTTACGATCAAAAACAATGTCTTTTGTCCGTGTCTTGATCTTAACAGTTAATGTCAATTCATCTTCTGTTAGTTCTTTCAAGAAACCTTGATATTGTTTTTCACCATCGACATTTTGATAAAGCGAAACATTGATATATTGTCCCATTGCTTTTTGATAATCCGTTTCTTTCTTCAATGGACGTTCTGCCCCAGGTGAAGACACCTCGAGAAAGTACTCCTGTGGAATTGGATCGGGATCAGCCAAATCTAACTTGTCGCTAAGTTTTTCACTAACGAAGACACATTCTTCAATATCGATGCCGCCTTCTTTATCAATAAATACTCTCAAAAACCAACTTTTTCCTTCTTTGACGAATTCGACTTCGACCAACTCAAAATTTTGTTCATCTAAAATCGGTGTTACTAAGTCAGTCACTGTTTCGACTACACTGCTCAAACTGTCAGCCTCCTTTATTCCATTAAAAAGAGTGAGCGAAAATTCCGCTCACTCACCATCAGTCTATGATTACTTATTTATAGTAGCATAATTTTTTTGAAAATTCAACCGTGTCATTTTCAAAACTATGTTTTCTTTCATTTCAAAATTGAATTTATCTTTTTCTTTACATATCAAATAATGAAAGTTGATTTTCATCTGGCAAATCTTTCAATACACCATGAGTATCCATATATTCAATCAATGTTTTAGAAACTTTCCCCCGTGAAGCAAGATCTTCTTTAGATAAGAAAATTCCATCTTTGCGTGCTTCAACGATTTGTTTAGCTACGTTCAAGCCCAGACCAGGAACCGCCCGGAAAGGTGCAATCAATGTATCGCCATCGATCACAAAATCTTGCGCATCTGATTTGTATAAATCGATCATCCCAAAATGGAAGCCACGCTCTAACATCTCATTACATAATTCTAAAACAGTCAGTTGATTTTTTTCTTTTGTTGATGCATCCATACCTTTATCAGTGATGGCTTTCATCGCTGCTTTGACAGCATCTTTTCCTTTAGCCATCGCCACTAAATCAAAATCATCTGCTCGGACAGAAAAATACGCGCAGTAATAAAGAATTGGAAAATAAACTTTAAAGTAAGCCACCCGCAAGGCCATCAATACATAAGCTGCCGCATGGGCTTTCGGGAACATGTATTTGATTTTTGAACATGAATCGATATACCAATCAGGGACATTATTCTCTTTCATAGCTGTTAGATACGTTTCACGTAATTCATCAGGGATTTTATTCCACTGTCCTTTACGCACTGTTTCCATAATTTTGAAAGCCATCCCACTATCTAAACCAGCATGGATCAAGTACACCATGATATCATCCCGACAACCAATTACTTCAGCTAGATTGGCCTCGCCACGACTGATCAATTCTTCAGCATTCCCTAACCAAACGTCGGTACCGTGAGAAAGTCCAGAAATTTGTAATAATTCCGCAAAAGTCGTAGGAGCTGTCTCTTCTAACATTCCTCGGACAAAACGGGTTCCAAATTCAGGAATTCCTAACGTTCCAGTTTTGGAATAAATTTGATCAGGTTCGACATTCAACACTTGTGGACCAGCAAAAATTTTCATAACTTCTGGATCATCTGTCGGAATCGTCTTAGGATCGACGCCAGATAATTCTTGCAGCATCCGAATTACTGTTGGGTCATCGTGACCTAGGATATCCAATTTCAAGACGTTATCATGGATCGAATGGAAATCAAAATGGGTGGTTTTCCATTCAGAGTTTTGATCATCCGCTGGATATTGGATCGGTGTAAAATCATACACATCCATATAATCGGGAATAACAATAATCCCTCCCGGATGTTGTCCAGTTGTTCGTTTGACTCCCGTAGCGCCTTTAACTAATCGATCAACTTCTGCATTACGGAAATTTAAATTATGATCGCGTTCATACCCTTTAACAAAACCATAGGCTGTTTTTTCTGCGACCGTACCGATCGTTCCGGCACGATAAACATACTCTTCACCAAACAATACTTTTGTATAGTTGTGCGCTTCTGCTTGATAATCACCAGAAAAGTTTAAATCAATATCGGGAACTTTATCTCCATGGAAACCTAAGAACGTTTCAAAGGGAATATCATGGCCGTCTTTATTCAAGCGTGCGCCACATTTCGGACATGCTTTTTCTGGCATATCGAAACCAGAACCGTAAGAGCCGTCCTCAAAAAATTCTGAGTATTGACAGTCTGGACAATAATAATGTGGTGGCAAAGGATTTACTTCCGTGATCCCGGTCATTGTCGCAACAAAACTTGATCCGACTGACCCCCGTGAACCAACCAAATAACCATCAGCATTACTTTTATGAACAAGTTTTTGAGCAATCAAATAGATAACGGAGAAACCATTACCAATGATCGAAGTCAATTCTTTCTCAAGACGTTTCTCAATAATGTCTGGTAATGGATCCCCGTACAATTCTCGTGCACGATCGTAACTTAATTTTTTGATTTCTTCTTCTGATCCAGGAATCTTCGGCGTATATAGATCATCTTTGACCGGAATAATTTCTTCACATGTATCTACAATCGTATTAGGACCATCGATTACGATTTCTTTTGCTAATTCAGGACCTAAAAAACTAAAGGCTTGCAACATTTCATCTGTCGTTCGGAAATGGACATCTGGAAGACTATGGCGGTTCAGAGGATTAGCACCACCCATAGAACTAATCAAGATTTTACGATAAATCGCATCTTCTTTATTTAGATAATGGACATCACCTGTCGCTATGACCGTTTTGTCCAGCTCTTTCCCAATCTGAATCAAGTTACGTAAAATATCTTCCAAATCAGCTTCATTTTTCACTAATTCTTGTTCAATCAATGGCGCGTAAACAGCTTTAGGCATCACTTCGATGTAATCATAAAAAGCGGCGCGGTTCTTTGCTTCTTCTACCCCTTTTTGCATCATTGCTTCAAAAATCTCACCTTGAGAACATGCAGATCCAATCAATAAGTTCTCACGCATTTTATTTAACTGCGACCGTGGAATTCGAGGGACACGTTCAAAATAATCAATATTCGACATAGAGATCAATTTAAACAAATCTTTCAGCCCAGCTTGATTTTTCGCTAGAATCGTTGCGTGGAATGGACGCGCTCGCTTATAAGAATCACCTTCACCTACGTGATCGTTCAATTGGTCATGATAATTCATTTCGTGTTTTTCTATTGCTTCCTTAACAAAAATCCAAGCTAAGTGTCCCGTTGCTTCGGCATCATAGACTGCTCGGTGATGCTGTTCTAAGCCTACACCAAATTTTTTCGTCAGTACTCCTAATCCAAATCGTTTGAATTCAGGATATAAGTAGCGAGCTAATTCTAACGTATCAATAACTGGATTAGGTGTCTCTTCCATGTTATGACGAACATAGGTCGTATTAATAAATCCGATATCAAACGTCGCATTGTGGGCCACTAAAATCGCATCTTCACAGAATTTTTCAAATAGTTCCATTACTTCTTTTTCTGGTTTAGATCCGCGAACCATTTCATCAGTGATGCCGGTTAAATTAATCGTTGTTTCAGATAATGGATGTCCAGGGTCAATGAATTCTTCAAATGTTTCAATTACATTTCCTTTGTGCATCTTCACAGCCGCGAGTTCAATGATCGTATCATAAACAGCAGATAAACCCGTGGTTTCCACATCGAATACGACATACGTAGCATCTGTCAATGAAACGTGTGCATCATTATAGGCGATTGGCACTCCATCTGAAACAACATTAGCCTCAACACCGTATAAGATTTTCACACCCGCTTTTTTGCCTGCTGCATGGGCTTCTGGAAAAGATTGGGCGCCACCATGATCGGTAATCGCAATTGCTTTGTGTCCCCATTTACCTGCTTGAGCAACTAGATCAGATGCACTATTGATAGCATCCATTGTACTCATATTCGTATGCAAATGTAATTCTGATCTTTTTTCGGTAGATGTATCTTGACGTTCGGGATGTTTTACTTCTTGAATATCTTGCGCGTTCATCACTAAATCACGCATAAACGTATCTTCTTGAACGCTTCCTCGAACACGAATCCAACTATTGTTTGAAATAGCATCAAAAATAGCTTCGTCTTTTTCACCATTAGAAAATTTCTTGACTACGAAAGATGAAGTATAGTCTGTCATTTTCAAAATCAAAATTTTTCGTTTCGAACGCAGCTCACGGACTTCCTTATCAAAGATGAACCCTTCAATCGTAATGCGGCGTTCTTCTTCGATGATATTTCCCATCGGCGTGATCGCTTCGTCTGAAGGAATATTACGACCCATTTGGATCGGACCATCAAAATGGGCGGAACTTTCTTTCTTCTCTTTTTTCTTCGACTCGTATTGTGCCAAACTTGCTGCAGCCTGTTCTTGCATCGCTTGGGCTTGCTCTTGCTTACGGACTTCAAATTCTTTTAATTTCTTATCTGCTTGCTCTTTATCGACCTCAGGATCGATCCGTAAATGTGGAAAGCCATAAGAAACTAAGTTCTCTTCGATCAAAGGCAAATATTGCTGTTTCAAAAATGGAATAACCGTTTCATTATCGATCAATAAAACGATTCGTTTTTCTTGAACCAAAGGTAGTGTTTTGCTTAACACTTGTTTGACCAGCGGTGTATCGCAGTCTTGCTCCCCAAGAGCAAATTGCCAATACTGTTGCAATGCCTCCTCAGAAAATTGATCTTCTAGCGGAACAATATGTAATTTTACTTTCGCGATTGATTGAAATGCGATTTGTAATTTTTGATAAAACGCATGGAATAGTTTAGCTGGTAAAATCTCTGGTGTTTGGATAAAAAATTCCCATACCCGTGATTTTTCATGAACGACAACTTCTTTGATCTCTGATGCTTGAATCATCGGATGTTGTTGTTCTGTTTCAGCCAATTCAATTTGTCGTAATAAGTTTTCGAACATTTCACGATTTTTAGACAAAATGGCATCTCCTTCACTTTTTCAAGTATGTTCCAGTATACCTGTTTTTTTTTATGATTGCATTAGAAAAAGGTTTGTGACAATTTAATGTCTCAAACCTTTTTTGATTGTCCAAACTAATCTCTGTTTGATTAAAAGAAGAAGCGTTGGATATCATTCCACGTTACTAAGATCATCAAGAACATGATAAAACCAAACCCGATCATGGTGATCATACCTTCTTTATCTGGATCGAGCGGTTTCCCACGAATCCCTTCAATAAAGTTCAGCAAAATTTTACCTCCATCAAACGCTGGAATCGGTAATAGATTGACGATCCCTAAATTGACAGATAATAATGCCATTAAGTAAATAACTGTCTTCACACCTTGTTTTGATGCTTCGGAAGACATTTGATACATCATTACAGGGCCGCCGAGTTTGTCCAAGCTAAAACCGCTGAAAAGTGAACCCAATGCACTGAAGATTTGTTTGGTCATATCCCAAGACTGAGTCAATCCACCGATAACTTTGTCACCAAAACCAGTTTTATAATAAGGAGCCACACCGATTTGACCGATTTTCTCTCCATTACTTTTTACACTGTTAGCGGTCATTTCAACCGTTTTTTGTTTGCCGTTTTGATCAATGACAACTGAAAGTTTTTTCCCCGGTTTATTCGTTACTGCGCCAGTTAAATCTTCCCATTTGTTGATTTTTTTCCCGTCGATCGAGACGATAGCGTCATTATCTTTCAATCCAGCTGCAGCCGCAGGACTTCCCGCTTGAACTTCACCGATTTGATTTGTATTATAATCCGCTACGCCTCCTTGCAAAAAGGCTAATGCAATGAATAAAACAATTGTTAAAATAAAATTATTCATCGGTCCAGCAAAATTTGTCATAATTCGAGCGCCTAATTTTGCTGACTGAAATTGGACATCTCTTGGCGCAATGCGTACTTCAGTACCATTTTCTTCAATAACTGTTGCATCATGTTGAACGTGATAGATTGTTTCTTGACTTTCGTCTCCATTCACATATCCTTTGATCGTTAAATCGCCTGCTAAATCCGCCGCGATCAATTCCATCGGAACGCTATTTGGCAAATGTACCTTTTTACTGACGTTGATTCGCTTCACTTCGTTTTGTGGCGTCAATTCAACAGAGAGAGGCATCCCCGGACTCAATTCTGTTTCTTCATCTTCTAAACCTGCCATCCGAACATAACCACCAATTGGCAGTAGTCTTAACGTATATGTTGTACCATCTTGAGCCATATGAGCAATCAATTTTGGACCCATGCCGATCGAAAATTCTCGAACTAAAATTCCAGCCCGTTTAGCAAAAAAGAAATGTCCGAATTCATGAACGATGACAAGAACACCAAAAACAATTAAAAACGTAATTATTGTACGCACCATTTATCCTAATCCTACCTTCTCAAGTTTCTTAACGTTAGTTTATCATAGTCTTAAAAAAATTGATTCCATTCCTTATGATTTCATAGAAAATTTAAAAATACAGAAAGGATCAAGTCTTTTTTTAAAGCTGATCCTAAAAAAAAAAGAGCGTCACCGCTCTTTTAGAATAAACCTAATAAATGCATCATTGGAAAGACAAACAACATGCTGTCAAAACGGTCTAAGATACCGCCATGGCCAGGCAAAATATTCCCTGAATCTTTCACATCATAATGACGTTTGATCGCTGATTCTACTAAATCGCCAAATTGACCAACGATTGAGAAAATAAAAGTAAAGAGGATGATCGTTACTAAATTATGATGGAAAACAGCTGGTTGAACTAAAAAGAAGATGATCGCTACAACAATTGCTGAAGCAATTCCGCCTAAGGCTCCTTCAGTTGTTTTATTTGGTGAAATCTCTGGCCAAAGTTTATGTTTTCCAATTTGGCGTCCAACCATATATGCACCGATATCTGTTGACCAAACAATAAAGAAGGCAAACAATAAAATAGCTAAGCTATTTGCTCGGGCAGTTACTAAGTTTTGGAATCCCACACCTACATATAGACTGACGATGACTGGAAAGCCAGCTTCATCAATTGTATAAGTATTTTTCGATACTACTGAAAAACCTAAAATAATCATGACTGTTAAGTAAAATAATAAAAAGTTGCTATTGTTCCCGCTTAAAAATGGCATCCAGCGTTCGGCTGGCAAGACAAGAAAAACAGCTCCTAATATAGATAGCACGCCTTCAAAACTTAGGATTGCTAGTCCTTTCATTCGAAATAGTTCATACACACCGATTCCAGCTAAGACAGCTGCCGCTACTTCAAGTACGACCCCACCGACATACAATATCGGAATAAAGATCACTAATGCGACGACTGCAGTGATTACTCGTTGTCTCATTTTTTCTCCTCCTTATTTAAACCGCCAAAACGACGGTTTCGTTGTTGAAATGAAGCAATGGCCGCTTCCAAATGATCTCCGTCAAAATCTGGCCATAAAGCTTTAGTAAAATATAACTCGCTATAGGCCAATTGCCAAAGCAAGAAGTTACTGATTCGTTCTTCACCGCTTGTACGGATCACCAATTCTGGATCACGTAATTCTTTAGGCAGAAAACCAGTCATCAAATGATCCCCTACAATATCATCATCGATTGAATCAATTTCAAGCGTCCCCGCCTTCACTTCTTGTGCCATCTCTTTGATTCCCGTAACAATTTCTGCCCGACTACCATAATTCAAAGCAAAATTCAGAACTAACCCATCGTTTTGAGCTGTTTGTTCGATTGCTCGTTTAACGGCATCTTGAGTATGTGCAGGCAGATATTCTTCGTAACCCATTACTTGCACCTGAACATTCTCTTCAATCAACTCTGGCACAAAGGTATCAAAAAAGTCCACTGGCAGCTGCATCAAAAAGCTGACTTCTTCTTCTGGGCGTTTCCAATTCTCCGTTGAAAAGGCATATAGCGTTAGCACCTTTACTCCTAAACGATTCGCATGCTTCGTAATTTTTTTAACCGTCTCCATGCCTTCTTTGTGACCAGCAATTCTTGGTAGCCTACGATTTTGTGCCCAACGTCCATTGCCGTCCATTATAATCGCGATATGCTTCGGAATAGCTCCTTCATGATTAAAAATGAACGAAGATTCTTCAGGAGTATATTTTTGTTTTTGTGGAAAAAATCGTAAAACCATGTTTTTTCCTCCTTCATTAATATAAGTAACCAAATACTTTTGAAAAGTCATCTGACATTATATCAATAAACTCAGGTGATTCCTATGGGAATTTCGATTCCTTTAGCCTTTTTCAATGATTCAACGACTGTTTTCAATAAAAAAAAGTCTGAAGAATAAATTCTCCAGACTTTGATCTGTTTGCTTATACTTCTAACAATTCTTTTTCTTTTTCTGAAACAATTTCATCGATTGCTTTGATATTGTCATCAGTCAACGTTTGGATGTCTTTTTCAAGACTACGTAGATCATCTTCTGTTAGATCGCCATTTTTTTGTTGTTTTTTGTAATCATCCATTGCATCACGACGAATATTACGAACCGCAATTTTAGCACCTTCAGATTCTTTTTTCACTTCTTTTGCTAATTCTTTACGACGTTCTTCTGTTAATTGAGGAATCACCAAACGAATCACATTTCCGTCATTCGCAGGATTCAAACCAATGTCGCTAGCCAAGATCGCTTTTTCCACATCTTTGATCATATTTTTATCGAATGGTGTAACCATCAACACACGAGCTTCCGGAATCGTGATAGAAGCCATTTGATTTACTGGTGTTGGCACTCCATAGTAATCTACTGAGATACGGTCAAGTAAACTTGCATTCGCACGTCCAGCACGGATTTGACCCAATTGACGTTGTAACGCCTCTTGAGCTTTTTTCATTTTATCTTTTGCTTCGTTCATTACTGCATCTGCCATATTATTTCCCCCTTACGGTTGTCCCGATGTTT
This sequence comes from Enterococcus hailinensis, assembly GCF_045862035.1. Taxonomy (NCBI): domain Bacteria; kingdom Bacillati; phylum Bacillota; class Bacilli; order Lactobacillales; family Enterococcaceae; genus Enterococcus; species Enterococcus hailinensis. The sequence continues at coordinate 76,018 of NZ_BAAFRV010000005.1, read as the reverse complement.
TCGCCGAGTACGACCCGTTTAATATTTCCAGTTTCATTTAAGTTGAATACAACAAGTGGAATATCATTGTCCATACTTAATGAGCTTGCTGTTGAATCCATGACTTGTAATCCTTTTGAGATGACATCTAAATGAGTCAATTCATCATATTTCACTGCATTTTCATCAAGTTTTGGATCTGCTGAATAGACACCATCAACATTATTTTTCGCCATTAAGATAACATCAGCATTTACTTCCGCAGCTCTCAAAGCCGCAGTCGTATCTGTTGAGAAGTAAGGATTTCCTGTTCCTCCGGCAAAAATTACGATACGTCCTTTTTCAAGGTGACGTTCCGCTTTACGACGGATATACGGTTCAGCAATTTGACGCATTTCGATTGATGTTTGAACACGAGTTGGGACATCGATATTTTCTAACGCATCTTGTAATGCCAATGCATTCATAACAGTTGCCAACATTCCCATATAATCTGCTTGTGCACGTTCCATACCCATTTGAGCACCGATTTGTCCACGCCAAATATTTCCGCCACCAACAATAATTGCCATTTCGATACCTAAATCATGGACTTCTTTGATTTCTTCAACGATTTCTTGGATCACAGGTGGATTGATCCCAAATTTTTCATCGCCGGCTAAAGCTTCTCCGCTGAGTTTCAATACTACACGTTTATACTTTGGTTCATTCATCACAATACCTCCACTGTCACTCTACTGATATTTTAGCATATTCTGTTCTTGAAGCGAGCCTATTTTGAATTTGCTTAAAAAAAGGGAGCGCACAGTTATATGCGTTCCCGACTGTTAGTTAAAACAGAATTATTTTTTGATTTGGCTCATAACTTCTTCAACAAAGTTATCTTCACGTTTTTCGATACCTTCGCCAACTTCAAAACGAACGAAGCTTGCAACTGTAGCACCTTTAGAAGATACATATTTTTCAACAGTCATATCAGGATCTTTAACGAATGGTTGGTCAACCAAAGCGATTTCTGCTTTAAATTTATTCAAACGACCAATAACCATTTTTTCAACGATATTAGCAGGTTTGCCTTCGTTTAATGCTTGTTCAGTTAGAACAGTTTTTTCGTGTTCTAATTCTGATTCAGGAATTTGACTTTCGTCAACATAACGAGGGTTGATTGCAGCTACGTGCATAGCAACATCTTTAGCCACAGATTCGTCAGTAGTACCATTTAATAAAGCTAACACAGCAATACGTCCGCCCATGTGTAGGTAACCGCCAAATGCAGCATTATCTTCTTTTTCAACAACTTCAAAACGACGGAAGTTGATGCGTTCGCCAATAACTTGTGTAGCTTCGATTAAAGCTGCTTCTAAAGTTTCGCCTTTAGAAGTAGTTAATTTCATTGCAGCATCCATGTCTGCTGGTTTGTTTTCAGCAACTAAAGAAGCAATTTCTTTAACTAAATCTTGGAACATTTCGTTTTTAGAAACGAAGTCTGTTTCAGAGTTTACTTCTACGATTGCAGCAGTGTTTCCGTTGATTGCAACTGAAGCTAAACCTTCAGCAGCGATACGGTCATTTTTCTTAGCTGCTTTAGCCATACCTTTTTCACGTAAAAGATCGACAGCTTTTTCGATATCGCCTTCTACTTCTACTAATGCACGTTTCGCATCCATCATACCTACGCCAGTCATGTCGCGTAGTTCTTTTACCATTTTAGCTGTTACGTCTGCCATTTTAAGGGCCTCCTTAGATTTTATAAAAAAAGCTGCTTCAAAGGATATTATTTACTTTGAAGCAGCATATGCTACGAAATTATTCAGCTGATTCAGTAGAAGCGTTGTCGCCTTCCACTACATCAACGATTTCTTCGATTGAAGTTGCTTGTCCGCCATCTTCAGCTGCGAAGTCTGCTTCTGCTACTTGATCTTCACCTTGGTTTCCTTCGATGAATGCATCAGCCATTTTAGCAGTGATTAATTTCACGGCGCGGATAGCATCGTCATTTGAAGGGATAACTACGTCGATTTCATCTGGATCGCAGTTTGTATCAACCATAGCAACGATTGGGATGTTTAATTTTTGAGCTTCTTGAACAGCAATACGTTCTTTACGAGGATCAACGATATACATAACATCAGGGATGCGAGGCATATCAGCGATACCGCCTAAGAATTTTTCTAAACGTTCCCGTTCTTTGTTCAAACCAACAACTTCTTTTTTAGGCAATACTTCAAAAGTACCGTCAGCTTCCATAGCGTTGATTTGTTTCAAACGAGCAATACGTTTTTGGATTGTGTCCCAGTTAGTTAAAGTTCCACCTAACCAACGGTGGTTTACATAGTATTGACCAGCGCGGATAGCTTCTTCTTTAATAGCTTCTTGAGCTTGTTTCTTAGTTCCTACGAACAATGCAACGCCGCCGTCTTCAGCAACATCTTTCATGTAATCGTAAGCAGCATCTACTAATTTAACTGTTTTTTGTAAGTCAATGATGTAGATTCCGTTTCTTTCTGTGAAGATATATTTTTTCATTTTTGGGTTCCAGCGACGAGTTTGGTGACCGAAGTGTACGCCGGCTTCTAGTAATTGTTTCATAGACAATACTGACATTTGTGATTCCTCCAATTGGTTTTTTGTTTTCCTCTCCTGCTCTCTTCTTTATAAGGAACTGACAAGCAGCACCGCCTTATAAATCAAGTCAGAATGTGGATTTTTTGTATGTAGTCGCCTACACACAATTAGTAATTATACAAGACTATTTGTAATAAATCAATCTTTTTTATTCTTCTTTTTATGATTAATATTTATCCTATAATAATGCTTAAAAAAACTTTTTCTGCTATACTGAGTGCATAAATATTATCTTGTATTTTCATTTAATCCTTTTCTGGAGCTGACTTAGATTGTTTAATGCTCGAAGGTTTAAAGCTGACACTACTTGATTCTGACTAATTTCAAACAAAAATTAGTTCATTACTATTAAGGTAAGGAGCATTTTTATGCGAAAAAAAGACCGGCACGAATTGATTAAACAAATTATTTCTGAGAATCCCATTCGAAATCAAAATGAATTGATGGATCATCTCAATGCACAACATGTTTCTGCAACGCAAGCGACGATTTCAAGAGATATCCGGGACTTAAAGATTGTTAAAACAATCGATGAGACAGGCAAACCGCGCTTTGAATTGTTCCAAGAACATCCTGTACCAACTGAAGATGACGATATCAAACGTTTGATTCGAATGACTGATGAAGTAATTGTAAAAGTCGATACTGTTCAATTTATGACTATCGTAGGGACGATTCCTGACAATGCCCATTTATTGGCTGCTGTTTTAGATGATCTGTCTAGCGAATACATCGTTGCTACAATGGCAAGCTTTGATACCATCATTGTGATCTCTCGCACTCCAGCGGACGCAGAGAAAGTCACTGAATTTTTAAAAGACCCCACACAGGGATCGATCTTCACGCAAAGTTAATTTAACATAAAGTAAAAGCGATCCTAATACATTAGGGTCGCTTTTTGTCTATTCATCGTTCTTTTACTTAGTGTATATTTTTACGTGTGTTTCGCTTAAATAGTAATAATGCTCCGCCTACAACTAGTAATCGATCCATTCCCTTTACCTAAATCTATATAAAAGTCATACTAAATAACAATTTCCAAAAATAAATATATCTCCAAAAATAATTTCAACAAACATTAACTGCTCGTACTAAACAATCTGCTCACTAATTTATTGTGAAAAACTTTACTTAACGTTTATAAATAAGGGGTATTTTTTCACAAAAAAAAAAGACAACGCAGCATTTTTGCGTTGTCTAGTACAGTTGTTTTTACATTCTGTTTGGAGCATGAACCCCTAATAAACGTAAGTCTTCTTTTAAGATCACTGTTACAGCATGAACCAATGCTAAACGAGCATCTTTTTGATCATCGTCAACCAAAATTTTTGTATGGGCATAGTACTTATTGAAAGCCTGAGCTAATTTAATTGAATGTTTTGCAATCACTGATGGTTCATATTGATCTGCTGCCTGCATCACAACTTCTGGATAGCTTTGTAATAATTTAATGATTTCCCAGCTATCTGCATCATTTAAAGCATAAACTGCTTCTGGATCAATCGTGAAATCTGCTTTTCCTAACACGGTCATTGCACGAGCATGCGTATATTGAACGTAAGGACCTGTTTCACCTTCAAAACGAACGACTTCTTCTAAACTAAAGTCAAAATTATTTAGACGATCGTTTTTCAAGTCATGGAATACTACGGCACCCACACCAACTTGATTAGCAACTTCTTCTTTATTTGGTAGATCAGGATTTTTCGCTTCGATTTGTGCTAAAGCAGAATCTTTGGCTTCATTTAATACTTCTTCTAAAAGAACGATTTTTCCTTTACGTGTAGATAACTTTTTGCCGTCTTTTGTGATCAAGCCAAATGGTACATGAACCATTTCGTCAGACCAATCAAAGCCTAATTCTTTAATGACTGCTTTTAATTGTTTGAAATGGCCACTTTGTTCATTTCCCACGACATACAATGATTTTACAAAATTGTATTCACGTTTGCGATATAGTGCAGCTGCTAAATCACGAGTAATATAAAGTGTTGCACCATCAGATTTTTTGATCAAAGCAGGATTCAAACCGTACTTTTCAAGGTCAACGATTTCCGCACCTTCATTGGTTTTCAATAGATGTTTTTCTTCTAACATCGTTACGACTTCATCCATTTTGTCATTATAGAAGGCTTCTCCGTTGAATGAATCGAAATCAATTTCTAGCATACCGTAGATTTTATTGAACTCTTTCAATGATTCACTACGGAACCATTTCCATAAGCTCAAAGCTTCTTCATCATTGTCTTCTAATTTTTTGAACCATGCACGAGCTTCATCGTTCAATTCGGGTTCTTCTTCCGCTCTTTCATGGAATTCTACGTACAACCGTAACAACTCATTGATTGGTTCCGCCTTGACTTTTTCTTCAGAGCCCCATTTTTTATAGGCAACGATCAATTTACCGAATTGAGTGCCCCAGTCACCTAAGTGATTGATTTTGATTGGATTATAACCAATTTTACTTAAAATCAAGCTAATTGAGTTACCGATCACAGTTGAGCGTAAATGACCCATCGAAATTGGTTTAGCAATGTTCGGTGATGACATATCGATCGTAACATTGCCTTCATTACCAATGTTACTATCTCCAAAATTTTGATCTTCTTTAGCGATTTCTTTTAAGACCATACTTGAAATAACTTCTTTTTTCATGAAGAAGTTTAAATAAGGTCCAACCACTTCGATTTTTTCAAATGCTTCTGGATTGATTTTTTCTGCTAATTCAGCAGCAATTTGTTGTGGTGCTTTACGAAAAACTTTTGCTAATGAAAACGCTGGAAATGCTACGTCTCCATGATCGACTGATTTAGGATTTTCAAGCAAACGTTCAACTTCTTCTAAAGTTAATTGATCTTCTACTACTTCATATACAGCTTGTGCAACGATTTCTTTATTATTCATCCAAATTTCCTCCCTTGAAATACAACTATCCGTAATTGTCTTAGCTCCACATACGATTTTTCGGTAAAACGAGCAATAAACAAAAAAAGCCCTGATGCATCCTGATGCATCAGAGACGAGAATTTCCCGCGGTACCACTCTTATTGTCGTAAATCGACCTACTTAGGCTATAACGGTAGCTGCCGGTTCATCTCAAAAGTGCGCCCTCTATTTTTGTTTATTCGGCTCTCACCTTCCCGAATTCGCTCTGAAACAGACCATAGACTTCTCTTTTTCATCGATGAATGATTTATCTGGCATTCATACTAACAGAAAAATGCATGTCTGACTAGTCACGTGAAGAAATTTTATACTTTTGGAATAAATAAATTTCCGAGAGTCACCGCCATAACTGCTTTGATCGTATGCAGACGATTTTCGGCTTGTTGAAATTGTAAAGCTTTGCTGCTGCGGAAGACTTCATCTGTAACTTCCATTTCTAACAAACCATAATTCATTTGAATCTCTTTCGCCACGTCTGTCTCTAGATCATGAAAAGCCGGTAAACAATGCAAAAAAATCGCTTCCGGATTATATGTTTTAGCCATTAACTGTTGATTGACTTGATAAGGTAGTAATAAATCGATTCGCTCTTTAAACTGTTCTTCCTCGCCCATCGATACCCAAACATCGGTATAGATGATATCTGCTTGATTGACACCTTGATCAATATCATCGGTAACTAAGACGGTGCTATTAGTTTCAGCATCATATTTTTTGGCTAGTGAGATCCATTCAGTATCGGGATAAAGACTTTTGGGTGTTACAATTGAGATATTTACTCCCAAAATAGCACTGGTGACTAAAAGTGAATTAGCAACATTATTACGACCGTCTCCAACATAAGCTACGGTCAATCCGTCTAATGTGCCGAAATGTTCTTTGATCGTTAAAAAATCCGCCAGCATTTGTGTAGGATGCCATTCATCAGTGAGCCCATTCCAAACAGGGACGCCAGAATATTTTGCTAATTCTTCCACGATGTTCTGAGAAAAGCCTCGATATTCAATCCCGTCAAACATACTACCTAAAACTTTCGCTGTGTCTTCTACAGATTCTTTTTTCCCAAATTGGATATCGTTTTTCCCTAGATATTCTGCTTTAGCACCTAAGTCATTTGCAGCTACGGTAAACGCAGCACGCGTTCGTGTAGATGTTTTTTCAAATAGTAAAGCAATATTCTTTCCTAATAAATATTGATGCGGAATATTTTTTTGCTTTAATTCTTTTAAGTGTGCAGCGAATTCAATCAAATAAAGGATTTCATCTTTTGTAAAATCGATTTCTTTCAAATAACTTTTCCCATAAAAAATATTTTTCATAACAATACCCCATTCTTGAATAAACGTTACTTAATATTGTATTTTTATTCATATTATACGAATAAAAAAGAAATATCAAGAGTGGATTTGAAATTTAATGCAAAAAATAAGCGCCGAATTTCTTCGACGCTGTTTCTTATTTAGCTTGTGACAATTTGATTCGATTCAATTTGCAAGTTACTGCACTAGCCACGACTCCGCCATTTAAATTGATAGCCGTTCTTCCCATATCGATCAATGGCTCTACTGCAATGAAAACACCAACCAATCCGACAGGCAATCCTAAAGCGGACAAAGAAATGATCGTCGCCACGGTCCCACCGCCACCGGTTCCTGCGATACCAAAAGAAGTCATGGCAATAATAAAACCGGCATACAATAAAAACTGCGGCGATAACGGATTGATGCCTTGTGTCATGGCTACGATTGAGATAATCAATCCAGGATACACACCGGCACAACCATTCATTCCCATCGAGGTCGCAAATGAAGCGGCTAATCCGGAGACACCACGAGGAATATTTAATTCATCTTGCATTTCGATATTCATTGGCATTGATCCGGCACTTGAGGCCGTGATAAACGAAAAGGATAAAACTGGAAAAGCTTTTTGCAAATAGCGTACCGGCGGCAATCCACATAATGCTAAAATCGCTAGCTGAATCAAAAACATAATCAACATTCCGATATAAGCTGCCGCAAAAAATTGCGCTAATTTCAATACAGCTGTTACATCATTATTGACGATCGTAGCGATCATAATGGTCAAAACTGCATAAGGAGCATAAGAAATAAATAAACGAACAACTGACATGATAATTTCATATGCACTGTCTAAATTATCTTTAAACAATTTTGCTTCCTTGACTTTTCTATCTTTGATTTTTAAATAGGCTACTCCTAAAAAGAAAGCAAAAATCACTACTCCTAATGTTGCACTCGCTCGTTGTCCTGTCAAATCAAAAAAAGGATTTGATGGAAAAATCGCGATGATTTTTTGTGGCATCGTCAAGGTTTTTTCACCGCCTGCAACATAATTTTGTTGGATTTCATTAGCGGAATGCAAGGCGGTCTGAGAGATGTTGAACGAATTCCCATCGATTTTTGAAAAATAACCTGTAACGATTCCGACCATTCCAGCAATTCCAGCAGTGACAATCAATGTGCTGATGATCGTCATCCCTACCTTCAAGACATTCGTTTTGATCTCGATTTTAGTAAAAGCTAACAGCACACAAACAAAAATCAGCGGAACGGCGATCATTTGTAATAATTTAACATACACACTACCAACAATTCCGATCCAATCTGCCAAGATTACACTAGCCGATTGAGATAATACTTGATTAAAAATCAGTCCTAAAATAATACCAATAGCCATTGCTAATACCACCCGTTTAGAAAAGGCCCACTTTTTCTTTTTTAAATAGATCAATCCATACAAAGATCCTATAATAATTAGAAAAGCTCCTGCTAACAACACCTAACCACTACCTTTCGATTTGTTTGATAAAGATACACGATCTTTTTTTTGAGTACTAAGGAATGGTCAGCAATCGCCTGCTCTTTTTTAAGTGACCATTTTCACATGACTGATTGGAAAGACTTGATGAGCTGAATCACTATCCTTAGAAACTCTAAGTTTGATTGTTGCTCAAAATCATTGACGAGATCTATTCACAGCTTCAACTCCCTTTCGATTATTTTCTGGTCACTTACAACTAAAGTATAAAAATTAAATAGCGCTCTCACAACCAGAATAAAGGGTCTGTTTAGGATTTTTCTTACTTATTTTCAAGGTTGGAAAATTAAAAAAACACTGTTTTATCTTTTCATTTTAAATATCATTGAAAATTTTTTCATGATTTATCTTTAAAAAAAGAGTCCTATTGGGTTTTCAAGTCATTGTTAGAAATACTCCATTATTTGATTGGCTTGTGAAATAATAATGTTCAGATAAATATAAAAAGAGCAACTCTAGCGAGCTGCTCTTTTTATGTTTATTTAAATATGTTGAAAAGCCAAACTTGGATCAGCATTCAGTGCCATATTGGCAAAATGTTTTTTCTGTAATTCTACATGAGCTGCTGCACCGATCATGGCTGCGTTATCACCGCAAAGCCGTAATGGCGGAACAATTAAGGTCATTTCTGGCAATTCTTTTTCAATAGCTTCAGTCATTGCTTCTCTTAATCCTCTATTCGCTGCCACTCCTCCAGCTACGATCAACTGTTTCACCGGATAAGCTTTACATGCTTTGATTGTTTTAGTTACTAAAACTTCCACAACGCTCGCTTGGAAGCTGGCAGCAAGATCATTTCGATCCAATTGTTCTTCCCGTTGCTCCGCATTATGTGTCAAGTTGATAAAGGCACTTTTTAAGCCGCTAAAGCTAAAGTCAAAATTATCTTCTTTGATCATCGCTCTTGGAAAATTATATGTATCTTGACCGTGTTGAGCCAGCTCATCGATTTCTTTTCCGCTTGGATAATTCAAACCTAGTACACGCCCAACTTTATCATACGCTTCACCGGCAGCATCGTCACGTGTTTCGCCAATGATTTCAAACGAACCATTTTCAGCCATATAAACAAGTTCAGTATGACCACCACTAACTAATAAAGCCATCAAAGGGAATTCTAACGGTTGAACCAAGCGAGCAGCATAAATATGTCCCGCCATATGATTGATCGGCAACAACGGCAACTCGTTTGCCCAAGCAAATGCTTTAGCAGCACTTAACCCAATCAACAAAGCGCCTACTAAACCAGGACCATAGGTTACCGCCACTGCCGTTAAATCTTCGGTGCGAATATTTGCTTCAGCCAAGGCTTCTTCGATACAAATCGTGATTTGTTCGACATGATGCCGACTCGCAACTTCAGGAACGACACCTCCAAAACGTTTGTGACTATTTATCTGTGATGCCACGATATTCGAAAGAATTTTTTCGCCATTTTCGATCACAGCAACACTTGTTTCATCACAGCTACTTTCGATTGCTAAAATCAATTCTGTTTCATTCATTTGTATTTCCTACTTTCAAGCTCATTAAAATCGCATGTTCTTGCGGATGTTGATAATAATTTTTTCTGATCCCAATTTCTTGGAAACCAAACGTTTCATAAAAAAGACGCGCCTCTTGATTCGAAGCACGAACTTCTAAAAAAATGTTAGCGATCGCTTGCGACTCTGCCCGTTGCAACAATTGCTTCATCAACTTGCGGCCATATCCTTGACCTTTATCTATCGAAGCAATATTTGTGATTTCGATTTCATCACATACTTGTTGAAAACCTAAGAACGCACAAGTTTCTATTCCTTCGGTTAGATAATGACTATGTGGCTGTATCAAATCGCTAGCAAATTGCTCGACCGTCCAAGGCGAGCCGAATTGATAAGCTGTTTGACTGATTTCAAAAAATGTTTGAGCCAATTCTTCCAAAACTATTCCACTTCCAATTGTTTGATCATATCTAAGGCATCTTCATTGTTCTCAGTATAATAATTTTTCCGAATATTACTTGCTACAAAACCCAGTCGGCGGTACAAACGTTGTGCATCAGCATTACTCACTCTAACTTCCAACGAGAGTGTTTTACAATCGTTCATTATAGCGAAATTTTTTACTTCGTCAATCAACAAACGACCGATTCCTTTATTTTGATACGAACTAGCTACAGCAATATTCGTAATATGGGTATCGTTACCAATCAACCGACTACCGATAAAACCAGCAATCTGCTCTTCTTCTGTCAGCAGACATAAATAAAGATGGGGAATCGGCGAATGGATTTCCGATAAAAAGGCACTCTTCGTCCAAGGCGTTTCGCCAAAATAAACGTCCCGCTCTAAAGCAATCAATTCTTTGATGTCACGATCCATGATTTTTCTCAATAAATATTTGTCGTCTCCTAAGCGGACGAATTTTGTTGTAAAAGGATATTGTTTTCCGTATAAAATCGTTTTGACTAACCCGCTAAATTTTTTCAACATAATTTTCGTCCTCTGGATGATGGGTTTCCAACCATTTTTCCTCCGCTTCTACTCGTTTTAAATAAGCTGGTACTAATCCATGGATATCCTCGATAGGTTGTGCTAGATACCCCAATTTTCCTAAAACCAAACCATTCGGCAAATTCAACATATCTGACGTAGCGATTTTGGCCGCAGGAAGTTTTGCTTCAATCTGCTCGATAAATTTAGTTGTTTCACCAATAAATAATGCAGATTCAGTAATTTTTTCAATCAATGCTTCAAAAGATGTGTGTTGGTCTGGGATCAGATTGACTAATTGATTATTTTCCCAGCGATAAACACCTGCATAAACATTATTTCTGCGAGCATCCATGATAGGAACGATCCATTTATTTGTTTGCGCATTGGCAGCGATCACGGCTAGACTCGAGACCGTCGTTAATTCGATTTTTAATGTTTCTGCCAACGTTTTAGCAGTTGTTACCGCAATCCGAATCCCCGTGTAAGAGCCGGGGCCCACAGCAACGACGATCCGATCTAAATCGGCCGGTTTTAACCCGCTTGTTTGCATGACCATTTCAATTGCCGGCATCAACGTCAAACTGTGATTCATTTTTCGATTCAGTTGAAATTGTGCTAGTACTCGATCATCTTCTAAGACCGCTACGGCTAATGTTTGATTGGATGTATCCATTGCTAATAGTTTCATATTGTTCATTTCCTCGCATTTAAGATAGCCATATTTTAACATAAACTAGAAAAGCTTTCCTACTAACTGTTTAAAGATTAATCGTTTCAAAATAAAAAGATCTGCCTACAAGACAGATCTTTCATTTTAATTCGTGGATTCACGTTGAACTAAAGTGGTTCCTAAAGTAATTTTCCGCGGCACCGGTGACACCTCTTTGACCAGTTCCATTAATGTGGTCACGGCGAGTTCTCCCATCCATTCGGTCTCAACTTTAATCGTTGATAATGCGGGAGATACATATTTTGCCACACTGATATCGTTAAAACCGATCACAGATATATCTTCCGGTACACGTAAGCCGGCCGCTTGGATTGCCTGCATTGCCCCAATCGCCAGCGCATCGCTGGATGCAAACAGAGCAGTTGGTAATTTTTCAGTTTTTACTAAAAAATCAGCAACAGCTATTTTACCAGCTTCCATAGAAAAATCAGCTTGTAACATCCATTTTGCTTGATATAAATCCAATTGTTTTAATTTCTGTTCCAAAGCATGCAACCGTGGATCTTCAAGCTGATAAAATGCAGGTTTCGTTTTTTCTTTTCCCGAAAGAACCGCGATATCTTGATGACCTTTTTGAATAAAATGATCGATGACCAAATCCATGCTTTGATCGAAATCAACGACTAATGAATTTAAGCCTTGCTTCATTCCATCAAAATCAACAACTAATATCTGTTCGTTTGTTTCTCGTAATTTTTGAAGCTGCTTATCATCAAATTTTCCTAACGCAATCGTTCCACTAAAGGTGTGATCCGATAACTCATCAAAAGTCTCCCGCTGTAATTGAAGATTTAATTCTTCCGCCTTTTTTTCAATCCCTAATCGAATCGATAAGTAATAAAGATCTGCTAGTTCTTCTGTCTGGTCGTACCATTGAACCAGGCGGATATTCATTTTTTCAGTTTTGTTTCTGCGACGGTTTTTTGTATAATTTAATTCTTCTGCAACTTCAAAAATTCTTTGTCTTGTTTCTTGAGCGACGGATAATTCTTGATCATAATTCAATACCCGGGAAACTGTTGCTGGTGAAACACCGGCTTGTTTTGCAATATCACGAATAGTAGCCATCGCAGCTCCTCCCTAAAACGTCTCGATGAAGCGAGTAAAGCCAGCTTGCCCCTCAACGTCCCGTTTGTATACGCCAGCATCTTCTAATACTCTAGTAAAAATATCTCCTACAGATTGTTGGATGATCGCCATGGCATTTTCACGAGTGATCTCATGTGTTTCTTTCAACTGATCGGCCCATGACTTATGGTAGTCCGCGATCGTATTTTCTTCATCCAATAAATAGTTGGCGACTTCTTCCAGTTCTGCAGCTAAACGCGGCGGTAAAATCGCTAGTCCCATGACCTCGATCAATCCGATATTTTCTTTTTTGATATGTTGGACATCACGATGAGGATGGAAAATTCCTTCTGGAAACTCAGCCGAAACATTATTGTCACGTAAAACTAAATCTAATTCGAAGATCCCTTCTTTACGACGAGCAATTGGTGTAAGAGTATGATGCTGAACACCATCAGCCGTTTTAGCAACGATATTCAAGGCCGTATCAGAATAATTTTGCCATTTTTCAAAAATATGATTGGCTGCCTCAATCATTTCATTTTGATTTTTACCTTGTAAACGAATAACCGACATAGGCCACTTCACGATACCCGCAGTAACTGTTGGATACTCATTTAATTCGATCACACGTTCAATCTCAGCCACTGCCATAGGGAAAGTATGTCTGCCGCCTTGATAATGATCGTGCGAAAGAATCGATCCCCCTACGATCGGTAAATCCGCATTAGAACCCACAAAATAATGCGGTAAAACTTCAGTGATTTTCAATAAACGCTGGAAAGTCGCTTTCGTGATCTGCATCGGACGATGTTCTTCCGACAAAATAATGCAATGCTCATCATAATAAGCGTACGGTGAATACTGGAAGCCCCAGCTCTCCCCGTTTAAATTCATTCGAATAATTCGATGATTGGTCCGAGCCGGATAATTTACTCGACCTTTATAACCTTCATTTTCCATACATAATAAGCAATTCGGATAATCTGAAGTTGATTCTTTGCTTGCTGCAGCAATGTCTTTGGGATCCTTTTCTGGTTTTGAAAGGTTGATTGTGATCTGCAGCTCACCATAAGCGGTTTTCGCTGGAAAATGAATATTACGAGCGATGTCGCGCGTTTTTATATAATCATTGTCAGTACTAATCTTATAAAAATAATCTGTTGCTTGAATAGGATCTTTAGAATAATATTGGGCGAAATAGGCGTTGACCACAGAGGGCGGCGGCGTCATAAAGTCCATTAATTGTGCAGCTAAAATATCTCTTTCTGCCATATTATCAGTAATTTGCTGGTTTTTGAGCGCTTGATCAAGCAAACTATCGACCAATTCAACTGCCGAAACAGTCACTGGACGTACTTCTGTTTTGGTTAATGTCGTCTCACCGATCAAAGCGATCACACGATTTTCTAAATAGATTCGATCCATTTCCATCCAACCACCTGATTGGATCGCTAAGGTAATAAAATCTCTAACTGTTTGACTGATTGACACTGTACTTCCTCCTAATTTGTTTCCACGCACTTAGTTTCCGAGCTGATTATTCAGTTGCTGTCTTATTTCTAATCACTTAATCTTCGTAACCATGAGGATGACTGACATGCCAATCCCAAGCAGTTTGAATAATGGCTTTGATATCTGTATATTCTGGATTCCAGCCTAATGTGTCTTTTACTTTTTCACTTGATGCGACTAAGCGACTAGGGTCACCTGCTCGGCGTGGTCCCACTTCAGCTGCGATTTCTTTTCCTGTCACTTCACGGGCAGCTTCCAACATTTCTTTTACTGAGTAGCCATTATTTGATCCAAGATTAAAGAAGTTGCTGGGATTTCCAGCTTTTAAATATTCTAAAGCTAAAATATGAGCAGCCGCTAAATCTTCAACTTGAACATAATCTCGAATACATGTACCATCTGGCGTATCATAATCTTCACCAAAAATAGTTAGATGATCCCGTTGACCTAATGCAACCTGTAAAATAATTGGGACTAAATGTGTTTCTGGATCATGGTCTTCACCAATGCTTGCATCTGCTTTTGCTCCAGCAACATTGAAATAGCGCAATGCCACATAACGCATACCATAGGCATTGTCACACCACTTCATCATTTTCTCCATCATTAATTTACTTTCACCATAGGGATTGGTTGGATTGGTTGGAACTTCTTCAGTGATCGGCGATACTCCCGGTTCCCCGTATGTTGCTGCGGTTGAAGAAAAAACGATATTTTTGACGTTAAATTCTTCCATTACTTCTAATAAACTTTCCATTCCAACTACATTATTATTGAAATATTTCAATGGTTTCTCGACAGATTCTCCAACTAAAGAACTAGCTGCAAAATGCACGACCCCTTCAATCGTTTCTTGATCAAAAACTTTACGCATAAATGCTTTGTCTCGGCAGTCGCCTTCATAAAAAGTCGCTGCTGAATGAACTGCTGCACGATGGCCTGTCAATAAATTATCAACAACTACAACTTCATACCCCTGTGAAATTAATTTGTCGACTGTATGTGATCCGATGTACCCTGCTCCCCCTAAAACCAAAATAGCCATATAATGAACTCCAATCAATTTTATTTAGTAAACAAATTATAATTTGTTTACTAAATTTCCGCAAGCCGTTTCATACCTTAAGCTTTCCATTTTTTAGCTTTTGCTTCATAATGAATGTATCAGATAAAGGAGTGGTGTAAATGCGTAGATTTGCTTCTGGTTTTGTTACTGGTACTTTAGCTGCCGCAGCGGTAGTTACAGGTGTCGTAATGAGCGTGAAAAAGAAAGTCATTGACCCAATCGAAGAAAAAGAATCAAAAGTCGATGAAAATCGTAAAAAAGCTCAAAGAAAAAGAATTGCACGATAAAAAAGAACGCCAGCTTGGCGTTCTTTTTTATGTCAAAATTGATTGTGCGATCTTCTTCGCTAAATAAAAAATTCGGTCTGAGCTTTTAGGCCGTGGTGAAGCTGCCGTCAGCCAATCGAGCCCTTCTAAAGGAATACCGTAACTATAAATATGCTGTAAAACCTGGTTTTCTTGGTCGATCACTTGATGGGTTTCACGTTTCACCTTCAGCGCACCGGTAAAATGATTTTCTCCTTCAAAGAAAAGGTTATGCGGGGCAAGAAGTCCCGCTTCACGCATTTGAATAAGGAGCGGATTTTCCGTTCGCTCAAGACTTGTTGCTGGTAAACGGGCTTCAATCAAATTGGTTGCTTGATAAGATTCAGCTGGTTTTTGTTTACTATAAGCGATGAACTGTTGGTCTGTTTTTTCCACTGTCATTTGAGGCGCCAAGAATGTAATAATCCCTGCTTCTGCCAAGGCTAACAATTGTTTTTGACGAAGCACCGGCGCTCCAATCGTCAAAAAGCTATACTCACGATCAAAGGTTCCAAAAAATTCTTCAAACAGATCTTTAGGTGTGAATTTTTGCTGGTCAAGCATCCAATGCCAAGGATCTTGCAATTCTTTATATGTATCAATTGCGGATCCGATAGCACCTGTTTGGTTCCCTTGCTCTGCTGCTTCAATATCTTTGCTTAGATACGTTTGGATGAATGTTTGAAAATCTTCTGGCTCGACATCTTTAGCTGGATCTAACAACACTTGCCAATCCAATCGCTGAGCTTTTGGTATTTTATATTCTTCTAATACGTCTTCAGACTCACCCAATCGGTAATCAGTTAAAAACGCCGCTAAGTCTAGTTTTTCGACAGATTTTAACTTCTTTTGATAATATACTAGTTCAGCTTCTTTTCGGATTAATTTAAGAAAAGATTGAACATTTCCTTCAAACCCCTCCATAAATTCTGGTGTCAGTATCTGCGGTTTGGCTTCTTCTCCAGGCCGTTTTTGATTATTCGGTCGTGCGTGGTAAGGAATCCCTCTGCCTGAGCCTACAATGACTGGCTGCTCTTTACCTGTTTTTTGATAAATTAAGTGGCCATTTCTTTCGATAAATGATCCATTCCAATGATCTACTAATAAAGCCAGGTAATCAAAGAAACTTAAGCCTAATCCTCTGATCAAAATAGCGCCTTCTGGATTCAAACGAGTCAAATCTGTATCCGCCGGATTTCCCGGACCTTGATAAAATAGACCGTGTGCATTTGCAAATTGTTGATTTTCTTGTTCCGCTTTTTGTAATTCATCTTGCGATTGACCAGTGGCAAGGATTACATCATCGAATTGGAAAGAATCAGTTGTCTGTACAATAACTTGATCAGCTTGTACTTTTAAGCCAATAACTTTTTCTTGGATCAATTCAATCTGGATATTTTTAGGAGCTGTCTTTTTTATTTGTTCAAAAAACCAACTTTGATAGACACTATAATAACGGCGTTGACAATAATCATTGGCTCCTAATGCTAGCTCTGGTAAAAATTCAGCACTGAGATCAGCTTTTTTCAAATAGGCTTTGGCTTCCTTTTGGTTCCATTCAGCAAAATTGGGTCCTTCATCTTCCGAAAAAAGCGTTACATGTTGCATAACTGTATTCATGAGAACTTGGTCCGTTTGATTTTTTCGCCAAACTTTCCCACCAGGACCATCAGGATCGAAAATTATTAATTTGATTTCAGTAGTTGTGGGTACTTGTTTAACTAATTGTTCTAGTGCAATCAGACCATATGGTCCTGCTCCGATAATCGCAATTTTTTTCATAAGGACTCCTTCTCCACTTAGTTGATAGTTTCAGCTTAGAGAAGAATTAGCAATTTGGCAATTAAAAAAGCCGTTGAACATTTACAACGGCCTCAAGTTCTTATTTTTTTAATACAAAACGATCAAATGCTTCTTTCACACCATCTTCTGCATTTGTTGCTACCGTATAATCAGCAGCAGCTTTAATATTTTCAGTAGCATTTCCCATTGCGATTCCTGTACCAGAAAACTCAATCATTGAAAGATCATTTTCGGCATCGCCGATTGCCATCACTTCGGATTGTTTGATTCCTAAGTGCTCACTTAATTCTTTCAAGGCCATACCTTTACTAGCTTTTGGATTCAACCACTCAACAAAAAATGGTGAACTACGTACAATCGTGTATTTCTCAAAGTATTCAGCAGGAATTTTTTCAAAGGCTGCTTTTAATATTTCTGGTTCATCGATCATCATCATTTTAACAGGCGTCACATCATGAGCAATTTCCTCCGGAGTACGGAAATGTAACGGCATATTTACCAAATGTGCTTCTAAAACAGTATACGAACTAATGTCACGATTAGATGTATACATCGCTTTCTTATCGGCACTATGCAAATGAATATCTAATGTGCGTGCTAAATGATCGATCTCTAAATAATTTTCCCGTGTCAAACTATGCTCCGCGATGACTTCCCAGGTATTCGTATTCAAAACTAAACCGCCATTATAAGTAATAATGTAGTCATCAACTTGATTTAATTCTAATAAGTCTAACTGTGCACGTGCTCCAGTAAGTGGACGGCCAGTACAAAGAACCACATAAACGCCATTCTTTCGGGCCGCTTTGATCGTATCGATCACTGGTTGGGTAATTTCATGGTTCTCATTCAATAAGGTTCCATCTAAATCGATAGCAACAAGTTTTATAGTCATAATATCCTCCTGAAAAAGTTTTCATCTAATATAATAAATGTATTTTAATTTGCAGTCAATCGAATGAAAAAATACATTTTATCTTTCACAATACTATTTTACATAGAAAAACAGTTAGACGAACGTCTAACTGTTTCAACTTAATCGATCTTTTTTTGTTTCACTTTGCCTGTCCAGTCTTGAATACCACCTTTTAGAATGAACAAGTTGGTAAAACCATTTTTACGCAATAAATTGGCAGCGCGTGCGCTGATTGATTTATTTTGATCATAGATATAGACTGGTTGATCCTTGCGTAAAGAACTCATCGTTTCTTTTAACATTGTGTAAGGGAAACTACGTGCACCCAAAATATGTTTTGCATTGAATTCATCACGTTCACGGACATCAATAACTTGTGCTCTACGCATCCCCGCTTGAAATTCTTCTTGCGTGATTACTTTTGCAGAACGTTTGACCATGATGCGAACAAATAATTCATACAACCCATATAAAACGATTATTGTAATTAATACAATATTGATTTTCCACCAAATTGACATAGAACGATTCCTTCCCTGCTGCTTTTTCTATTTAGCTAATGATGCAGCGCCGATCACGCCCGCTTCATTTCCTAATTCTGCTAATTTGATTTTTGTACTTTCACGAACTTGTGGGAAAGTAAATTCTTTGAAGTATTTTTCTACTCGGCTACGTAAAAATTCACCGGCTGCAGAAACACCGCCGCCAATAACGATTGATGAAGGATTCAAGGTATTTCCTAAGTTTCCGCAAGCTAAACCAAGATAGAAAGTCACTTTGTCGATGACCATCAATGCTAAATCATCTTGTTCTTCTTCCGCTAATTCAAACACGTCTTTACTTGTGATGTCTTCGCCATTATCCAAACGAGCTTTTAATTTAGAACCGCCAGCATATTCTTCGGCTAATTGACGAGCCACACGTACAACACCTGTTGCACTAGCGACTGTTTCTAAACAACCACGTTTGCCGCATGTACATTCAAATCCATGAGGATCGACTGTTACGTGTCCGATTTCACCAGCACAGCCGGCTAATCCATGAAGCAATTCACCGTTCATGATGATTCCACCGCCAACACCAGTTCCTAATGTCACAAAGATTACATCGGGTTCGTTATCGCCAGCACCCTTCCAACGTTCGCCTAAGGCAGCAACATTGGCATCGTTATCAATCGTGAATTTGATGTTAGTTCCTTTTTCGATTTCTTTCTTAACTTGTTGTAATGTTGTCCAGTTTAAGTTGTATGCTCCGATAACTGTTCCGGCTTCAATATCTACACTACCAGGAGTTCCCATACCGATCCCGATAAATTGATCTGAAGTCATTCCATATAAAGATAAATGATGATTAATTGAATCAATGATGTCTGGTACAATATGTGAGCCATCATCTAGAATATTGGTCTCAATACTCCACTTTTGTTGGATTTCTCCGTCTTCAGTCAAAATTGCAAACTTAACCGTTGTCCCGCCTAAATCAATTCCTAATAATTTTTTATCCATACTAGTCACCTTCTCGACTTTCTTCAATGTGATGTTCCCGTTTTAGGATGCCCCAGCCTTGTAAATAAGTATCACGATCTATCAATCGACCTTCGTATAAATTCTTCAGTTCGATTTGCATCAACTCAATATCATAGATCCTTTTTCCGACATAAACATAAATGCCGAATTGTTTCAATAACTGTTGTACATCATATAAACTTTCCATCAAAACACATCCCCAGTATTATACAGAAAAATTTGCTATTTTTATAGCCTAAATTCTCAAAAAAATTTTCTTCACATTGTATTTTATAGTATTGTCTCATCAGTCGCAAATCGAAAAATATTATTTTTCTAATAAGTCGGCTAATTTCAAGACTGTTTTCCAATTTCGCAACGTCATACTTTTAGAATCTTTTGCTATTTTTGGCACAATTTTTGAAAAATGTAGACTATCATCCATCAAAAAATAGACTTGTTTTCCAGCAACAACAGCGCGTTCACTTTCCATCAAAAGAGACGCTGAGGTGATTTGCTCGGCAGAAAAACCAACATATAAATGTGCTACTTTGGGATTTTTTTCTTCTGTATGTAAAATTTCAGTCGCTGAAAATGGCAAATCTTCAATAACTTGCAAGAATTTTTCCTTTGTTAGATAAACAACTGTAGTTTCAAAGCCAAATCGTTGCATGAAGCATACGGCCACTTTAGCAGCGAGCACTTCGATCGCTTCATCAGTTGAAAAAATCAGGTTCCCGCTTTGGATATAACTAACGACATCCTGACAGCCTAATCCATTAAAAATTTCTTTTAAGTCAGCCATTTTTACACGATTCTTTCCTCCGACATTGATTCCTCTAAACAACGCTATATAATTCATTTTATTTTTTCCTTTCAATAAAAAAATACGAGCTTAATGCTCGTATTAATTCAATAGGCCAAATTTTCGAATACCGAATAAAAGACAAATCACTGTAACAAAAATAAATAATAAAACAGCAGTCACTCGTTCTCGCGTAGTAAAGCGATCTTTAGCAAAAGGTACGGCTAGTCCCCAACCAGAGAAGACTCCCCCAGCAATACCGCCTAAGTGACCCCAGATATCGATCGTAGAATCAAACACTCCAAATGCTAAGTTCATTAAAATAAACAATCCAAATTGGCGAGTCAACGCTTGGATATTAGGATTATCGCGATAATGTAACCCCACGATCAAAAATGCGCCAAACAAACCAAAAAGGGCTGTACTAGCTCCGCCGGACAAAGTCGTCGGCTGATTAAACGCAAAACTAGCAAAATTTCCCATCACGCCACTTAATAAATAAATGATCGCAAAACGCCAGTGACCAAAAATCGCTTCACATTGTTGGCCCATATAGTAAAGGACTACACTATTCAAAGCAAAATGCATCAAACCAAAATGGATGACCATTGGTGTAATGAAGCGCCAATACTGATGTTGAAAAACGATCGATGGAGCAAACATTCCTAACTGGCTCTCGATTCCTAGACTAGGTAATAAATATTGCAGTAAAAAAACAACTGTATTGATTACAAAAATCGTATACATAACATACGGTTTATCTCTTCTCATGCTTTCCCTCTTTCAATTTACTTCGCCATAATCAAACGATCAATCGGTAAGTCAAACGTTTCTGGCTGCCAATTTTCAAAAATTTGTTCTTTAAAAACAAAACTGACCGTATCGCCTTGATAATTTGCTAAGTAGCGATCGTAATATCCGCCGCCAAAACCGATCCGGTATTTTTGATGCGTAAAACATAGACCAGGAACAATCAGCAAATCAATTTCTTCAGGCGTTGCAACAGCTTCAACCTCAGGTTCTTCGACACCAAATTTCGTCATCTGGTAACTCGTTTCTGGATCAACCCAATGAAAAACCATTTTTCCTTTAGGCAAAGATTTTGGAACAGCAATGTTTTTCCCTGACTCAAACGCCTTTTGGATTAATCTTTCTGTCGGAAATTCAATCGCTGTTGCTTTTGTAACACCAATTGTTTTGGCCTCTTTCCAAATCGCGCTCTCAAAAAACTGATTATAGATTTGAGTGACTTGGTCTTGTCGCAATTCACTTTTTGACAATTCAACCAATCGCTTGATCGCTTGTTGGCGTAATCTATCTTTTTCCACCCTATCACCTTCTTAATAAAAAGAATAGCAAAGTCTGACCAAAATAAAAAGGGGATCACTCCCCTTAAAAAAAATCACTAACAATTTGACGTGCAATCATCAAACCACCAATCGCATTAAAGTGTAAATGATCGCCACTGTCATAATTAGAAATCAATCGACCATTCTCTTCAACAATAGCTGCAAAATCCCAGAGCTTTTGCTCATTATTTTCACGTAGCCATTGATTGATTGTTTGACGGACCGTTTCTTTGGTCGTATCCATTCCTGGATAACCTAAACATGGCGTTAACGTACAAAGTTGGTAATCCACACCGCGTTCTACACAATAATCAATCAATCGTTGGACCGCTAGTTGAAAATGTTTTAAATCCAGTTCTCCATGGATCAAATCATTTGCCCCAAAAAAGATGATCACTTTTTTTACATTATGATGACTCTCTAAACATCTTTTTAAACGTGTAAAACTATCATGACCATAAAAAAACTGATTCTTATCCGTTGACTGATCGTCACTACTATCTTTCAATAAGAAGCTGCCATTGATTCCCTGATTGACCAAAAATAAATTATTCGATCTTAGTTTTCGTTGCAGCGGAGCTGTCCAAGTAGCCCCCTCGGTCAAAGAATCACCTAAAGCAATCAGACACTCTCCTTCGATATCGGCTTCGATCGCTAATAATCCTGTACAAAAATCAGTATGTCCTTTTATCGGTAAAAAGTCAGCATCATTAAAAGCATAACCACTTTCCATCGGTTTCGCTTCAAATTTAATTTTCCATTTAGCAGCTTCAGAATCAATTAAAATAGCGGGCGTATAGTGGTATTTACCTGGATCAACAGAGAACGCACCAATTTGCTCAATCAATTCATTTGATTGAACCGTCAGAGCTTCGATCGATTGTCGCTGATGGCCGTATTCATTCGCAAAAACTAATCGGATCTGTTCAACCGGTAAAATTTGCTTAAAAGACAAATCAACTGTTCCATTACCTTCACTATAATTCGCAATCCCACGTTGCGCGTGACTCCAAATCGTTGTCCAGACCATCTGCCATTACTCCAATCTATACACGTTTAAGTAATTGTAAAATAAAATAAGGAGCCCCAATCAATGAGACGATGATCCCAGCAGCCATTTCGCCGCTAGGTAAAATTACTCGTGCGAATACATCACTGAATAATAATAAAACACCACCGATCAAAGCAGTCATCAATAATGTTTGATTATTTTTTCTACGTGTAATCTGACGTGCGATATGGGGAGCGATCAAGCCGATAAAACTGATACTACCGGCAATCGAAACACTTACGGCTGCTAAACAGACAGCACATACTAAAAAGAATAATTGCGTTTTTTTTAGTTTTACGCCTAACCCGACGGCTACATCATCGCCCAATTCTAACACTTCAAGATAGCGTCCTCTAGACATCACTAAGGGTATCAAACAAACGATCCATGGTAGCAATAGAAAAACATGCTGCCAAGTTGTTCCCCAAATGGTTCCTGATAACCATGAAGTAACAAATTGATAATTGTCTTTCGAAACACGAATCGTTCCTAATAAAGTCAAAGCAGAGATGCCTGCATTGACTGCGACACCAGATAATAATAAACGATTGGGCGTGATCCGCTCAGATTGTCGACCAAAAAAATAGACTAATATTGTAGCTAAACAACTTCCTACACAAGCAATGAAAGGTAAAAGCCAACTGCTCTCTCCACTTGCGTAAAATCCCAAGTAAATCAAAACAGTCAGTCCTGCTCCGGCATTGATCCCTAGAATTCCTGGATCCGCTAAATCATTATGGGTGATCGTTTGAAAAATATAACCTGAAACAGCCAATCCCATACCGGCAAGAATTGAAACTAATAGCCGCGGAAAACGAAAATCAAAAACAATTAATTGCTGACTTCTACTTCCGGTCCCTTGAAAGACCTGCATTAGATCATAGAAAGACAATTTGTTTGTCCCAACAGTCAAACTTAAAAAAATCCCGATGATCATCAACAACAGCAAGCAAAGCCATCCGATTTTTTTTCTCATAAGCTTCCCTTCCTTATTTGTAAAAGTAAAAATGGTACACCGATGATCGTGATGATTACCCCAGTCGGAGTTTCAAGCGGTGGTGCTATTAGACGAGATACAACATCTGCTATCACAAAAAAGAGAGCACCAAATACTGCGGAAGCTGGCACAACGTAACGGTAATCATGACCAACAAAATAGCGCACGATATGAGGAACGATCAAGCCTATAAAACTGATTGTTCCGACTAAAGACACCGCACTACCTGCCAGTAACAAGACACAAAACATACTGAGCCGTCGAATTCGATTTGGGTTTCGTCCTAGATTGAGAGCCGTCTCGTCTCCTAGACTTAATAGAGTGACTTGAGAACTTATCATGCATGATCCGATCAGACCGACAAGAACTAGTGGAGAGATAATCTTTATCTGTTCCCAAGTGATGTTACTTGTCCCCCCAACAAACCAAAAAGTTAACGATTGATTCAAATCAAACATCAAATTAATACTTTGACTAATAGCTGAGAAAAAGGCACTTAGCGCAGCCCCCAACAACACGATCCGAACAGGTGACAAACCAAAAGAGACCCGTGTTGATACTAAATAAATCAATAAGATCGCAACTAAAGCGCCTAAAAATGATCCTGCTAAGCCAACAATTGGTGCCGGATTGGCTGTAAGTGCAAAAATCAATGCTAAACCTAAGCTAGCACCTGAATTGATTCCTAATAATCCTGAATCAGCGATTGGATTAGATGTAATGCCTTGCATCAAAGCTCCTGATACCGCAAAACCAGCACCAACTAGCACTGCTCCAATCATTCTGGGCAATCTCAAGTAACGAACTAATTGTTCCCCTTGATTGCTAGCATCAAAATGTAGTAAAGCATGGCTCACATCTGACCATTTACTGGTTACTGCTCCATAGCGTAACGAAAGAAGCATCACAACGACTAATCCTATAATCACAAGCGGAAAAAATAAATTTTTTTTCGTCATTCGTCAGCTCTCCTTTACCAAATCGTATGTCAGTACAATTGGTTTATCACTGTTTGGCAAAGTAGCAAAGGTTGCTTGGATATCAAAAAGATTCAGCAATTTATCAGCGGTAAAAATTTCTTTCGGAGTCCCTTGAAAAATCAATTCGCCTTTCTTCATTCCTAAAAGATAATCAGAAAAACGCGAAGCATGGTTCAGGTCATGGATTGTCATCAAAATCGTTTTTCCTTGATGATTGATTTCTTGTAACAATTCTAAAATTTCTAATTGATGAGCTGGATCTAAAAACGTGATTGGCTCATCCAAAATCAAAATATCGGTATCCTGCGCCAAAGCCATCGCAATCCAAACTCTCTGTTGTTGCCCACCAGAAAGTGTCAGTAAAGTCCGTTGTTTTAATTTTGTCAGATTTGTTGCCTCTAAGGCCCACTGGATCAGCTGATGATCTTCTTCTTTCAAACCTGCAAAACCCTTTTGATAAGGAAAGCGTCCATAGGCTACGATTTCTTCAACTGTTAATCCATTCACTTGTGTAGTTGTCTGAGACAAGGATGCAATCTTTTGAGCGACAGTTTTTGTATCTAAACACTGAACGTTCTCGCCATCTATGTAAACATCACCTTGAGCCGGTTCTAAAATACGTGCTAAAGCTTTCAAAAAAGTGGATTTCCCACTTCCATTTGGTCCAATCAAACTAGTAATTTTCCCATCAGGGATCTCCACTGTAATATCATTCACAATAATCTTTTTGTCGTACCCAATTGAAAGATCACTTGTTTTCAATTTTGTCATCGATCTTCCTCATTTCTTTGATAATCGTTCTCAATTATCACCTTATTTTATCTTTACGTCAACTCAAATTTAATTAAAATTACTTATTGACAGGCTCTGGACTTTCAGCAATAATAACAATTGAGAAATGTTCTCAATTAACTTTAAAGGAGTTTTTTATGTTTAAGAAAATAATTTTAACGACTGTTTCAATGTTAACGCTTTTAAGTTTGGCGGCTTGTGGGCAAAGCGGCGAAACTAAAGATACATCAAGTGACGTGCGTACGTTAACAGATGCACAAGACCATAAAGTCGAAGTTCCTAATAAACCAAAACGAATCATCGCTTCTTACTTAGAAGATTATTTAGTTGCCTTAGATGAAAAACCGGTTGCTCAATGGACCGTTGGTGAAGGAAAAATCCAACATTACTTGCAAGATAAGTTAGATGGCATTCCTACAATCAATTATGATCTTCCTTATGAAGACGTCTTAAAATTCGAACCCGACCTACTTTTAATTGGTTCTGATGGTACGTTAGAAGGCGGGAAATATAAAGAATATTCAAAAATCGCTCCTACCTATGTAGTCAAAAATGGTGATGGTGTAACTTGGCGTGAGCAATTAGAAGATATTGCTCAAGTCCTAGGCAAAGAAGACAAAGCAAAAAAAGTTGAAACTGATTATGACGATTTAGTCAAACAAACAAAAACAGATTTAAAAGATAAGATTCAAGGAAAATCTGCTGCTGTATTATGGGTAACAAACAATTCTGCCTTCATGGTTGCGGATAATCGTTCCAGTGGTGAGTTGATCTATAAAGAACTAGGCTTTGAAGTTCCTGAATTAACTAAAGAAATCAGTGAAAAAGCTACCTCTGACTTCTCACAAGTCTCTTTAGAAAGTCTTTCACAACTAGATGCTGATTATTTATTCTTAGTCAACAGCGATACAGGGGCTGCTATGTTTAAAGACCCATTATGGAGCAATATTCCAGCAGTCAAAAACAACCATTTATATGAATTCGATGGCAATTCAAGTTGGTTGTATAACGGACCAATCGCCTATACTAAAATTGTTGAAAACATCAAGGACGTCCTTAAATAAAAAAGTCGTTTGACCAAGCCTTTCTTTTCAATAAGAAAGGCTTCAGTCAAACGACTTTATTTTTTACTTCGACGGCTTCTTGTAACTGGTTCTGTTGTTTTGGCTAAAAATTTTAATTGATAAGGTTCATGATAGCGAATCCCTTGTTTGACAAAATCCCCGCCAACAATGAATAAACCGATTGGATTTAGTGGTTCTGTTTGACGAATCATTCCGACTGTTTCTAAATCTCGATAATTTTTTCCGATTTGTAATTGATACGTCTGATCGTTGATCTGTTTGACATAGTAATAAGGATAAAGCGTGTTTTCTTCAATTAAAAATCCTTCATGTTTTGTTAAATCATTCGTTGTGATTTCTTGTTTATCAATCAATGCTTGGATATTTTCAACCAATCTTAATTGATAATCTTCATTGAAATCCACAGAGATTTCTTTTGCATGTTCAAATAATTTTCTATTTTGTTTTGCTTGTTCGCTTTGAATATTAAAGGCATCATCTGGTAAATATTTAACAAATAATTGTGTGATATCTAATTTCAAGTTTTTATCTAAGAAATAGTAAAAGAAGTTTAGCACAGAAAAATAAATCAAAACGATAAAAACCAAACTATAAAGGAAAAACTGGAGATAATTTTGATTACCCCACAAACCATAAACGATTCGTAAAACATAAAGTGTCGGCAAAATACTCAATAATGTATATGCCCGGTTCAAATATTTAGGACTGATATCTAAGAAACCCAAAAATTTATTTAAACCATTAATAATATCTAATAATACTGTCATTGACTATCACCTGCTTCTGTTGCTTCCGCGCCATTTGTAGGCTGTTGTTGCGTAGCCACGGATTGCGATTCTTCGGTTGTTGATGATGCTTCACTAGATGATGTATCTGTATTGTCTGCTGAACTTTCTACTGTGCTAACAGCACGATTATCAGCATTATTGTCATCGCTAGTGACTACCTCATCTTCACTAGTAGTTGGTTCTTCACTTATTATACTTGTTGAAGAATCGATTGTAGCATTTTCACTTGAAAGACTATCCGATCGCTGAGAAGAATCGCTCGTTTGTGATATGACTGTTTCAGTTGTACTACTTGGCGTAGTGGAACTACGGTAACTTGAATGGTTAAACACACTCGTTGTCGTCGCGATCAAGATCGATACCGTTAGTAATGCGATTGGTTTTAAAATGGGTGGAACTTTACGCATCGAATTCTTCCTTTCTAAATAGATCATTTACTCTATTGATAGTTTTACCATTTGAAACTTATCTTTTGCTTAGGAATATATGAATTTTTTATGTAGTTTTAAAAAAAGCCAGCATCCGCGAACGGACGCTGGCTTTTCAATGTAATTATTTTACTTCTTTATGCAAAGTAACTTTACGTTCGCGTGGGCAATATTTCATTTTTTCCAAACGATCTGGGTTGTTACGTTTGTTTTTATTTGTTAGGTAGTTACGTTCTTTACAAGAAGTACATTCTAAAGTGATGTTTACGCGCATGATTTTCCCTCCCTAGTAATAACGGTTTTTCCAAGATATTTCTCAGACTTTGATATCATATCATGTTTTTATCTTGTTGACTAGCTTTTTTGTAAAATTTGTTAAGTATATCTACTTGACGTTTTTATAATTGGGCTTCAATGTCTTTTGCGATCTCTTCTGGTTTTGTTTGCGATGCATAGCGTTTGATGACGTTTCCTTCACGATCGACCAAGAATTTTGTAAAATTCCATTTGACTGCTTTGTTAAGTAAACCACCTTGCGCACTCTTCAAATAGCTGTATAACGGATCTTCATTCTCACCATTCACATCGATTTTGGCAAATGTTTGAAATGTCGTATGGTATTTCAACTGACAAAAATCGGCTACTTCTTCGTTTGAACCTGGAGCTTGATGGCCAAATTGATTACATGGAAAATCTAACACTTCAAATCCTTGTGCTTGATATTTCTCATATAAGTTTTGTAAGCCTTCGTACTGAGGTGTAAACCCGCATCCTGTTGCTGTGTTAACAATCAAAAGAACATTACCTTTGTAATCTGCTATTGCCTTTTCATTGCCATCGGTTGTCTTTACTTTAAAATCATATACTGTCATTGATTCCACTCCTCAAAAAAAACTAAGAAGCAAAAGCTCCTTAGTTTTATTGTACGCCATAAGTGTCAGCAAATGCATCAATTATTTCTTTTGTAATAGCTTTATTCTCACTATCATGTGCTTCGTCTAAGTTTGGAAGCATCACACTGATTGCAATTTGTGGATTGTTATACGGCGCATAAGCTACGATATTACTGTTGATCGTACTTTCTCCACCGTCTGCTACGGTTTCGGCTGTACCTGTTTTAGCTGCTGGATCTAATTTTGCTGAAGCAAGATCTCGGGCAGTCGTGTTGCCATCGGTACCATGGACGGCTTGATAGAAACCTTCTTTAATAATACCCATTTGATCTGAAGTAATATTTACTTGATTCAACTTTTTCCCCGTGACTTCTTTTTCCAGACTGCCTAAGCCGCCGCTGTCATTATTTCCATAGATTCCTTTGACTACATGTGGTGAGATCCGCGTTCCGCCGTTTGCGACTGTGGCTGCATATTGTGCCAGCTGCATCGGAGTATACGTATCATATTGTCCAAAAGATAAATCAAGCAGATTACCGCCGCCAGGACCATTTTCTTCACCAAAGTTGGTATTCTTGATCCCAGTGGATTCATTGGGTAAATCGATCCCTGTACTTACGCCCATACCGTATTCGGCAAAAGCATCGCGTAATTTATTATAACTTTCTTTAGTTGAAGCACTTTCCGGCAAACTCATATTTTGTTGATAGGTAACACCTAGCATTCGTAAGACCAGTTGCATCATGTACGCATTAGATGACCATTCTAGCGCCTTAACTGTATTTAAAGGAATTTGATTTCCTAAGACCTGATTGTAGATCGATCCTTTAAGTGAAGTCCCTGCTAATTTGATTGGTTGATCGATCAATGTATCATTACCGGTGATAACACCTGTTTGATATCCCGCAGTAACAGTCCCGCCTTTGACAACTGAACCTGGTACAAAGGCATTTGTGATTGTTCCGAGTGCATTTTCGGTCAATGTTTTACTATTAGTGTCATGACTAAAACCAGCCATCGCATACACTTCACCATCATTTGGATTCATCGCAACCACGTAAGCACCGGGTGAGTATTTAGCCACGCCGCTGTCGACCATTTTTTGATAATGTGTTCGTAAAATATCTTCTACTTTTTGCTGGAATTCTGCATTGATCGTTAGAACAACATTCGAACCTTTTTCACCTTTTTTGACTTCAGTTTGTTTTTCGATATTTCCTTGTTGATTCAAAGTGACTTTATATTCACCTTTTTTGCCTTGCAAGACATCTTCATATTGTTTTTCTAGATAGCTTTTTCCGACACGGTCATTGCTTGCATAGCCTTTTTTCAGTAAAGCTTCAGCTTCTTCAGCAGGCAAGCCTTCTTTTTCCGTCGTGATCGAACCTAAAATACTTCTTAATGATCCATCTAAATTGTCATTATATGAACGATCCCAGTCTGTTCCAGTGGAAACCCCCGGTAAATCTGCTGCCCGTTCAGCCACGACAGCCAATTCTTCATCTGTGACATTTTCATTTTTGACAAAAACCGTACTTAAAGCCGATGCACTATTCATACGTTTGAAAATCGTCGCAACTTTTAGCTGCTCATCGCTGAATTGGATTTCGCTATCTTTGACTTTATCGACTAGTTTTTGATATTCATCTGATGTATCAAGATTTTTTTCTTTAAACGATAACCGATCTTCAGCTTCTTTCAAATGATCGGCATCTGCTAACCAGAAATCTTTCTTATCACGGGTAGTTAGTGTTTCATCTGCTGGAACATCAATCAGTTTATTTAATTTTTCAGCTAATTTAAGGATGTCCTTGGCTGCCATTGAATTCCCTCGTGTAAAGGTAATTGCTGGATTCGCAGCATTATTGACTAATGCCGTTCCTTTTGCATCATAAATGACACCCCGTGGTGCGTTCTCTTTCACAGTGATGGTAGTTGAAGCTTTCATCTGCGATTTCATTTTGTCACCTTCTACGATCTGCAAATAGCCCAAACGTGAGACTAAGATAACAAATAAAGCAAAGATGACGAAGAATAGAATATTTAGCCGAAACGGCACATGACTCTTGCTTTTGCTGCGGTCAGATTCGTCCGCCTTTTTTAAATGATCAAAAAATTTCTTTAATGGGTTCGTTGGTTTCATTCATCTGTTCCTTCCGTTCAACAGTTCTTTTTTTATTGTAGCCGAAAAAAGAATTTTTCAAAAGGATTATTCTTAGTTCCTTTACCATAGTTTAAACATTTTAATAATTTAAACCTTTTTCGTCTTCGCCAATGTTTCACAGTTTCATGATAAAAAATTTAGTTGACGGACATTTTCAAGCTAAAGTCTCGTTTTACAATTAAAGATTCACTCATTTATCGTGAAACATTTTAGCTATATAATTTCTGTGGAAAAACAGATTCTTAAAAAGACTTTAACTACAACTTGGGTATATCTTTTTTTCCACAAGTTAAACTACAAAAAATTGAGGCAAAAGTAAATTTACTTTTGCCTCAATTTCAATTTTTTATTGGCGACTCATGTTCGCAATGTCATCTTTGATTGCTTCGATAAACATGTTCAAATCTTGTGCTTCTTGTTCTTCGCTACCATAGCGACGAACATTGACTGAAGCACTTGCGACTTCTTTATCTCCAATAACCAATAGATAAGGAACTTTTTGTGTTTGTGCTTGACGGATCTTGTAACCTAATTTTTCATTACGGTCATCGACTTCTACACGAACACCTGCGCGGACTAAACGATCTTTCACTTCATAAGCATAATCTCCATGGTGTTCAGGTGAGACTGGTAAAATCGCAACTTGTTCAGGTGCTAACCAAGTTGGGAAAGCTCCTTTGTATTGTTCGATCAAGTAAGCAGTGAAACGTTCCATTGTTGAAACCACACTACGGTGAACTACGACTGGACGATGTTCTTTTCCGTCTTCCCCGATATATGTTAAGTCAAAACGTTCTGGTAATAAGAAGTCAAATTGGATCGTTGACAATGTTTCTTCTGTTCCTAATGCTGTTAATACTTGTACATCAAGTTTAGGACCGTAGAATGCAGCTTCGCCATCTGCTTCAAAGTAATCAAAACCAGATTCGTCCATTACTTCTTTTAATAAACCTTGAGATGTTTCCCACATTTCATCGTCATCAAAGTATTTTTCTGTATTTTCTGGATCGCGGTAGCTTAAACGGAAACGATAATCTTCAAAACCGAAGTCTTTGTATACTTCTAAAATCAAATCTAATGTACGACGGAATTCTTCTTTGATTTGATCCGGACGAACGAAGATATGTGCATCGTTCATTGTCATTTCACGCACACGTTGTAAGCCAGATAATGCGCCAGATTTTTCATAACGGTGATCCATTCCAAGTTCCGCTAAACGGATTGGTAATTCACGGTATGAATGAATATGGTTTTTATAGATCATCATGTGGTGCGGGCAGTTCATTGGACGTAATACTAATGATTCTTCACCATCACCCATATCCATGATTGGGAACATGTCTTCTTTATAATGATCCCAGTGGCCTGAAGTTTTGTATAAACTTGTATCAGCTAAGACTGGTGTATACACATGTTCATAACCCATTGAGATTTCTTTATCAACGATGTAACGTTCGATTGTGCGACGGATTGTTGCACCTTTTGGCAACCAGAATGGCAATCCTGAACCAACTTCTTGCGAAATCATGAATAGATCTAATTCTTTACCTAATTTACGATGATCACGTTCTTTTGCTTCTTCACGCATTTTCAAGAAATGATCTAAATCTGCTTGATTGAAGAAGGCTGTTCCATAAATACGTTGCATCATTTTGTTGTCTGAATTTCCGCGCCAGTAAGCACCTGCTACAGACAATAATTTAACGATTTTGATTTTTCCAGTTGATGGAACATGTGGTCCACGACATAAGTCAGTGAATTCACCTTGCGTATACGCTGTGATCACTTCGTCTTCAGGAAGATCGCTGATCAATTCAACTTTATAAGGATCATAGCTAAAGAAATCTAACGCTTCTTGACGGCTCATCACTTTACGTTCGATTGGTAAGTTTTCTTTGATAATTTTTTTCATTTCTTTTTCGATTGCTGGGAAATCCTCTTCACTTAATTGTTCTTCCCCATTATCAGTATCATAATAGAAACCAGAATCAATCGCTGGCCCTACACCAAAATGCATATTTGGGAATAAACGGCGGATTGCTTGTGCCATCAAGTGAGCACTTGAGTGACGAACAAGTGGCAATGCTTCCTCATCTTTATCGGTCACAATTTTCAATTCCGCATCTTCATCGATTGCACGATTTAAATCTTCTAACTGACCATTTACTACGACAGCTAATGCTTTTTTTGCTAATGAACTAGAAATGCTTTTTGCGATTTCTAACCCAGTAATGCCTTTATCAAATTCTTTTGTTGATCCATCTGGAAATGAAATTTTTACCATCCTGTAGTTCCCCCTTATGATTTTTGATCGATAATCAAGAAAGCTTCGCTAATCCTCAAAAATTAAGTATAAAAAAAGTCCTAGTACCGTAACGGTACTAGGACGAATAAACGTGGTTCCACCTAATCTTTGAGCAACTATTGTGCTCCTCACAAGCGATAACGGCGCTGTCCGCTCTTGCATTTGACAAGAGTCCTTCAGAAAGTGGTCATCCCTTGCGCTCATCTGGAAAAGTTTCAGCCATGCTTTCCCTCTCTTTTAAATAGCTTTCAAGTTCAGTTGTCTTTCTTCATCGATCAATTACAAACTCATTATAAACATGTATCAATTTAAAAAGCAAGTATAATATCAAATATTATCTCCACTTTCCACCTTGAGCATATTTTCCTTTTTGCATTTCATTAATGATCACATGGATATTTTCTTTAGGCGCACCTGCTGTTTTAGATACGACTTCAGTTACTTCTTTGACCATTTCTGTTAACTGTTCTTCGGTTCTTCCTTCAAGTAATTCAATATGAACAAATGGCATATCAATCGCTCCCTTGATCTTAAATTTAATTCTCCTAATTTTATCACAAGTAAGCATAAAAGAACCACTTGTTATTTAGCTATTTTGAATTCTATGATAGATACATTCCCACTCCAGGGCCTAACGGTAATTTGAAGACGTAAAAGGCAATGAACAACAGCACCCAAGTTATGAACAAGACGATAACGTGCGGTAGCATCAATGCAATAATACTTCCCACACCGGTCTTCTTATCATATTTTGCTGCAAAGGTTACGATCAAAGCAAAATATGGAAGCAATGGTGTAATAACATTGATTGGGGAATCTGCCACACGGTAAGCTGCTAATACTGCTTCTGGCGCGATACCCAATTGATACAATAATGGAACAAAAATTGGCGTTAAGATCGCAAATTTTGGTACTGCTCCGACTAAAATAATATCTAATCCAGCAATCAATAGAATGAAGCAAAGCAACAATGCTAGACCACTCATTTGTAAGCCTTCAATAAAATCAGCAGCATTTACTGCCAATACAGTTCCTAAGTTAGTAAAGTTGAAGTAAGCAATAAATTGGCTGATGATCAATAGTAAGAAAATCATTCCGCTTAGATTGCCGAATACTTTAATGATCGGATTAACGACATCTAAACTTGATTTGATTTTACCCATTGCTCGACCATAAAAAATTGACGGCACTAATGCTACTAACATAATGATCGTGATCAAGCTATCCATAAATGGTGTTGAACCAATGATATTTCCAGTTTCTGCATGACGTAATGGTGCGCCACTTGGTAATGTCACCATCATGATGATCGCTGTTAATCCTAGTAAGCCGATCAATGCCCAGCGTAAACCTTTTGCTTCGTCTGCATTATCTTCTTCAGGGAAAAGATCTTTATCCGATTTATATACCCCAAGTCGAGGTTCAATAATTTTTTCATTTACTAATGTACAAACAATAACTACTAAAACGGTTGAAGCAATCGAAAAGAACATGTTGGAAACTAAATCGACTGTATACGTAGGGTTTACAGTATGAACTGCTTCATTCAAAATTTCCGTCAACATCCCATCGATTGGTGTGATGATGATATTTACACCAAATCCAGCTGATACCCCAGCAAATGCTGCAGATAAACCAGCAATCGGATGGCGCCCGACTTTGTAGAAAACAGCTGCTCCTAAAGGAATCAATACTAGATACCCTGCATCAGAAGCAATACTTGAAAGTACTCCGATAAATACTAGGACACTTGTCATCATGGCTTTAGGTACAACTTTGACCAACTTGTGGATCAAAGCACTGATCAAACCAACTTCCTCAGCAAAACCAACTCCGACCATCGCTACTAACGTCACACCCAACGCATTAAAACTCATGAAATTAGCAACCGTCGACGTAAACATGAAACGAATCCCTTCGGCACTCAATAAACTTTCGACTGCCATCGTTGTCATTTCTGCATTATTTGTTTCAGCATTCAATGTTTCAAATGTCGCTTGAGCCCCAATTGAAGCAAAAATATGTGACAAAACAACCACCAACAAAATCAAAATAAGGAAAATAATTGAGGGATGCGGAACTTTGTTCCCGATTTGTTCGATCGTATTCAGCATCTTGTCAATTCGCGTATGCGGCTTAGCACCTTTTTTCTCTCGTTCTAAGTCTAGCTTCTGATCCATTTTAATAGACCTCCCATAAAAAATGATTTCGATCAGTTGTTTTTCTGCCGGGCCCTTGGCATTTATCAAACAACTAATCTAAGTGTTTTTAAATAACAAGTTTGAAAACACTTACTTATATATCCAAAATAACAACATAACCCATCAGTGTCAATGTTAATTTTAAAGTTTTTTTAATAAAACTAATGATTAAATATTCTGAAAATACTGATAAAAAGTGCGTTTTAATAATATTAAGCGAATTTAGGATCGATTAAAAAATCAATAATTATTAATTTTAATTAGAATAAAATAAAATTATTAGATTTATTATAATAGCCCGAAAATTATATAAATAACATTACGTATCATTGATTGGAATAGACCTACTTGCATTTGAAATTTGGTACTGCATTTAAAAAGACTATAAAATCAACCTTTTATTCTTTTTTCAAAATTTAACTTAATTGAAATCCTTTCTAAATAGACGTTATTTTAAGTTAGTCAACAAACGTAGTACCTTTCATCTTTTTATAAAAGTACTCAATATTTTCATATTTATGGATATTTACTTACTTTGTAAAAATAGATAATTCCATCTTTTTGCTTCCATCCACCCTTGTGTGCTATACTATTATGCTGTTAAAAACAATGAATGGTAGAAAAAGGAGGATGCTCAATGAACGCAAGAGAGTACGAACAAGAGCACGTCCAACAGACAAGCGCTTTGATCCAACAAGAACTAACTTTTTTGGATCGTCAAAAACAAGAAACAAAAACAAAGTTTGATACTAATATGCGTGAAAATGCTGAACAAAAAATCCAAGCTGGTTCTTTTGAAGCATTAGCAGATACAATGGCAGAAACTCGCCAGCATGAAACTGAACTATTGATGCGTTATCAAACCTTAGCATCTCAAGAAAAACGTCAAAAAGTATTACGTTTGATGGAAGAAAACCCCTATTTTGCACGTATTGATTTCAAAGAAGATCAAGAAGCCGAAACACTTTATTTAGGGATCGCCTCGCTGCGTGATACCCAAGAAGAGACGATTGTGATCGACTGGCGTGCACCAATCGCCAACCTTTATTACGAAGGAACATTAGGTCAAACATCTTATGAGGCTCATGATGCGATCATTCCGATTGAATTATTATTGAAACGCCAATTTAAGATTCGCGAAGGAAATATCCTTTCGATGGTCGATACATCCGAAGCGATCAATGATGATTTCTTATTAGAGATCTTAGATGAAGCATCTTCTAATCATATGAAAAATATCGTGGCGACTATTCAGCGTTCGCAAAATGAAATTATCCGTGATACAAGAAGCAAAGTTTTAGTTGTTGAAGGAATCGCCGGCAGCGGTAAGACTTCTGCTCTTTTACAGCGTGTGGCTTATTTGCTCTATCACAATCGTAAATGGTTGGAAAATGATCAAGTACTATTATTCTCGCCTAACCATATTTTTTCTGATTATATCTCGACTGTCTTACCTTCACTTGGTGAGAGCGGCATTCCAACAGAAACGTTTAAAACTTTTTTAGCGGCCTTGTTACCGAATTATCAGATCCATACCGAAGAAAGTCATGAAGAAGTCTTTCTATCTGGTCAAGATGATCGTGTCCTTAGAGCAAAAAGTAGCTTTTTGATTGTTCAAGAATTGTATAAATACATCGAGCGGATCACTGGCTTTGGCCCATTGTTCCGCGATTTGAAATTAAAAGATAAAGTTCTGATCTCTAAAAAACAAATCCGCAATTGGTATCAAGAGGCTAATCCTGAATTACCCATGTATCAACGGATGCAATTATTGCAAACAAAACTGTTGAAAAAACTTGGTGGTTTAGAAAAAGATGAAATGAAAAAAGATTGGGCGAAGAAAGCTGCTGATGAATTAGTTGATGCTGTCTTTGTCAATAATCCAGATATGGAAGATTCTGAAAAAGCCGAAAGACGTCTACGTCGTCAAATGACTCAAAAAGTCGTCCGTAAAAAAATGCGTCCTTTACGTCGCCAAATCAATCGTTTCGGTTTCGTTAATTACGCTAAACAATATCTTCACTTTTTACAAAATGTACCGACTAGTCTATTAACACATTATCAATTGACGGAAGAAAATTGGAAAACTATGCTAGAAGAACTGATGGCTGACTTCAAGCGGAAAGATCTTAGTTTAGAAGATGGAACGCTTTTATTTCTCTTAATGAAGTCGATCCACCCAATGGATGTTCAACAAAAAGCGCGCTTTATCTTCATTGATGAAATGCAAGATTTTTCACCCGCTCAAGTAGCTTTATTGAGACATCTTTATCCAAAAGCAACCTATACTTTATGTGGAGATTTGAATCAAAAAGTCTTTGGTAATGAAAGTATGGTTCATTCTTTAGCGCAAATTTTCCCAGATGAATCATTGACACATTTTGAATTGACTACTAGCTATCGTTCAACCGAAGAGATCACGAATTTTGCCAATCAGTTCTTAACGCAAGAAAATCGAGTAGAATTGACTGCCCGCGTTGGCGATTTGCCAAGTATTTATTACACGAATGATACCCGTCAAATGATCGATGGTTTGATTCGTGAAATCGACGAAACAAAAGAAGCCGCTCGTTACTGGCGGACTGCGATTATCGCTAAGACCGTTGAAGAATGTCAGGCTTTATATGATCAATTATCGGCTGAACAAAAAGATCAAGTACAGTTGCTGACCGATGAAGAAGATTTCATGAAAAAGAATTTGATCATCATTCCGACGTATTTAGCAAAAGGATTAGAATTTGATCGTGTCTTCGCCTGGAATATTTCACCCGAAAATTACTATACTGAGCAAGACAAATTGATCCTCTACACTGTATGTACACGAGCAATGCACGAACTAAATCTATTAGTAATCGGAAAACAAAGTCCGCTATTAGATAAGATTCCTGAAACACTATATCAAACAAAAACAATTTAAAAAAAGACCAGCCAAAAATTGGCTGGTCTTTTTTGCTGATTATTAGTCCTCTAATTCAACGTTGTGATAAATTTGTTGTACGTCTTCTAATTCATCTAAAACATCGATCATTTTTTCAAATTTTTCTAAATCTTCACCAGTTAAAGTGATTTCGTTTTGTGGGATCATTTGCATTTCAGCAACAGAGAATTCTGTGATACCTTTTTCTTTCAATGCTTCTTGGATCGCATTGAAATCTTCAGGTTCGCCATAGACGATGATTTGACCATCTTCTTCTACAACATCACGCACATCAATCTCTTTATCCATCAAGTATTCTAAGATCTCATCTGCATCTTCACCAGCAAAACCAAATAAAGCTGTGTGATCGAACATATACGCAACCGCACCAGAGACACCCATGTTTCCGCCATTTTTGCCAAATGCGGCACGAACATCTGAAGCTGTACGGTTCACATTGTTTGTCAAGGCATCCACGATGACCATTGATCCGTTTGGTCCGAAACCTTCATAACGTAATTCTTGGAATGTTTCATCGCCAGAACCTTTTGCTTTTTCGATTGCACGATCAATGATATGTTTTGGAACATTATACGTTTTAGCACGTTCAATAACGAAACGTAATTTTTGATTCGCATGCGGATCAGGTTCTCCTGATTTTGCCGCTGCATAAATCTCGATCCCAAATTTAGCGTAAATTTTACTATTGTTTGCATCTTTCGCAGTCTTCTTAGCTACGATATTTGCCCATTTACGTCCCATGTTTTCACTTCTCTTTCGTTAATTTCATACTTTCCCATTATAACGACTCCGACAAACTTTGCAAAGTATTTTTTATAATCGAATCGGAAATCGGCCGATTGTTTGCTCTCTCGGATGCACTAATTGATAGATTTGGTCTGCGCGATAAGTTAGAAAATGCTGTTCTTTTTCTTTTTGTCCTATTTTAGCAGCCACAGGCAATGCGAATTGCTTTTTCTTCTGGTTTAAATAATGTTGCCCTTTTTCAGTAAATCCTAAGATATGCAGCATCGTCTGTTCTTGTTCAGTCTTTATTTCTAACAAACTGACTTGCAACAATAAATAAATTAACAATCGCTGCAATCGCGGTTTTGTATAGCGCTTAGTACTGATCAAATCGATATATTCAGCAAAATCATTCGCATTGGTTGCTACTAAACGATGCTCTAGTCCTTCTGCCATCTGGTAAATTCTCTGCATTCTTTCCAGTGGCAATGCCCGTAACTGATAATTTAAATACGGCCAAAAATCTTCCCAAGATATCTGAGTTTCGGCTAATTCCATGGCTGTCTGCTTAGGTACAAATGATGAAATCGACTGATTTTTAAAAACGGCTTGGCGAATTCCCGTTGCACTGGCAAATTGATCTTTAATCAACGCTTCATCATGATAACCTTGATCTTTTCGCACAAGCGGATAGATATCCATCGGCCGTCCATAAGTTGCATTTTCTTTCGCATAACTCAAGCCTAAGATATGATTTGGCGGAAATGCTTGCGTTCCTGGGTACAATCTAGATACAGCTTCAGCCATTTTTTCAGGATAACTCCAGCCAATCGGCAATTCATGAAATAATTGGTCAATCGCTGATTTTTTTTCAATAAAGAAACGTCCATAATCAGCATAATCAAAGGACTCTCCACCATCAGTCCCAAAACACAGCGCATCACACATTAATGCTTGCAATAGCTTGATGCTTCCCTTAGCGAAATAATCTGCTGATTGGACTGCCCAAGCAAAAGGGAGTTCTACGACTAAATCGACGCCATTTTCCAAAGCCGCTTGAGCGCGTGACCACTTATCAACGATCGCAGGCTCTCCACGTTGGAGAAAGTTTCCGCTCATCACAGCAACAACAACATCCGCGCCACTCAACTCACGAGCTTTCTGAGCGTGATACTTATGCCCATTATGAAATGGATTGTATTCTACAACAATGCCGCAACTACGCATATATTTCCTCCTAAAAAATGATAAATAAAAAACCGAGATTGCTCTCGGTTATTTTTTACAGACAAAAAACCAACGTTTACTTGTTTCATTAGGTGCTTGATCTGTGAAATCAGCAAAAATTTCAGTTTCAAATCCAGCTGTTTCCAACATTTTTTGATACGTTGGTAACGGATAGGTCCGTTCTTGATGCAATTCATCCACTCGTTCAAACAATTCATCTTCACGCTTAACAAAGAAAGTTAAAAAATGTTCGATACTGTGTGGAAG
This sequence comes from Enterococcus hailinensis, assembly GCF_045862035.1. Classification (NCBI taxonomy): domain Bacteria; kingdom Bacillati; phylum Bacillota; class Bacilli; order Lactobacillales; family Enterococcaceae; genus Enterococcus; species Enterococcus hailinensis. Next base: position 35,246 of record NZ_BAAFRV010000005.1, on the reverse strand, counting down.
TTCTCCCGCATAGCTGTCCCATAAGAAAGCAAACTCTTCTGTTTGTTCATGAAAACTATATTCTGGGAAAACTTCATCGACTTGGTATGTCGAATGAACATCAAAAATGAACGTTCCTGATTTTTCTAAAAGTTCGTATACACCATTGAAAACTTGTTGGACTTGTTCTGGTGTTTGCATATAGCATAATGAATCTGAAAAACAAGTAACTGCTTGATACTGACCTAAATCAGTTAGATCTAACATATCCCCTGCTACCCAATTAATTGAAACATCTTCTTCGATGCTCCGATTGCTAGCTAAGGTCAACATTTCCTCTGATAAATCTAAACCAGTCACGTCGTACCCTGCTTTAGCAAATTCTACCGCTAAAGCTCCAGTACCACAGGCCAATTCAAAAATCTGATTAGTATCCTTGGGTAAATGACGAATGGAAAAATCTAACCATTGTTGATACAACGAATCATCCATTACTTCGTCATAAACGAAAGCAAATGTTTCGTACGCCATTAGTCGATCCAAGCCTCGATATTTTCAAGCGGTGCATCAGACCATAATTTTTCTAGATTATAGAATTCACGTTCTGAAGGGCTAAATACATGAACGATTACGTCTCCAAGATCGATCAAGACCCATTTTCCGCCATCTTTACCTTCTACACGTTTGACTGTCACTTGATGTTCTTCTTCTTTATCAACGATTTCGTCAACAATGGCGTTGATTTGACGATCTGAATTTGCTGAACAGATCATGAAATAATCCGCTAATAATGATACTTGTGTTACATCTAAAGCCACAACGTCTACTGCTCGTTTTGAATCGGCTGCCTTAACAGCGATTTCCAACATTTTTTTACTATCTATGATAATTCTCCTCCTTGATTGTACTACCATGTTTCATTCTATTCTTCTCTACTGACACTGTACAGTGTCGTTAGTATTTATAAGACTTATTTAAAAAATCACTACTCAATTCCAGCAACCCAGCGATTATATGTTTCGATCGTCTTAGGATAGACTGGCGTTTCACTTTCAATCAGATGCGCTAAAGTGTGTTTTGTTTCAAATGCTACCGCTTGATCCAAATCACTAAAAGCAATCACTCGTGCATCTTCAACTCCAGGAAAATTTCTTCCAGGCTCAATATAATCCGCTACATAAATAATTTTATCAAGCAAATTCATTTCAGCTGCACCTGTAGTGTGCAAGCGAATGGCAGTTAAGATTTCTTCATCAGTAATCTCCAATTCACGAGCTACAAAGTCCGCCCCGACTACGCCATGCCAAATCGCATTGCCATATTTTAACAACTCCGATTTATTCGAATAATCTCCTTGCTCGATTGCAAGTTGAAATTCTTCATCTGAACGTTCTTTTGCATAATCATGAGTCAAGGCAGCAATACTCGCTTTTTCGGGTGAAGCATCAAATCGTTCTGCTAATGCTACAGCAGTTTCTTCTACGCCTAAGACATGCTTGAATCTTTTTTCGCTCATACGCATTTGAACAGCTTGCATCAAAGCTTCCCGTTTTAATGATGTGTATGCTTTACTGTAATTCATCAAGATACAACCCTTCCTCCATAATATATTCTCGGACTCGATCTGGAACAAGGTAACGGATCGAACAACCTTGTTTGACTTGTTTACGGATATAGGTAGAAGACAATTGTATCTCAGGAACATCAACCCAAATAATCGGATAAGGGCTCTCAAGCTCATAACCAGCGCGTTTCACACCAACAAAATTTACGAGTTGTACTAATTCATCGATTCGATGCCATTTAGGAAGATAGGCAACTTCATCGCCACCAATAATAAAATAATATTCTGTATCAGGATTTTCAGCTGTCATCTCTACCATCGTATCGATCGTATAACTTTTGCCTTTACGGGTGAACTCTCTCGTATCTACCGATAAAAATGAATTATCTTCAATCGCTAGTTTCACCATCGCTAAACGGTCTTTACTATCGATTGTTTTCTTTTCATCCACATGGGGTGGAAGATAACTTGGTAACAGATGCACTTCATCAAATCCCATTTTTTGACCCACTTGTTCGGCAATCATTAAATGCGCATTATGGATTGGATTGAAATTACCACCTAGTAGTCCGACCTGCTTTTTAGGCATTGAGGTCTCTACCATTGGTTCAACTTTTGGAATTGTTAAGCAATCTTGAAACAACCGTTATTCCTCCTTTTGATAAACCTAGAACTTAAATCGCTTTGACTTCTTTTGAAATTCGTTGATATTTTTCTTTGCTTGATGGTTTATATAAAACCAATACACGACCGATGATTTGAACCACGTCACAATGAACATTTTTTTCAATTACTTGTGCGACATCATCAGCGATTTCATCAGTATTTTGTAATAAATTGATTTTGATCAATTCACGTTTTTCTAACGCTTCTGCGATTTGGACTAAAACAGCATCATTGATTCCATTTTTTCCGATTTGAAAAATCGGTTGTAAATGGTGTGCCTTGCTTCGTAAAAAACGTTTTTGTTTTCCTCTTAATTCCATTAATAGTCTCCTTTTTTAAACGATAACCTGCTTAAACAGCCATCTCATCAACCAATAGATAGTCAAATTTTTCTATAATATATTCAACTATCATCAATTTTATCTTTTTTAGATCAATGCTTTACGCGTTAAAACATCGACGCCTTTTGGTGCCCAGCCAGCTACAACCGCTGGCGTTGAAACAGTTACCCAACCAAGACCAGCAAAAACAATGTCGGTTTTTTCTTTGATTGAATATTCAAAACGAACCAATTCAGGAAACTCTGCTACTTCATCTGGACGTGGTGGTTGCAATAGTCCACCTTTATGTTTGTCATAAAAAGCATCCGCTTTTTCTAATTTTGTCCGATGGGGCTCGATATCATTTGAGACATACGCAACAAAAGAAGCACGATCGCCTTGGATGAAATCAAAACGCGCCAACCCACCTAAGAACAGAGTCTGACCAGCATTCAATTGATAGACTTTCGGTTTGATTTCTTTATGTGGGGCAATAATTTTCAAATCTTTTTTTCCAAGATAGTGGGCCATTTGATGACGATGAATAATCCCTGGAGTATCAAACAAATAATGTCCATCATCTAATGGGATCTCGATTTTATCTAGTGTTGTTCCTGGAAACTGCGAAGTCGTGATCAAATCTTGCACTCCGGCAGTTTGTTTGATGATTTGATTGATCAGCGTTGATTTACCTACATTCGTCACGCCAACGACATAGACATCACGTCCATCGCGGTATTCTTCGATTTTAGCTAATAGATCAGTCATTTCATTCGACTTACGAGCACTGGTCAATAAAATATCCACTGGTCGCAAACCTTCTTCATGGGCGCGTTCACGCATCCATTGTGTCAATCGACCACGTTTTAATGATTTAGGCAATAAATCCACTTTATTTCCAACTAATAATACCGGATTATCACCAACAAAACGATGCAATCCTGGAATCAATGAGCCGTTGAAATCAAAGATGTCAACAACATTCACAATCAACGCATCCGCTTTGCCTAATTCATTTAACAAACGTAAAAAGTCATCATCTGTTAAGGAAACATCTTGGATTTCATTGTAATGGCGTAAACGGAAACAACGTTGGCAATAAACTTCTCCATTTTCTAGTCCTTTTTCTAAAGCTGATTGTGGAGTATAACCCAATTCTTTAGGTTGCTCTGTTTGGATCTTCGCACCACAACCAATACAAAATAATTCTTCTTCCATTTATAATCCACTCTTCCATTTCATTTCAGAATCTTTACGCAGCAGTGTCCGCATGATACGACGTTCAAAGAAACGATTGATCCGAGTATTCCAACCGTCTGTATCCACGATTGGTCGAACCAAAATACTTCGGATCCCAGCGGCATTGGCTCCGCGAACATCTGTCATGATTTGATCGCCAATCATTACGATTTCATTTTTTGATAGGCCCAATTTTTGCTGAGCACTTTTTATACCAACAGAAAAAGGCTTCATAGCACGCGACACAAAATCGAGCTCAAAACTTTCAATCGCTTTTGCGACACGACTCGCCTTATTATTCGATACGACGACAACTGGGATTCCAGCTTTATCCATCATTTTTAACCAATCGATCAATTCTTTGGTGCCATTAGGATTATCCCAGGCAATCAAAGTATTATCCAGATCAGTCAGAACCGCTTTTAATCCATGCGCTTTTAATTGTTCAGGGGTTATTTGATAAATGGCCTCGACCATCCACGTTGGTTTGTATTTGTCTAACATGGCAGCTCCTAAAATTTTTTTATACTTCTACAAAACCTGATTATAACGCAATTTTTCTGAAAACTCTACATTTCACTCCAAAGGTTTAAAAAAAAGACTAGGCTTTTTCAGCCTAGTCTACTATTTCTACAATACCTTCGATAGAAAATCGATCGTCCGAGCATTTTTTGTTTGATCGAAGACTTCCTCAGGAGTTCCTTCTTCAACGATTACGCCGCCATCCATAAAGATCACGCGATCGCCGACTTCTTTGGCAAAGCCCATTTCATGGGTAACGATCATCATCGTCATTCCTTCTTTAGCCAATTGTTGCATGACCGCTAAAACATCGCCGACCATTTCTGGATCTAAAGCAGATGTTGGTTCATCAAACAACATCACATCCGGTTGCATCGCTAACGCACGCGCAATCGCGATCCGTTGTTGCTGACCGCCGGATAATGATTGCGGATAGGCATCCGCTTTTTCTGATAAGCCGACTTTTTCTAATAATTCTTTCGCAATCACTTCAGCTTCTTTTTTTGATAGACCTTTAACTTTGATTGGTGACAATGTAATGTTATCCAACACCGTCATATTAGGGAATAAGTTGAATTGTTGAAAAACCATTCCCATTTTTTCACGTGTTTTAAAAATATCATTCTTTTTATTAGTAATATCTGTACCTTCGAATTTGATTGAACCAGAAGTCGGTACTTCTAATAAATTCACGCACCGCAAGAAAGTACTTTTACCAGAACCAGATGGTCCGATGATTACGACTACTTCCCCGGAAGTGATTTCAGCAGAAATATCTTTCAACACTTCATTGTCACCAAATTTTTTATTTAAATGTTCGATTTGAATCAATGCTTCTGTCATCATTTCCACCTCTATCTTATCGTTGATATCCTTTTCCAAGTTTTTTCTCCCATAGATTCAACAAACGTGAAGTCGCAAAAGTCATTATGAAATACAAGATTGCGGCTACAAAGTAAGGCTCTAATGGAATATATGAATTTGAAATAACGATTTGAGCTGAACCCATTAACTCATTGATCCCGATTGCTGTCAATAAAGAGGAATCTTTGATCAATGTAATAAATTCATTCCCCAATGGAGGCAAAATGTTTCTTAGTGCTTGCGGCAAGATCACATAGCGCATCGTTTGTGCTGGTCGTAAGCCTAATGAATGGGCGGCTTCCGTTTGTCCATAATTGATCGCTGTGATACCGCCACGAATAATCTCAGCAACGTAAGCACCTGAATTTAGTGACAAGACGATCATCCCAGGAAAAAGACGTCCCAAGTCGACGGTCAATACGCCGACACTGATATCTTTTGAAGGGAAAAATCCTTGTAAGAGTAAAAATCCGATCATAATTTGTAACAACATCGGCGTACCGCGAAGGATTTCGATGTAAACGTTGGCTAACCAATTCAATGGTTTGTGTTTAGAAAGCTTCAATAACGCCATTACTAATCCGATGAACGTTCCTAAGCAGACAGTAACTAGCGAGATCATGATTGTGATCCCAGTCCCAGATACAAAATAAGACAGGTATTTATCTAAAAATGAAAAATTCAATGCATGGTCCCTCTATTCTGCTGATTTTTCGGCTAATTCATGGTTTGTTTTGACATATTCATCAATTTTGCCTTCGTCATTCAATTTTTTGATGATTTTATTTAATTCCGTTTGTAATTCTTCACTGCCTTTTGGTAAAGCAATCGCAAAGGCTTCATCAGAAGATGGTTCTAAATCAATATCTGCTACCATTAGATCTGGGTTTTGTTGAACATAAGATTCAGCAATTGTTTTTTCAACAACCATTGCATCCAATGATCCGCTATTTACTTCTACGACCATATTCGGTACTTTTTCGATTGAGACTAATTTAGCGTCTTTGATTTGTGTTTTTACAATATCTTCTTGGATCGAACCTTTTTGAGCACCGACTTGTTGATCTTTCAATGAATCTAAACTAGTAAATTTGTCTTTATTCTTTTTGTTGATGATCACTACTTGTGGTGGATTGTAATAGTTATCCGTAAAGTCAAATTGTTCTTTACGTTCTTTAGTTGCTGAAATCGCTGAGATCGCGATATCTGATTTCCCTTGATTCAATGATGCTAAGACTGTGTTAAAGCTCATATCAGAAACTTCTGCTTTCACACCTAATTCTTTGGCGATTTCATTGACTAGATCAATGTCAGCTCCGACGATTTTATCTTTTCCATCAACCATTGTGTGGAATTCAAATGGTGCATAGTCAGCTGAAGTCGCTACTTTTAATACACCTGATTTCTTGATAGCTGCTAATTGATTTTCTGTCTTAGCGCTTGATGACGCATCCGTACTGCTGCTGCTTCCGCCACATGCTGCTAAGGTAAATAATGCTGCTAGAGTTATTACTAAGCCGGTAATCTTTTTCATCCTATTTCCCCCTAAAAATTAAACTACTTGTTTCAATGAATTTATTATAGCACGAACTTTTTATAAAACAAGTATTTAATGTATAAATATTAAATTTTTATTGAATAGAAGGTAATTAACTGTATATATTCGATTTAAAACTGCATAAAACAATCAATTACTACTAGAGAGTGCTATTTGATTATTTTTTGCAACTAATTTGTTGATGGTGCCTTCTTGTTTCATTTCCTTAATATATTTATTCAATTCTTCCACTAACTTTTCATTTCCTTTTGGTACGGCAATACACAAAGCATCCTCTTTCATACTTTTTAATGGAACATCTGCGATCATTAAATCAGGATTTTTATCTACATAAGCATCTGCGACTGTTTTTTCGACAACCAATCCATCTAACGTATCATTTTTGACTTCTACAAAAATATTCGGCAACTTTTCAATTGAAACAAGCTTAGCATTCGTTAATTGCTCTTTTACGATGTTTTCTTGGATCGTTCCTTTTTGAGCACCAATTTGTTTATCTTTAAAAGTATCTAGTGAAGTAAATTCAGCGGCATGCTTTTTATTGATCACGATCACTTGCGGAGACGTATAATAGTCAGTCGTAAAATCAAAACTTTTTTCACGTTCGCTTGTAACAGAAATGGCTGATACAGCTACATCTGCTTTCCCCTCTTTGGTTGCTGCCAAAACTGCATTAAAACTCATATCGATCCAATCAATTTTTACGCCCATTTTTTTGGCGATAGCTTCCATCATTTCAATATCAGCACCAACAATCTTATCTTTCCCGTTAATTTTGGTATGAAATCCAAAGGGTGCGTAATCTGGTGAAGTTGCTACTTTAATTACTTTTTCCTTCTTGATCGTATCTAACTTATCTGTTGTCTCTTTCGTTCCACATGCACTGAGTGATAACAATACTAATCCCGCTAAAATCATTTTTATTCCTTTTTTCATATAGATACCCCCAAAACCATTTTTTACAGTATAGCATATTATTTCATAAAATATAGCTTTTTATGAATATTTATTTATTATGAACTTAATTAAATGCATAAAAAAAGACAGCTTTCGCTGTCTTTTTTTTAATTAGAATTTTCGGAATCGTTGATACCGTTTCTCTAATAATTCTTCTGTTGAATAGTTGGTTAATTCATTCAGTTTTTCAACTAATGATTTTTGCATCATGCGAATAATTTTTTCTTCACTTAATTTTTTACCTTTGAGCGTTTCAGGAATTACACGATCGATGACATCAAGATCTAAAAGCTCAGCAGCAGTTATTTTCATCAGCTCAGCAGCTTCATCCGCCCGTTTTCCATCTTTCCAAAGAATCGAAGCAAAACCTTCAGGAGATAAAATCGCATAGATACTGTATTCCATCATCCAAACTTCATCAGCTAATGCTAGCGCTAATGCACCGCCACTTCCACCTTCACCGGTTACAATCGAGATGATCGGTACTTTTAAATCGGCCATCTCCATCAAATTTTGAGCGATGGCTTCACCTTCGCCACGTTCTTCTGCTTCAACCCCACAAAAAGCACCCGGCGTATTAACAAAACAAATCACTGGACGCTTGAATTTTTCCGCTTGCTTCATCAAGCGTAAAGCTTTGCGATAACCCTCAGGATTGGGTTGACCAAAATTACGAGCCATATTTTCTTTTAAATCGTTTCCTTTTTGGATTCCGATCACAGTCACTGGCTTTCCAGTGAGTTTAGCGATTCCGCCTACAATAGCAGGGTCATCACCGAATAAACGATCTCCGTGGAACTCTTGGAAATCAGTAAAGACTTTTTTAAAATAATCCAGACTAGTTAAACGATCTTGATGTCTTGCTAATTTAACGATTTCTCCGGCAGTCAGACTCATATTAACACCAGCCTTTCTGTTGGTGAAGATCCAATATTTGTGCTAACTGACCTTTGAGTTCTAAACGTGGGATAATTTGATCAATAAACCCATGTTGCAAAAGAAACTCTGCTTTTTGGAAATCTTCCGGCAATTGTTGGCGGATCGTTTGTTCGATCACACGACGGCCAGCAAAACCGACTAATGTTTGCGGTTCAGCTAAAATAATGTCGCCTTCCATCGCAAAACTAGCTGTGACACCGCCAGTTGTTGGATCAGTTAAGACAGTGATGTAAAGTAATCCGGCGTTACTGTGACGTTTGACCGCAGCAGAAATTTTTGCCATTTGCATCAAAGAAAAAATCCCTTCTTGCATTCTAGCTCCGCCAGAAGCAGTAAACAATACCACTGGTAGCTGCTGTTGCGTTGCTTTTTCAAAAAGCCGAGTAATTTTCTCCCCGACAACAGTCCCCATACTCCCCATGATAAAGTTGGCATCCATGACACCAATCGCGATTGGCTGATCAGCAATCGTAGCCAAACCAGTAATAACGGCTTCATCTAATCCTGTCTTCTCACGCATCGTATCTATTTTTGCTAGATAATCGGGGAAATTGATTGGATTTTTTTCCTCTAAATCATTATCCCAATCAACAAAACTTTTTTCATCTATTGTTAGTGCCAAGCGTTCCCAAGCACTGATCCGAAAACTGTATCCGCAATGAGGGCAGACTTTTTCTGCACCCATTTCTTTTTTGTAGAGTGTTCGTTTACAATTCGGGCACTTCGCCCACATGTCATCAGGCACAGTCGGCTTCGTTGTTGGCATGTTATCACGGTTAGGATTGATCCGAATGTAGTTTTTTTTCTTGTTAAAAAGTCCCACCTATATTCCTCCTACTCGCTTTGTTGCCACTCTGGTAAAAATGTTGTTTGTAAGAAACTTGTATCGTAATCTCCTGCTAAAACATTTGGATGACTGATCAAATCCATTTGAAAATCAACATTTGTGATCACGCCTTCTGAAACGAATTCACTTAGCGCTCGTTGCATCTTCATCAAGGCATCCAAACGATCATCTCCATGAACGATAATTTTAGCGATCATTGAATCATAAAATGGCGGAATCGTTACCCCACTGTACATCGCACTATCCACTCGTAAGCCTAAGCCACCGCTAGGTAAAAGGAGGGTCTTAATTTTACCAGGAGACGGAGCAAAGTTGAATGCTGGATTTTCAGCATTGATTCGACATTCGATTGAATGACCTTGGAAAGTCACGTCAGATTGTTTTAATCCTAACGGCTCACCTGCGGCAATATTGATTTGTTTTTTTACAATATCGATTCCTGTTACCATTTCCGTAATTGGATGTTCGACTTGAATTCGGGTATTCATCTCCATGAAATAAAAATTTCCCGCCTCATCACGTAAAAATTCGATCGTACCGGCACTTTCATAATTCACAGCTTTTCCTGCTTTGACCGCGATATCCCCTAACATATTCCGTGTTTCATCATCGATCACAACAGAAGGTGATTCTTCTAATACTTTTTGATTGTTTCGTTGTAAAGAACAGTCACGTTCGCCTAAATGGATCACGTTTCCATGCTGATCTCCTAAAATTTGGACTTCGATATGACGTGCTGGGTAAATAATTTTTTCTAAATACATTGCATCGTCACCAAAAGCTGCTTTAGCTTCTGACTTAGCAGATAAAAAATTCTTTTCTAATTCATCTTTATTAGGAACTTTTCGAATCCCTTTTCCGCCACCGCCTGCCGCTGCTTTTAGCATGACAGGGTAACCAATTTCATCTGCTAAAGCTTCTGCTTCAGCTAATGTATCAATCGCTCCATCACTACCAGGAATCACAGGTACACCAGCTTTTTGCATCAATTGGCGCGCATGAATTTTATTTCCCATCGCATCGATGGTCTCTTCACTAGGACCAATAAATTTAATATTACATTCCGCACACATCGTCGCAAACAAACTATTTTCTGATAGAAAGCCAAATCCAGGATGAATAGCTTCTGCATTTGTTACGATCGCTGCGCTTAAGATAGCCTGCATATTTAAATAAGAATCTGTCGAACGAGCGGGTCCGATACAGATCGCTTCATCCGCCATTTCTGTGTGTAACGCTTCTTTATCCGCTTCCGAATAGACGGCAACTGTCAAAATTCCTAATTCACGACAAGCACGAATGATTCGAACAGCGATTTCGCCACGGTTGGCGATCAATATTTTTGAGAACATAGACATCTATCCAATCATAAAAGTTAGTTCTGCTTCGGCAACTTTTTTACCATCGACATAAGCGATGCCTTTTCCGCAACCAGCTGAAGAACGAACTTTTGTTAATTCTACTTCTAAAACTAATGTATCGCCAGGTACTACTTTTTTGCGGAATTTTGCTTTGTCAATTCCACCAAAGTAGGCTGTTTTTCCTTTGAATTCATCCATTGATAATAGTGCAACTGCACCAGCTTGAGCCATTGCCTCAACGATTAAAACACCCGGCATTACTGGTTCGTGTGGGAAATGTCCTTGGAAAAATGGTTCGTTAACTGAAACATTTTTCTTCGCTTTGATCGATTTACCTGGTTCTAACTCTTCCACACGGTCAATCAATAGCATTGGGTAACGGTGGGGAATGATTTCTTTGATTTCTTCAATCGTTAACATATTTACGCTCCTTGTGTATGAAAAAATTTTGTTCAAACAATCCTAATTGCTGTAGTTACTCAACTAATTCGGAAGAGTGGTTGACCAAATTCAACAACATCTTCATTTTCTACTAGGATTTCAGTGACCGTTCCTTCAAAATCACTTGTGATTTCATTCAGCAATTTCATTGCTTCAATGATGCAGACTGTATCACCTTTTTTGACCATTTCTCCAACCGCTTTAAACGCTGATTGTTCTGGTGAAGGTTGCAAATAAACGATCCCAACGATTGGAGATGTGATTACTTGGCCCTCTACAACAGGTTCAGCAACTGAAGCTGATTCTGCGACAGCACTCGGTGCCACTGTTGTCGACACGGGAGGTACTGACACTGATTCACCAATCGTTTCTGTTTGAACTGGTGTTGCTTGGCGACTCGTTTGATTTTTATTCATATATAATTCAAAACTGCCTTCACGTAAATCGAATTCTGTAAGGCTTGAATCATTGAATTGATTCAATAGTTCTTTAACTTCGTTGATTTCCATTATTATGCCTCCCAGCGTTTCAAGCAGATCACTGCATTGTGTCCGCCAAAACCTAGAGAGTTACTTACGGCGTAATTCACTTGAGTTTCTTTTGCTTCGTTCACAACAACATTTGCTTCGATTTCAGGATCTACTTCTTTGACATTTGCAGTTGGTGGAATAAATTGGTGTTGCAACGCCATTAAAGAGGCAACTGCTTCGACCCCACCAGCACCACCTAATAAATGTCCGGTTAATGATTTTGTGCTGCTGACATAAGCATTGTCAGTTAAGGCTGCTTTGATAGCTTTACTTTCTGCTTTGTCATTTGCTTGGGTACTTGTTCCGTGAGCATTTACATAATTAACTTCAGCAGGATCAATCCCAGCTTCTTTGACAGCTTCTTTGATGGCACGAGCAGCACCTTCGCCATCTGGTGATGGTGATGTCATATGGTAAGCATCGCAAGTAGCGCCGTAACCGACGACTTCACCTAAAATAGTTGCGCCGCGTTTTTGAGCATGTTCTAACGATTCAAGAACTAAGACACCGGCACCTTCACCCATTACGAATCCATTACGCTCTTTATCAAAAGGAATAGAAGCACGAGCCGGATCTTCAGAAGTACTTAAAGCTGTTAATGCCGCAAAGCCTGAAATCCCAATCTTATTGATACAAGATTCAGCCCCACCTGCAATAATCACATCAGAATACCCATGCTTGATATTTCGGAAAGCTTCGCCGATTGAATGTGTACCACTGGCACATGCGGTAACAGTACTAGTACAAATACCTTTCGCGCCGATTCTTAAAGCAACATTCCCGGCTGCCATATTCACGATTGCTAATGGCACGAACATTGGCGATACTCGAGCCGGGCCTTTTTTGTCCATTTTGATCACTTGATCTTGGATTGTTCCTAGACCACCAACGCCTGATCCAATCATTACACCAAAACGTTCCATGTCTTCTTCTTCTGTATTGATACCGCTCATTTCTAACGCTTCTAACGCTGAGTAGATCGCATATAAAGAATAAGTTTCCATTCTTTTGGTATCTTTTTTTACGAAATATTTTTCTAATGGAAAATCTGTTATTTCCCCAACGACACTGATGCCTGTTTCACTCGCATCAAACCGTGTGATTGGACCTAAACCATGATTTCCTTCTTTTAAGTTGTTTAAAAATGTTTCTTCATCATTACCAATTGGTGATGCAACACCAAATCCTGTAATTACGACACGATTCATTTTTTTACTTCCTTTCTTTACATGACCATTCCGCCATCAACATTTAATACTTGTCCTGTAATGTAATTGTTTTGAGCTAGGAACAATGCGGCGTTTGCTACATCTTCAACACGACCAAAACTTTTAAGCGGAATTTGTCCTTCCATCTGTTCTTTAACTTTATCATTTAATTCATTGGTCATATCTGTTTTGATAAATCCTGGTGCTAAGGCATTACAAGTGATCCCGCGAGGAGCAACTTCTCTAGCTACTGCCTTTGTAAATCCGATCACACCAGCTTTGCTGGCTGCATAATTACTTTGACCTACGTTACCGATCAAGCCAACAACGCTAGAAAGATTGATGATTACGCCCGCGCGTTTCTTCATCATTTGTTTCAATACTTGTTGTGTCATATTGAATGTTCCTTTTAAATTGATATCTAAAACGGCATCAAATTCTTCTGGTTTCATTCGTAAAAGTAATTTATCATTCGTAATACCGGCATTATTGATCAAAATATCGACTGTCCCTAAGGTTGTCTCGCATTCTTTGATCATCTTTCCGGCATCCTCAAATGAACTGATATCACCGCAAATACTGATGCACTTTACGCCAAACGACTCAATTTCTGCAATTTTTTCTTGTGGAATTTCTTTTCGTCCATTCAATACGATATTTGCTCCAGCTTGTGCAAAAGCTTGTGCGATGCCCCAACCAATTCCCCGGCTGCTTCCAGTGATAAAAACGGTCTTATTTGTTAATTCCATTCGGACCTCCTACTTAGTATTCTCAGATTCTAAAAAGCTGATTGTTTCAGTCAATGTTTGTTTATCTTCTACTCGACTAGTCGCTAATCCGCGATCGATTTTTTTGATAAAACCAGTCAATGTTTTGCCTGGACCGATTTCAACAAAATTTGAAACACCTAACTCTTTTAGCGTCACAATGCTATCGCTGAAACGAACCGGTGACATGACTTGTTTTGTTAATAGGGAAACGATAGCTGATTGTTCCATGACAGTGGCCGTCGTATTTGAAATAACTGGAACAGTCATTTCTTTAAACGTAATCGTAGCTAATACTTCATTCAAGCGTTTACTTGCTGGTGCTAGTAAAGCCGTATGAAATGGCCCGCTGACATTTAATGGAATCATTCGTTTTGTTCCAGCAGCCTTTAATAATTCTTCCGCTTTTTCGACTGCGGCTACTTCACCGCCAATCACGATCTGTTGTGGAGTATTATAATTAGCTGGTGATACAATACCTAGATCAGAAGCCTGCTTGCAGCACTCTTCGATCACAGCTGCATCAGTATTCAATACAGCAACCATCTTACCGCTGCCTGTCGGCGCTGCTTCACTCATAAATTGCCCACGTTGATGAACTAGTTGAACAGCATCGCTAAACGACAATGCTCCAGATGCAACTAAGGCTGTATATTCCCCTAGACTTAAACCAGCGACTGCATCTGCTTGAAATCCTTTAGCTTGTAATATTCTTAAGAACGCTGTACTAACTGTCAAAATAGCTGGCTGCGTATATTTTGTTTCATTCAACTGGTTATTTTCTTCAAAACATAGTTCTTCCATTGAAAATCCAAGTAAATCACTGGCTTCTTCAAACGTTTCTTTTACAATTTTTTCTTGTTGAAATAATTCTTTTCCCATTCCAACATATTGAGCGCCCTGCCCACTGAACAAGAATGCTGTTTTCATGATTTTCTCCTAATAACAGGAAAGGCCAGGCCTGATGCCTAGCCTTTTCCTAAAAATTTTATTGATTAAGCGTTTTGTTGTTTTTCAACGTATTCAACTAAATCTTTAACAGTTGCGATACCGTCTTCTGTTTCGATTTTCACATCGAATTCATCTTCGATTTCGTTGATGATTTGGAATAAATCCAAGCTATCTGCTTCTAAGTCTTCTTGGATGTTAGTATCTAATTTTACTTCTTCTTTCTCTACTCCTAGTTCTTCCACGATAATGTCTTGAATTTTTTCGAATGTCATAAGTTGTTTCCTCCGATAATTTTAAAATTTAATTTTTATATTTTTAACAAAACTTACAGCTGGATCAATAGGTTTCCCCATGCTAATCCACCGCCGTAGCCTGTCAATACCACTTTTTGTTTTCCATTTAAAGATAAGATGCCCGCTTCAATCAATTCATCCAATAAAATTGGAATACTTGCTGCGGATGTATTGCCGTAGTTCATTAAATTCATTGGGAACTTTTCAATCGGCTCATCCATCTTGCGTGCAATTTTTTCAATGATTCGTTTATTAGCTTGATGCAGTAAATAATAGTCTACTGATTCATCACCGATAAATTCTTTCAAACTTTTTGTTACATCGTTTAAGGCAAAGTTCCAAATTCCTCGACCATCCATTGATAAAGACGGATTTACTTCTGAGTTGGCACAAAATGGATTTTTATTTTGGCGATAACCAGCAGTTAACGAAGTTGCTCTTTCGCCATCTGCACGCAACATTTGTTTCATAATAGATGCTTGTTCACTCGCTTCTAATAAGACACCTGCTGCACCATCACCAAACAATACTGCTGAAGAACGATCATCCCAATCTAATAACTTAGATGTTTTTTCCCCACCGATCACAAGACCACGTTTCATCCCGCTACGAATAAAATTCTCAGCTGTTGCTAAGGCGTAAACAAAACCTGCACACGCCGCTGTGATATCAAATGCCATTGCTCGACTCGCCCCGATCATTCCTTGGACTTGGCAAGCAACTGACGGAGACGTGTAATCCGGAGACATCGTAGCCACGATCACAAAATCTAAATCAATTGGATCTAATTTGCTTTTAGTCATCAATTTTTCCGCAACTTTAAAACACATATCAGAAGTATTTTCAGCTTCTGCTATGCGACGCTGCCGAATCCCAGTTCGTGACTGGATCCACTCATCAGATGTTTCCATCCATTGAGCCAGATCGTCATTTGTTACGATTTTTTCTGGAAGATAGCGGGCAGTTGCGGTTATTTTTCCGAAACTCATTATTTGATCTCCTCTAAATAATTATAAAGATTGACTAATGCTTTCAAGAAAACTTCTTGTTCAGCCGTATCCAAATCTTTGATGGCACTTTTCACCATTTCATGATGGAAGTGCTGATGGATTCGAAATACTAGACGCCCCTGTTTTGTCAATCCTAGCTTTACAACGCGACGATCATCTTCGCTGCGAATACGCTCTACATAACCTTTTTTAACTAATCGGTTGATCGATGTCGTAAGTGTTCCGACCGTGACAAGTAGTTCTCGTGCCACTTCAGTCGTCGTTTTCTTCTTATACATCCCGATCGCATCAATCGTATGCATTTCTGTGATCGTTAAATCGCTGAATTGCGATTTCTTTAGTTCGTTTTCTTCAATCGATAAAACATCATTGAAGATTGAAACTAAATAGGTATTTAATTCTTCCCAGTTTCTTTCCATGTCCTCACCTAATTAGTTTGATTATCAAATCATTTGATGTTCAAACTATATCTTATTTTTTTTCTGAATGCAACAACATTTTTTCAATTAACTAAAAATTAATGATTAGTACCTTGTTTGAATTATTTAGATTATAAAAATTTACTTTGGCTATCAAATTAATTACATAAAAAAAGTCGCTGATAGCGACTTTTAAAGTTTTATATATATCGATTATTTAGAGTAATTATCATAGCGGTTAATACCACTAATAAACAAATAGATAAAATCATATTGATTTTTTTATTTGAAACAATCAATATTTTTTCTTTGCTCGAAAATAATGGTACCATTAACAAACTCCCAGGGATAAAATAGCGCCCTTGGATTCCTTCAATCGCATCTTCGCGTCCTACTTTATTCCAAATTTGATATAATGCAAAAAAAGTCAGGATAATATAAACAGCAATTGTTATCAGTAAAATCAAACGTTGAAAAAGCTGTAATGAGTTATCTTCTATTTGACTCACTAAACAACCTATAGTAAGGGTAATAAAGTAAAGAACTACCCAATGCCAACCAAGAGGGGTATCTAACCATCCAAAAATCCCAACGAAAGAATAGACAACGCCATCTCCTTTTGCTCCAAAAAAATAATTCCCAAACAGATTGCTAAAAAAGATTCCAGGATTTTTTAAAAAAGCCAAAACTTGATTCTTCGGATCCGCAAAATCACGATAAACTAATTGTTGGTCTATCATCAAATGATTCCAAAGAAGATAAAACGAAATACACGTTAAAAATATTCCTACTCCCCAGAAAATTTTTCTTTTTATATCGAATTTATTATTAGGAATCATAAAGAACAACAAACCCAATACGATCATCGTCGGTTTCATCAGAACTAGACTAACAAGTAAAATTCCACTAAAAAATAGTTTTATATTTGTAATTTCCTTACTTTGATACAGATTCATCATCCATGATACAAAGAAAAAACCACCCGCCATAATCATTCCATCACCGGAAACAGAGGCACTCAAAAATAATGCCATAGGATTTAATCCCAGGATGACAGCACCCCATTTTGAAAAAGGAAACATTTTGATAGCAAGAAAGACAATCGTAATATACGTCACTAGATTGAACACACGTGCCAAATAATACTGCCAAATAATCGGTTTTTGAATAATTCTTCCAACCCAGATTCCTATTACTTGAGGGATATAGTTAATGAACGAATAATTTGTGATCCCACCAGTCCCAATAAATACTTTTTCAGTTTCAAAAGTTTCATCTGTTTGATAAGGATATTTCGCTTGTTTTCCCAAAGTTGCATTTGCATAATCATTCATTTTTTGAATCTCATTCGAAACCTTAAACCCATATTCTCCCCAAGTTTTTCTATTATTTTTGTTTGTTTCATTTGTTCTTGGTTTTGGTCGAATATCAAAATGAGCAAAAGATTCGGCTTTTACATAATGTCCAATCTCATCAGGTGCTTGTAATGGTGGTACACATTTTATAATCAGTCCACCAAATATAACTGAAAAAACCAAAAAAAATTTCAAAGGATATGGTAATCTTCGCAAAGTTTTCAATACTTCTAAACAGCCCTGTTTCATTTTCCCCCTCATAAACCCTCCCAATGTATCCTAATGACCAAATTATACTACGAAAATAGTAAAAAAAATATCCTAGCCAAACTAAACACCCTAATAAAAAATATTTTTGACAAAAAAATAAGCGGGAAACCCGCTTATTAGACATTTCGATGCATTGGAATTGTATTATTGTTTGGATGAACCAATAAGTATTGGATGACATCGATATTACTTGCTTGGAACGAAGCCGCACAGGCCTGTAGGTAAAGATCCCACATCCGATAAAAGTCTTCACCTTTTTGGGCGATGACTGTTTCTCCTACTTGATGGAAGTTTTTAGTCCAATGTTCCAATGTTAATTGATAATCACGACGCAAACTTTCTAAATCAAGCAACTGCAAATTATTTTCTGTGATATGACCCACCAATTCAGTCACACCTGGAATGTAGCCACCCGGGAAAATATATTGGTTGATCCACGCATTTTTAGCACCACCTTGTTGACGCGTGATTCCATGAATCAAGGCTGTACCGTTGGGCGCTAAATGATTTTCAACAACTTTAAAGTATTCTTGTAGATTTTCTGCACCTACGTGCTCAAACATACCGACACTTGTGATATGATCAAATGTTTCTTTCAAATCACGATAATCCATTAATTCTACAGAAACAGTATCTTCTAAATGTTCCGCTTGGATAATTTCTTGAATATGATGGTATTGCTCTTCACTTAAAGTGATTCCCTTAGCTTTTACACCATATTCTTTGGCAGCAGTCAAGATCAATGTTCCCCATCCACAACCGATATCTAGTAATGTTTCACCTGGTTGAATAAATAATTTATCTAAAATATGATGTACTTTATTGATTTGAGCTTGTTCTAATGTATCTTCTGGTGTTTCAAAATAAGCACATGAATACGTTAATGTACGATCTAGCCACATTTCATAAAAATCATTTCCTAAGTCGTAGTGACTATGGATATCATGAGCAGATTGTTTTTTTGTATGTTTTTCTTTTGGCATCCATTTTTTGAAATTACTATTATGGAAAAAGCCATTTGCTTGATTATAAATATCATAAATCAAAGCTTGGATATTGCCTTCAATTTCAATTTTCTTTTCCATATAGGCTTCGCCAAGTGCTAAAGAAGCATTGTTCAACAAATCCTTTACTGGAATCTTTTCATTAAAAATAATTTTAAAGACGGTATCGCCTTCGGTATTGCCATATTCTTTAACAGAGCCATCCCAAAAAGTTACTTGCGTTTTTTGAGAAAACGATGGTTTAAATAATTGATTGTATACTTCTTTATCTAACATATTATCCCTCCATAGGATATTCTGTTCCTAAAAAGAGATAAGTTCAAAAGAAAAACTAACCATTTGAAAAAAAAATAGTCAATTCTCATTAAATTTTCATTAAAATTGCATGTAACCCCTTAACTAAAGGCAAAAAAAAAATAAAACGGGAAAACCCGTTTTATTGAATCAAATCATAAATTTCCATTGCAACGATATCAATATTGTCAAATTGATATGATTGTTTGCTGTCGCTTTCAGTAAGCTCGAATGTTTCTGTTGTATTATCATAAGTTACAGTACATTTTTCAACGCCTTCTTTTTCAAAGCGACGTAATTGTACTTCATTATCAGTTGATTCAGTCATTGCTTCTAAGCGTTTAATAATGGCAACTAATTGTGAGTGTTTCATCTAGATGCCCCCCTTCTTCTCAATTCTGTCTTATTGTATCAAATAAGACCGTCACTTGCATTGATTTTCATCAATTAATTTATGAATTTTTTGCTAAATCTAACTTAAGTTTACGCCCACCACAATTTGATCAACGCTTGAGTCCCGTCATTTTCAAATCCTTCAGCTGCTAAACGTTCATAAAGTTCCGTTGCAAGTTTTGTTGCAGGTAGATCCAGCTGCAGCTTTTCTGCTTCGTCTAACGCTATTTTCAAGTCTTTGATAAAGTGTTTAACGAAAAATCCTGGTGTATAATCCTCTTTTAAAATACGAGGAGCATAATTATCCATCGACCAGTTTTGTGCTGCTCCACCGCCTAAAGTCTCTAATACTTTAGGTATATTTAATTTTGCTGCTTTCGCATACACTAGCATCTCTGTCATACCAGTCATTGCGCCGGCAATCATAATTTGATTTGCCATTTTTGTATGTTGTCCCGCACCAGCAGCACCCTGCAGTGAATAACTTTTTCCCATGATTTCAAACAACGGGACTACTTTATCATACGTTGTTTGATCACCACCGACCATGATCGTTAACGTTCCATTTTTAGCACCTAAATCACCTCCAGAAACCGGAGCATCCAAAGCTTCAGCGCCCTTTTCTTTAGCTGTTTGATCAATTCTTTGGGCTAACGTTGGGGTTGAGGTCGTCAAGTCAATCAATATTTTCTTTGTTACATCAACAGAGAAAATTCCTTCAGCTCCATAAAAAATTTCTTCTACATCACTAGGATAACCAACCATTGAAAAAATAATTTCACTGGCAGATGCCACTTTAGCAGGTGTATCTTGCCATACCGCTCCTTGTTCTACTAATTCGTCGGTCTTGCTTTTAGTGCGATTATAAACAGATACTTGATGTTTTGCAGCTAAAAAGTGTTTAACGATCGATTTTCCCATGACACCGGTTCCGATAAATCCTATCTTCATTCTACTAACCTCCAAAATAAAAAATAATCCATCTCCAGTATACATGAAGAGATGGATTTCAGCTTTATTTATCCTCGCTGTTTTTCAAAGAATTGATCCGCACTCTTACTTTGCGAACGGTTCTTTTAGGTAATTTTTCCGATGAAGGTGCTTTAACGTAGCTTCCAATCAATTCTTGATAGAAATCCAAGACATCTTCACCAAAACGATCTGCCGAAATTTCAAGTAATTTTGCTTTTTGGACTTCGGAATCCAACAAAATTTGTTGATGGATATAATCAACTAATGTTTCACTGAAATCTTCATCTTTTTCGAAAGTAACACCTAGAGAATCATCATCGAAGAGTTCATTCAAGTAATCATTTCCTTCTACAACACATTGTGTCCCTGAAGCAATTGCCTCAGCGTAAGTGAGCCCTTGTGTTTCTGACGTAGAAGCACTTACGAAATAATCTGCTGAGTGATAATAACAAGTGACTTCATCATGAGGCACTTCTCCAGCAAATTGAACATATTCATCGATGCCTAATTCATGCGACATGGCTTTCAATTCTTCGCAGTAGGGTCCTTTACCGACGATCACTAAGCGTGCATTGGGAAGATTCATCAAGACTTCTGGAAATTGTTTGATGATCACTTGAATATTCTTTTCATAAGAAATTCGACTTAAGGATAAAATCATCAATTGATCTGCGTGGATCCCTAAACGTTCCCGTAACTTCTCAGTATCCTCTTTTGTAATATCTGGGCGGACAAAACCGTTGACTTCGATCCCCGTAGGAATGATTCGCATCGGAACATCGACTTCATACCGCTTCATCGTATCTACTACTCGCTTACTGGGACAAATCACACCAGATGAGTGATTAACAAACATCTTGATAAAATGTTTGACGTGAGTCGGACGGACGACTTTTCCATTTGCAATATAGTGAAGATAATCTTCATACATCGTATGGTACGTGTGCACTACGGGAATTTTCAGGCGATTCGCCACTAGTTTTCCTAAAAATCCCGAGCCAAACTCTGTATGAGTATGGATGATATCCAATTCTAATTCTTTTGCGATCTGATAGGCAAAAAATAGACCACGAACGACGATTCTACGATCTTTAAAAGATACAAACGGTACACTCGGCATCCGAACGATATCTTTTTCGAATTCGTCTGCTTCTGGATCAGTCGTAGTAAATATATAAACTTCATGACCTCTTGACTCCAACTGATTTTTTAATGTTTTGATTGATGTGGATACCCCGCTGACTTGGGGGAAATAAGTGTCTGTAAAAAAACCGATTCGCACGTTTATTCCTCCGAACTATTTTACAACTTTTGCGTACATTTGATGGTCATAAGGGACATCCAATACCGCTTGGTAGACCGATTCTAACTCTTTACCAATTTGATTGATACTTTTCGATTGAGCTGTTCGAAAACCTTCCATTGAAAGATTCGGTAATCGATGATTGACTAACTCGCGGATCAATTCGCTAAATGTTTGATTGTCTTCCGCCATATAGCAGTTTTTCCGATCTGCCATCCATCCTTCATAAACCGGGATATTCCTCAATAATACTTGTTGCTGACTAGCTAAAGCTTCAAGTACAACGATTCCTTCTGTCTCTTCATAAGACGGGAAAAAGAATAAATCTGCTCCTGAATAAGCCCCTTCTATTAAGTCTCCATCGATATACCCTGGGAATATAACATTATCAGGATGATCCTTTTTTACAATTTTGCGAATATTAGCTGGTATCGAAGCCATCGGTACATCGCCAAACCAAATAAATATATATTCCGGCAATTTTTTAGCAATTTCTACAAAATCCAGAATCCCTTTTCGTTCGAAAAACAATCCTACACAAATAATTACTTTTTGTGTTTTTGACAAACCAAAATATTTTCGAAAAGCTGTTTCTTTTCGTTCATCAGGATAATATCGCTTCAAATCGATGCCGTTTGAGATTGCAGCAATTGGTTGTTTCAATCCGTAATTGCGCAGCAATTTTTTCGAATAAGGAGTCGGTGTAATCAAATGGTCAGCTTGCTGATACAGACTTACTAACCATTTTTTTACTAATGGAGCTAATTGATTCGAACCGATAAAAGAATTGCGAAAATCTTCTTCTGTAGAATGAGCATGATAAATAACCTTCTTACCCATCCTTTTAGCTTTATTAACCAGTAATAAACTTTTTGGCCCATAAGTATTTATATGTAAGATATCATAGTCAGTCGACTTAGGATCTAAGGTGTAGTCGATCCCTACCGATGCTAACGCTCTTTTTTGATGACTAAGAGCTCTCCCAATGCCGGACTTTCCAATAACATTTTGTCCTTCGAAATAAAGTAAAACTTTCATACTGCACTACGCCTCCTCAAAAACAAGTCAATTATATCACAAGCATCTGCTTAATTTCTCCATCTATAGTATGAGTTTAACATACCGAATGATATTAATTTAATTAAAAACAAAAAAACCGTGGCTATCAAGCCACGGTCTAAAAAGAATTATTTTACATATTCTGCAACTAATTCTTGTACTTCTTCCATTGTGTCGCATTCTTTCAACGCTTTGTCAGCTAATTCAGCCATTTTAGTCGTTGTTAGACGTTTCATCAAACTACGTGTTCTAAGAACAGATGTTGCACTCATAGAGAACTCATCTAATCCCATACCCATTAATAATGGAACCGCTGTTTGATCGCCGGCCATTTCGCCACACATACCAGCCCATTTGCCTTCAGCGTGAGCGGCATCGATTACGTTTTTAATCAAACGTAAGATTGATGGGTTGTATGGTTGGTAAAGATAAGAAACGCGTTCATTCATACGGTCAGCTGCCATTGTGTATTGGATCAAATCATTTGTTCCAATACTGAAGAAATCGACTTCTTTAGCAAATTTATCAGCTAATACTGCTGCTGCAGGAATTTCGATCATGATTCCGACTTGGATCGTATCTGAAACTTCTACGCCTTCTTTGACTAATTTTTCTTTTTCTTCATTAAATAATTGTTTAGCTGAACGGAATTCTTTCAATGTGGCTACCATTGGGAACATGATACGTAAGTTTCCGTGAACAGAAGCACGCAACAAAGCACGTAACTGTGTACGGAACATGTCGTCACCTAATTCAGATAGGCTGATACGTAATGCACGGTAACCTAAGAAAGGATTCATTTCATGAGGTAATGTTAAGTATGGTAATTCTTTGTCTCCACCGATATCCATCGTACGAACAACAACTGGTTTGCCATCCATGCCTTCCAATACAGCTTTATAAGCTTCATATTGATCGTCTTCTGTAGGGAAATCTGGTGAATCCATGTATAAGAATTCAGTACGGTATAAACCGATTGCTTCCGCGCCATTGTTATGAACACCTTCTAAATCTTTCGGTGTACCAATGTTTGCAGCTAATTCAAAATGCTTGCCATCAGCCGTAACTGTTTCAGCATCTTTCAATTTATCCCATTCTGCTTTTTGTGTAGCGTAAGCTTCGCCGGCTTTTTTGTATTCAGCCGCTTGATCATCAGTTGGGTTAACGATCGTTTCACCGATAATTCCGTTAACTGCTAATACATCGCCTTCTTTAACTTTAGAAGTGATTTCTTTCGTACCAACGATTGCAGGGATTTCTAATGAACGAGCCATGATTGCTGAGTGAGACGTACGTCCACCGATATCGGTTACAAATGCTTTTACAAAGTTTTTATCTAATTGTGCTGTGTCACTTGGAGTCAAGTCATGTGCTACAACGATAACTTCTTCGTCGATCATTGATGGATCAGGTAATGAAACACCTAATAGATGTGCTAATACACGTTTGGTCACGTCGCGGATATCCGCAGCGCGTTCTTGCATATAAGCGTTATCATCCATCGCCTCGAACATACCGATGTACATGTCTGTAACTTCTTTAAGTGCGCTTTCAGCATTCACTTTATTATCATTAATATGTTGTTTGATTTGACCAATCATTTCTGGATCTGAAAGAACCATTAAATGAGCATCAAAAACTTGTGCTTCTGCTTCGCCTAAACTTTTTGCTGCTTTATCCCGAATTTTTTCTAATTCAGCAGAAGAAGCCGCCAAAGCGTCGTCAAGACGCTTTTCTTCGGCAGCCGTATCTTCTACATTGTTTTTCTTGAAAGATAAATCCGGTTGTACTAGCAGATAAGCTTTAGCAACGGCAACTCCGTCACTAGCGGCAATACCTTTTAGTAATTCAACCATTATTCAGATAATCCTTCCTTTTTCATTGTTTCTTCGATAGCTTCGATAGCTTCTTTTTCGTCAGCACCTTCAGCAGAGATAACAACGTCAGATCCTTGGCCAACACCTAAAGACATAACGCCCATGATTGATTTTAGGTTAACTGATTTTCCTTTATACTCTAAGTTGATATCAGAGTTAAATTTGCTTGCAGCTTGCACTAATAAAGTTGCGGGACGTGCATGAATCCCCGTTTCTGCTACTACGTGAAAATCTTTTTTTTCCATATTGACCGTTCTCCTTTATAAAAAGTTGTTTTTTTATGTTAGGGGTCAGAATAATAATCGACATTATTTTGCGCCCTTCATTTCCTAAGATTACCATTTTTTTACGCTAGATACAACAATTTTAGACGAATATTCGTCGCTTGTTGAATCCCCTTTCTTAAAATATCTAGACTGAATCACTTAGTTATTGATTTATCTGGTTTTCATTTTTTTTCCATAACATAAAAAAATAGAAAAAATCAGATAATTATTTTTAGCACTCTCTATTAACAAGTGCTAAAAACTAAGACAAACTGTTTGCATTTATCAAAAATCTCGCTATAATTATCTATAGGTCAGTGATAGTCAAAAAACTGACTAGCGTTTCTTTTTACGTGAAACGCCTACTCGATGTACAATGGAAGAAATAATCAACTATTGAAAGGGTGAAACGAATGCTTTGCCAAAATTGCCATGAAAATGAAGCAACGATTCATTTATACGCAAATGTTAATGGACAACGAAAGCAGTTAGATTATTGTCAAAACTGCTATCAAAAATTGAAGAATCAAGCTGGAGGTGCACCGCAAATGGCTGGAAATGATCCTTTTGGTTTCGGAAGTTTAGATGATTTGTTCCGCTCAATGTCGCAACAAATGCAACAACGACAAGGCGCAGCAGATCAAACTCCACCAACTCAATTCGGTGGTGGAAATGGAAATAATCAACCCCCTCGTGGAAACGGTGGATTATTAGATGAATATGGTATCAATATTACTGGGCTTGCTCGTGAAGGAAATATTGATCCTGTTGTTGGACGTGACGATGAGATCCAACGGGTAATCGAAATTTTGAATCGTCGAACAAAAAACAACCCTGTTTTAATCGGAGAACCTGGTGTTGGTAAGACAGCAGTTGTTGAAGGATTAGCGCAAAAAATCGTCGATGGCGATGTTCCACAAAAATTAATGGATAAAGAAGTCATTCGTTTAGATGTTGCTTCGCTTGTTCAGGGTACTGGGATCCGTGGTCAATTTGAAGAACGAATGCAAAAATTGATCGAAGAAATTCGTCAAGCAGAAAATATTATTTTGTTTATTGATGAAGTCCATGAAATTGTTGGGGCTGGTTCTGCTGGCGATGGAAACATGGATGCAGGGAATATTTTAAAACCTGCATTAGCACGCGGCGAATTGCAAATGGTCGGTGCTACTACCTTAAATGAGTATCGAATCATTGAAAAAGATGCGGCGTTAGAACGTCGGATGCAACCCGTGCGCGTTGAAGAACCTTCTGTCCAAGAAACGATCGCAATCTTAAAAGGTTTACAACCTCGTTATGAAGATTATCATCATGTAAAATACACAGATGAAGCAATTCGTTCAGCTGCTGAGCTTTCAAACCGCTACATCCAAGATCGCTTCCTACCGGATAAAGCAATCGATTTATTAGATGAAACTGGTTCAAAGAAAAACTTAACAATCCAAATCGTTGATCCTAAAACAATCGATAAAAAATTAGCTGAAGCAGAACAACAAAAATCTCAAGCCTCACAAGAGGAAGATTTTGAAAAGGCAGCATATTATCGCGACCAAATCAACAAATTACAAAAAATGAAAGATCGTCAAATCACTGATGAAGAAACGCCTATCATCACTGAAAAAGACATGGAGCAAATCGTTGAAAAACGCACAGGTATCCCTGTCGGTGAACTGAAAGAAAAAGAACAGACACAATTGAAAAATCTTGCTGTTGATTTGAAACAACATGTGATTGGTCAAGATGAAGCAGTCGATAAAGTAGCCAAATCTATTCGCCGAAATCGTGTAGGATTAAATAAGAAAAACCGTCCGATTGGATCATTCTTATTTGTTGGACCTACAGGGGTCGGTAAAACAGAATTAGCACGTCAATTAGCAGAAGAATTATTCGGCTCAAGCGACTCTATGATTCGTTTTGATATGAGTGAATATATGGAAAAACATAGTGTTTCTAAATTGATCGGTTCGCCTCCAGGCTATGTGGGTTATGAAGAAGCTGGTCAATTAACTGAACAAGTTCGTCGTCATCCATATAGCTTGATTTTATTAGATGAAATCGAAAAAGCTCATCCTGATGTATTGCACATGTTTTTACAAATTCTTGATGATGGCCGTTTGACGGACTCCCAAGGTCGAACAGTCAGCTTTAAAGATACAATTATTATTATGACTAGCAATGCCGGTACTGGAAAAATTGAAGCAAATGTCGGCTTTGGCGCTGCTCGAGACGGTGTAACTCGCTCTGTTTTAGGCCAATTAAAAGACTTTTTCGCGCCTGAATTCTTGAATCGTTTTGATGCAATCGTTGAATTTAGTGCATTGTCGAAAGATAATTTGATGAATATTGTTTCGTTAATGTTAGATGATGTCAACGAAATGTTGGCAGCTCAAAAATTACACATTGATGTTCCCGAAAATGTTAAAGAAAAATTGGTCGATTTGGGTTACGATCCAGCAATGGGAGCCCGACCACTTCGCCGTACGATCCAAGAAAATATTGAAGATGGTATTGCTGAATTTTATCTAGATCATCCAACAATCACTGATCTTAAAGCTAAATTAGACAAGGAAGATCACATCATCATTACTTCTAAACCAGAACGCTTAGCAAAAGAAAACAAAGAATAAAGAGAAAGGTTCCCAAAATTATGGGAACCTTTTTTATAAATTATTTGGTTCAAACTTCTTTTATGAGCAAAATTTTTCTTTTTTCTCGTTTTCTTTTATATAATTACTATACAAATAATTTTTTGAAGGAAGGTGTTTCGCTATGAAATTAATCAATGTGACCAATAGCCATTCTAAAATGGTTTATAATCAACTAAACAATACGGATGCCAACATGATCAAAGTATACACGATTGGAAATACGACGGTGATTTATACTGATGCGACTAAACATGCCGAAATTGTTATCAAAAATGACAATCGAAACATTTTGCCAAATGAAATCGATTTCGTACATAAATACTTTCAACGCAAATTAAATGATGGAACATATGATTTTGAACATATCTCTTATTTAGAATCCCCTGGACTAATTGAAATGTCTATCGTAAAAAAATAGCTGAGGCAAAAGCCTCAGCTATTTTTTCATTTTTTTAGCTAGGATTGGTAACTGTAATAAACCTGTAAATGAGAGTATTTCAATCCATTGGATCACTGGAACTCCTGCACCTGTATAAGTCATCATGAAAAGTTCCTTACGATCTGGGGCCCAAGAACAGAACCAAGAAACACCAATTAAGAAAATCAAATACGTCAGCGTCAAACCAACAATTAGTAATAGTAATCCTCTAAATGTAATCAATTGGGATTTGGAAAAAAGGCTACCTGCTAAAATAATCCCTATCCCTAAAACATTTATTATTAACCAAACAGGTAATAATTTTTGGTACAAGCGAATAATTGTATTAGATAGCTTAGCAGTCAATGTTACTTTTATTGGTGCTTTATTTTGTTCATTTACGTCACGCCAGTTATTATCGAAAGAGTATTTCAATATTTCCTCAGCCTCAGCAATATCTTTTTTAAGACCTAACGTTTGATCAGAACCTTGACTGTAATCCTCATAAAGTAAATTATATGCTAGACCTGTACGCATAAATTCTCCAATTAAAGGTAAATCTTTTAAAACTTTACCATCACCAGTAGCATTTAAATAGATTTCTTTTTTCTTTTCCAATTTACCATTGGCATAAGCCTCAGATAACTCAGTATTTACTTTTTGCCAAAAGACTTCTGTTTTTTTTGCATTTTTATAGTAACCTGCTTGAGCGGCTGCATCTCTTAACGCCCAAAAGATAATATCTCCTGCGATTTCTTCTCCACCTGACCAAGGGCTGCCATTGTAAATCCAATCAATATTTTTTGAAATTGATTTCAACGTAGGTGATACTTTCTCAGCTTTTTTCAAAGCTTCTTTTGAGACCCAAATCGTTGCATTTGTTTGATTTAAATTTGTACCATCATCCATACGAATCAATTGCTTTGAAACATCCTTAAAAGATCCACCAGTGCGATCATTAACTATTGAAACACCGTAATACTGATTGTTTAAACTTTGCAATATTTTAGTGGTAGTAAATAAAAATATAAAGGGCAGTAAACATAGAAATAATTTGATCACTTTTTGCTTTGTAAGTACCAGATTGCTAAAAAAAGATTGCCATTCTTTTAACCTAAAGGATTTTATCGTATCAAAGAATACAGCTCCAGCAATAATTAGTAAACCGACAAAAACGAATGGCAGAATCCACAAAGAATCTTCTCTGATATACCAAAAAAATGGAAATGAAAATGCCAACCCAGTACTCCAACAAGCAAATATTTTTACGCGTGTGTCTCGTCTAAAATACAGACCTACTAAACATCCTATAACTAAACAAACAGCAGGTATAACTAATGGATTACGATAAATTCTAGTGCTATATTCACTTGTAAAACCAACTGGTGAAAACAAGAAGAAAGTATAGATAAATACTAATATCCACCGATTTCTTATCAACGGCTTTAAAGCAAAAGCAGACACACTACTCGCTAAGATATTGAATAGACCTAAAAAAACTCCATATGAAATATGAAGTTTATTGGCCCAAACCATAAAGAGAGCATAAGAAATTCCTTTTGATAGGGTCGTTGTTGAGTAGCCTCCTAACCAATTACCTGACAGTATACTTTTACTATACCGCACAAATAATTGATCGTCATATCCAGCATACATATTAACAAAATAAGGCGCCTTAGCACTAAGAACCAAACGTAAAATAGTTAAACTGAACACCACAGTAATTAAAAATACTTTACTAGGTTGATCTAATATTTTTTTCAAATATGCTGTTACACTATTTTTTTTCTTCTGCATTAAGGCTACCTTCTTATAGTTATTTACATCAAACTTTTTAGTTCTACTTCTGGATATTTATCTGCAAACCAACGCATCGCAAATTGATTTTCAAATAAGAACAATGGTTGATCAAAACGGTCCTTAGCCAAAATATTTCGGCTTGAGCTCATGCGTTCGTCTAATTGTTCTGGATTGATCCAACGAGCGATTTTATTGCCCATTGGTGTCATCACTACTTCGGCATTGTATTCATTCAACATCCGGTATTGGAAGACTTCAAATTGCAATTGACCGACGGCACCGATGATATATTCATCTGTCAAATATGTTTTATATAATTGAATCGCGCCTTCTTGAACCAATTGATAGATACCTTTATGGAATGATTTTTGTTTCATTACATTTTTAGCAGTAACTTTCATAAATAGTTCTGGTGTGAATGATGGTAATTCTTCATATGCGACTTTCAATTTTCCTTCATATAAAGTATCACCGATTTGATAATTCCCTGTATCATAAACCCCAATAATATCGCCGGCGACAGCCTCTTCAACATTTTCACGGGCATCGGCCATGAATTGTGTGACATTGCTCAATTTCATTTTCTTGCCGGTACGTCCTAAAGTAACATCCATTCCACGTTCAAAAGTACCTGAACATACTCGAACAAACGCGATTCGATCGCGATGATTCGGATTCATGTTGGCTTGGATCTTGAAGACAAAACCAGAAAATTCTTCTTCATAAGGTGAAACAGCTTCTTCGTCAATTGTTTTATGAGCATGTGGTTTTGGTGCTAAATCAACAAATGATTCTAAGAATGTTTCTACTCCAAAGTTAGTCAAAGCTGAACCAAAGAAAACCGGTGTTTGATCGCCACGGCTGATTTTTTCTAAATCAAATTGATCGCCTGCTTCGCGGACCAATTCTACTTCGCCAAGCACATCTTCATAAATTGATTTTTCTTTTAATGGATGATCGCCTGCGATTTCTCCATTTGTTAATTTAACATAGCGCTCGCCTTCATATTGTTCTGGACGGTAAAATTCAATCCGTTCATTATAGATATCATAAATCCCTTCTAAACCCTTACCCATTCCAATTGGCCAATTCATTGGATAAGATTCAATCGCTAATAGTTCTTCCAATTCTTCTAACAATTCTAGCGGTTCACGACCATCACGGTCTAGTTTATTGATAAAAGTAAAAATCGGGATTCCTCGACGCTTTACAACTTGGAAAAGCTTTTTCGTTTGTGCTTCAATCCCTTTTGCACTATCGATAACCATTACTGCACTATCCACTGCCATCAAGGTTCGATACGTATCTTCAGAGAAGTCCTCATGTCCAGGAGTATCCAAAATATTAACTCGTTTATCATCAAAATCAAATTGCATCACTGAGCTGGTAACAGAGATTCCACGTTGCTTTTCAATATCCATCCAGTCAGACTTGGCAAAGTTACCGGTTTTTTTACCTTTAACCGTACCAGCTTGGCGAATCGCTCCACCGAATAGTAAAAGTTGTTCAGTAATCGTAGTTTTACCAGCATCCGGATGGGAAATAATAGCAAAGGTACGACGACTGTCCACTTGTTGTTTTAAATTAGGATTGTTCATTTTCTTGCTCCATTCATCTATATCTAATATCATAAAATTTCAACCCAATCAGTATATCATGGAACACTCTCTGTTGGAAAGTTGAATCAATTTTCTGATAGAGTCTTTAGCACTTTTTAGGTTAGATAAAAGAAAACATCCTGCTAAAGCAGAATGTTTTCTTTTAAGCTTATTAACGACGGGGTTCATCGTCTTCAAATTCTTTGGTAAACAAACGGCGTTCTTCTTCTGGTTCCGCCATTTCAGCATCGTCAGGGTGGAAAATAGCACGAATCATTAAGACACGAGAACCTTCCATCTCTTCTGAAATCAAAGTGATATTATCAACATCAAAAGATAGCTTTTCGCCTTCATCAGGGATCGTTCCTAATGCCGTGATCAAATAACCAGCCATTGTATCAACATCACTCATATGAAGACTCGTTTCAAATTCTTCATTGAATTCATCAATCAACATTTTACCATTGATCAAAAATTCATTCTCACCGACTTTTTCATATAACTTTTCGATCTCATCAGATTCATCATCGATTTCGCCGACAATTTCTTCTAATAAATCTTCTAATGTAACCAAACCGACCATACCGCCATACTCGTCCAGCAAAATCGACATTTGGTTTTGCGTTTTTTTCAATTCATATAATAGATCATCAATAAAAATCGTCTCAGGAACAAACAATGGTTCTTGTAAGATTTTTTGCAAGTTTACATTTTCAAAGCCAAACTGACGAGCGGCCTTTAACAATGTTTTTGTATGCAAAATCCCAACAATTTTATCTTTATCTTCATCATAAACTGGAATTCTTGAATAGCTTTCACTTAAGATTTCATCAATATTTTCTAAGACAGAATCATTGATATCGATCATGAATGAATCAGTCCGAGGAACCATTACTTCACGTGCTACCTTCGTGTCTAAAGAAAACACACCTTGCAGCATCTCGATTTCATCATTGTCCAATACGCCTTCATTTTCCAACATATAGCGCATTTCATCACGAGTCATTTTTGTATCTTCGTCGTCAAATGTCATTGGTGTCAATCTGGCTAAAAGATTGGTCGAAGCCGTTAACAACCAAACAAAGGGTTTCGTGATGATTCCTAAAGTTCTAACCACACCTGAAGTAAATTGTGCTACTTCTTCGGTTTTGGTCATAGCAATTCGTTTTGGATATAATTCACCAAATACAATCGAAACATAGGTCAACAAAAGCATTACAATCACAGTTGAGATCGTCTTAGCAGCTGCGCTCCCACCTAGCAATGGCGCCAATTGGGCAGATAAACTATCTGCTAACGAAGCTCCTGATAAAATATTGACTAACGTAATCCCTACTTGGATCGTTGATAAAAAATTATTGGGATTTTGAAGAACCGCTAATAATTTTTTAGATTTAAGATTACCTTCTTCTGCTTTTTGTTCTACTCGGTTTTTATTGACCGACACCACCGCAATTTCAGCCGCAGCTAAAAATCCGTTGATTAACGTTAAAACTACCAATAAACCTGATTGGAGTAATAACGACTGACTATCGGGGTCAGCATTCATAATTGCATTCGCTCCTTAATTTAAAGTGTAAAAAAAGTGGCACAAAGGCCACAGTAAAATCCTATCACATCAGTTGTTCTATTGCAATCTTTTAAACAATTATAGAAAATAGTCCGTACTTAACTAAGAAATTCTTGTTCCCGTTCTTCTTGCTTACTTTGTTTGAAAATTTTAATAATAAAAATCACGATCGTACGTAAAATTGCATATACTGGAACACCTAAAAAGACGCCTAAGATACCCGCTAAATTTCCAGCAACTAATAAAATTAAAATGATCGTCAATGGATGGATATTTAAAGATTTTCCGATCACATTTGGGTAGATCACATTGCCATCAACTTGTTGAACAACCAAAACAACTAAAATACATAACAACGCTCGTGTTGGTGAATCAAAGAACGTGTAAATCAGTGCCGGTGCCAAACCTAGATAGGGCCCTAAATAAGGAATCAAATTAGTTAATCCAGCAATCACGCCGAATAGAAAAGCATATTCCACACCGATCAATAAATAGCCTAAAAAGGTGAATGTACCGACAAACAAACATTCGATCGCTTGTCCGCTGATATAGTCAGACAACGTTTTATTCAATTGTTTCAATAAATCATTGATATTGCCTCGTTGTCTTTCAGGAAAGACACGCTCAATATTTGGAACCAATTTATCTCCATCTTTTAGCATATAGAAGAGAATAAACGGCACGGTAATCAATAATAAAACGACTGTCGTAATTTTCCCAATAAATGAACCTAACCCATTGGTTAGCCCACCTAAAAATTGTTGTAACAAATCACCAGCTGAAACATCTAGATTATTGATATATTTATCAACGTCTAATTCTTTGAACAATGGAAAATGTGTCGCTTTATCTGCTGTTTCTTGCAACCACGTTTGCATATTATCAATGAAGCCTGGAATATTTTTTGCTAGTGAAACAAGCTGTTCTACTAGATTAGGAATGATACTCATGAAAATCAAAATGATGATACCGATCAATAAGATAAAAATGAGAGCAATTGCCAACAGGCGTTTCATCCCAAACTTCATTAATAAATTCACTAATGGATTCAATAGATAATACAAAAATCCAGCAATCAAGATTGGTGCAAATAGTGTGGTAAAAAATGTGCCAATGGGTTTAAAAACAAAATCAATTTTTGACGAAACTAGGATAAACGTCGCAATGATCAATATTTCAATCGACCAAAACATTAATTTTGAATTTTTTATTTTTTCAAACATTCATCTACTCCTTTTTTTCAATTTAGTTTATAGTATACATCATGTGAAGAAAAATCCCCTTTAGGAAGGTGTCATTATGAAAATTTTAATCACTAAAGATACGATGAGCGAAATCTATCTCGATGCTGTTCGGATTCGGCAAAAAGTTTTTGTTCAAGAACAAGGTGTTCCATCAAATCTAGAAATCGATGGCAACGAAGCTTATGCTGTCCACTTTGTTTTATATACCGATGACAAACAAGCGGCAGCGACCGTTCGTCTATTGCCTTTAGATGAAAAAACATTCAAGCTCCAACGGATGGCTGTTCTTAAAGCTTATCGCGGTCAAAATTTAGGCGCCGCAATCGTGGAAGAAGCCGAGCTTTTTGCTAAGCAACATCAGTTTAAAACAATCGAACTTGGCGCACAGCTGAGCGCAGAAAAATTTTATCAAAAACTAGGCTACAACGCCTATGGCGAAATTTTTCAAGATGCCGGTATCGATCATATCCATATGAAAAAAGAATTTTAGTTTGCTTTTATCTTAAAAACATAATATTTATCAATACAAAAAGACTCGAGATGAATAAAACCATCTTGAGTCTTTTGTTCTCTACTTATACTTATTCTCAACATTAATATTCGTTTCTATATATGGTGTTAGTATCAAATCTTAGACAACTTTTCGTAGAGACAGAAATAAATTAAACTTATCTACGAGAGGATGGATTTTATGACCCGATACGAAGAAAATTTCAAACAGATGATTGTTGAGCTGAATC
>NZ_BAAFRV010000004.1:0-196104 GCF_045862035.1 Enterococcus hailinensis | reverse complement strand
GCTGTATCTCTTGAAGAACCTGTTAAGGTAACAATTTCCTTCAAACTAAGAGTTCCGCGCGTCTTCAATTCCTCTAAAATTAACTCAAGCCGTTTCTTTTGAATCATAAACATGCCTCCTTTTAAGCTAGTGTAAGCACATTTATATGTTAGCTTAAAATAGCTTATTCGTCAATGTTAACCCCTGGTACATAACAAAAACACCCAACAGAGAATTGCTGGATGTTGCACTTTATTCTGGTATCCGAGAGTAGATTAATGGAATCCAGTACCAATGAATAGCTATATTTAGCTTAGCTCACTTTACAGTTCTTCTTAACTATTTTTGCCTATTTAGCACTACATTGATTACTTTAATAGCTTTTTTTGCATTAAATCGTTTTTTTTATCTAACTTTTTTTACTTGGGCTTAATTGTTTTTAGCTAATAAATTTTGAATAAAATTCATTCAATCTTTGAATTAGCCTTAATTGAATACACTTGGTATTCACAGGCTCGATTATTTTGTAGCCGTAAATATGAAAAATCATAAGTCATACCAATATTTT
Organism: Enterococcus hailinensis; assembly: GCF_045862035.1. NCBI lineage: Bacteria > Bacillati > Bacillota > Bacilli > Lactobacillales > Enterococcaceae > Enterococcus > Enterococcus hailinensis. Next base: position 195,557 of record NZ_BAAFRV010000004.1, on the reverse strand, counting down.
TTATAACTTTTTGAGATGCAAAATTTTCTACATTACTTTGAGCAATTACTTGAGTTAATTGAAATTTGTTAAATGCTAGTTCAATAAGTTGTTTGCTGATCAATGTTGCGTAACCATGTTTTTGGAATTCTTCTTTCACTATGTAAGCGATTTCTGTGTATTCTTGCTTATTAATCGTTGTTTTCAATAGTCTCGCAATGCCTATAAGCTGGTTTGAATCTATTTTTTCAACTATATAGTAACTATAACCATTGCTGATATATTCTGCTTGAATTCGTTGAAACCATTGAGCGACTTCAATGTCGGTATAGGTTTTGCCCCAGCCTAAAAGCATTAATTGTTTATTTTGTAGAATAGTTTTTAAAAATGTACGATCTGTAGACTTCAGTTTTCGTAATGCGAATAAATGATTAATGAGAGTACCTCCTAGAGACAATTTTATTTTTTTAAAAATATTTTAAATGCGATATTAATATTCTTTTTGTTCGTTAAATAGAAAATAGCTGATTACTTGAAAAAAATCCAAGTATATCCGCTATTTTTTGTTTCTATTCTTTATTTTTTTTGCCAATTCTTGAAATTGTATCCTTACACTTTTTTCGGGTTCTTTATTTTCACCTTTACGCCGTTCTTCTACCAGAGATATACCTCTATGTTCTGCTCGAAATATATTGCGTTTGATTTCTTCCACTCTTGCTAATTTAACTAAAGATTGTTGATTATTTTTAAAGAGCTCATGAGTCTTTTTATTATGGATCTGCTCGGTTACTTTTTCATTGAAGTAACTAGATATACCTACATTAATGATCACTGCAATCAAAAGGAAATTGTTCGCGACACTAGAGCCTTGTAAATACCCCTGGTTGAATAGCCAAATGATATAACAAACTAAGGCGAACACACTAAATACTTGATACACTTTTAGTATTTTTTCACGCTCTGTACGATCGGAGAAAGCTGGTTTTGTTTCCTCGAAGAGTTCTAAATAAATATCCCGCGCTTCTTTAAATTCGGGGAATGTTTTATCTGCTGTTTTATGCGCTTCTTCTTTAAGAAAATGCCGCTCTTTTATATAATATTTTTCAATATTTCGTTTTTTGATCATTTGAACCCCCTCTACGATTCTAAGATCATGGACAAGTTGAAAATGCATGTGACATACTCCTTAATCACGAAAACCTTATTTGACATTCCTATTTTATCATTAAGCGAAACGAAAGACTAAGAAATAATTTAATATTTTTCATGATTACTGAATCAAGGTAAAAACACGACTCAACTAAAAATTGAGTCGTGTTTGATTAAACTGTTTTCAGTGCTTCAGAAACCGTTTGGTCCCCATCACTCATTAGAATAACTTTTCCAATCGTGTTCTCATGCTCTATTATTTCTGCTAAAACTAATGCCACGTTTTCAATTGAGTTTTCATATGGTCTCTTTATATTAGTCGTTACTTTTCCATTACCAGGAGTTTCTTTTAAACTTCCCGGTTGTAAGATCGTGTAATCAAGTTTTGTATTATTCACTAACCAATTATCTGAAAAATATTTTGAAATATTATATTCAGTTAATGATTCGCCCCATTTTTCTGGTTGCAAAGCAAACAATGAGCTTAATTGAACATAGCGTTTGATACCTTTTTTTTCTGCAGCCTGCATTAATTTTACAGCACCATATAAGTCTGTTTGCAACAGGTCCTTGCCTCGAGATCCGGCAACAAAATACACAACTTCTGAATCAGATAATTTTTCTGCTATCTCATCTACTGTTGCATGTAAATCTAAGTGAACTGGCATCACCTGCTCATTTGCTGTGATTTCATTCTCTCTTCTTGCACCAGCGTAAATGAAATGACCCTTTTTTGTCAGGTCTTTAATCAATTCTTCGCCTACTCTTCCAGTTGCTCCGGCAATAAATATTTTCATCTTAAAAACCCCTCTCTTATGATATGCTAACCCATTTTTACACTTTAAACAAATCTTTTTACTTTTAATTGGATGAGTTTAAAAACAACCAATTGGCTGTTTGATTTTTTTAAAAGACTATTATAATAGTAACTATCATTATGTTGTAAGAGATTTATTTTTTATGATAAATAATTAGGAGTTTTGCTATGACAAAAACTATTTTGACCATTGCTGGATCGGATACTTTAGCTGGTGGTGGATTACAATCTGATTTAAAAACCTTTGAGAATCATCAATTATTTGGAGTCACTGCAATCAGCTGTATTGCAACATGTAAAAATGATCAATTTGAAATCAATGATATTCCTCCCACTTTATTTAATGATCAGCTTCAATCGATTTCAGCTAATCTTTCACTAGACGGAATAAAAATTGGTTTAATCCATCAGTTGGAATCGGTAGCATTTGTTGAAACGTTCATTAAGTCGTTTGATGGCCCAGCAGTTTTAGACCCTGTCATGGCCTTTAAAGAGACCAATAACGTTTATAGTAAGGATTATCGAGAAAAATTAATTGAACTGTTTCCTTTTACGACGATCATTACGCCAAATCTAACAGAAGCTGAACTTTTGAGTCAACAATCCATCCACAACAAAAAAGATATGGAACTTGCGGCTCATAAAATAATTGAATTAGGAGCAAATGCTGTCGCTATCAAAGGAGGCGAACGCCTTTCTGGTGAGCTTGCGACAGATTTATTCTATGACGGTCATCAAATGACATATTTTACAAAGCCCAAATTAGTTGCAAATACAATCAACGGTGCTGGATGCAGTTTTGCCTCAGCCATTGCATCTAATTTAGTTCTAGGAGATTCACTCCTACTTTCCGTTGAAAAAAGTAAAGAATTTGTTTACCAAGCGATTCGAAATGGAATTGAATTAAAAAATGGCGAAGGCAATGTGTGGTACGGTAAAAATGTATGAATGGAGGAATCATCGTGAAGACAAAAGATATGACCAAACTAGCTATGATGGTTGCTTTGACTGTTAGCTTATCGATTTTATTTATTATCCCTGTCCCCGCAACAAAAGGATTTGTCACATTGTGTGAGGTTGGTATATATACTTCTGCCCTGCTTTTTGGTCCTGGCGGCGGGTTATTAGTAGGTGCTATGAGCGGCGGTTTGATTGACTTGATTTCTGGTTATCCAGAATGGGCCATTTTTTCAATTCTGATCCATGGATTACAAGGCTTCATTTTAGGTTATTTGTATAATCGTATGCCAAATAAAAAGGGGCTCACTATTGGTTTTATCGGCGCAAGTTTATTTATGATCATCGGCTACGCCTTAGCAACTGCTTTATTATTTGGTTGGCCAGCCGGACTGGCTTCCTTACCAGGAAATTGTATTCAAAACCTTTTTGGAATCGCAGTAACTGTCCCGCTATTTCAAGCATTACAAAAAGTTATTCGTCATCCCCAATATAAATAAATCATAGAAAGAAGTAATAAAAATGGAAAAAGAAGTATTACAAAAGAACTTAACGACAATTGTCGAAGATGTGCTCAAAGCGGCTGAATTGAAAAGCGGAGATGTGTTTGTCTTAGGTTGTACAACCAGTGAAATCGTTGGCGGAACGATTGGCAAGAATTCTAGTCAAGAAGTCGGTCAATGGGTCATAGCCACATTGAAATCAATTCTTGATCCTAGAGGAATATATTTAGCTGTTCAAGGATGTGAGCACATCAATCGTGCAGTAGTTGTTGAACGTGATTTGGCTGCTAAAAAAGATTGGGAAATCGTCGCAGTCAAACCGGCTCTTCATGCTGGCGGATCATGTTCTGTAGCCGCTTTTGAGCAATTTACTGATCCTGTTGAAGTTGAACATATCGTTGCGCAAGCCGGAATCGATATTGGCGATACTTCGATCGGTATGCATGTAAAATACGTGCAAGTTCCTGTTCGTCCATCTATCAAAGAATTAGGAGCCGCACACGTGACTGCATTACGTAGTCGTCCTAAATACATTGGCGGACCTCGTGCTACCTACTAGATAGAAAAAGCCAGGCTATTGAAAGCCTGGCTTTTTTTGTATTTTATTTAAACAAAACGAGCAATTAATTGTAATAACTGCTCAGATAGTTTTGAAATATCTGAAATGTCCACAAAGTGTCCTTCGCCATATAGAGAACGTAATTGATTTTTGTCGTCACCGATCGCACATGCAATAAAAAGAATTCCTTTGCGCTCGTAGTCATCAAGCACCGCTTGAATATCTTTTTGTGCCTTAACTCCTGTATAATCAGGCAATGCTTTTGGCTGTCCATCGCTGATCGATAATAATACTTTTGTATCAGCAGTTTGTTGACTTAATTTTTCAGCTAATAATTTTAATGGTACGCCATCTCGATTATTTTGCCGTGGTTTCATAGTAGCTATTTTAGCGGCTATGAAATCATACCCATCATCAAATTCTTTGTATGAATAAATCGATGTTTTCTCACGCTGGCTAAGATCTGCTGAATCTCCATATAGCATTAAAGGAATGTTTGTTTGTTCGGCAAAAAGACTTAATGCTACTGCCGCTAATTTTGCATTTTGAATCCGATCATCTTTCAACATCGAACCTGATTCATCGACGCGGACAGCTAGAGCTAAAGAAGGTTGTTCATTTGGTGGATTTTTCTTATCAAAATTTCTTAAATCACCATAGGCGACACGACTTGGATTGAATTTCGTACCATAATATTTTCCAGTAGCATAATCAGTGCTGACTTCTTTATCTAATAAATCATTGATGACGCGACTTAACCCCGCTACTTCAGGTTGAACGATCTGTGTTAATTTCTTCCCCTCTGCGATAGCTGAGGCATCGATTTTTGGTCGATGCAAAATTGTTCCTTCTTTTGCATGGATCGTTTCTTTTAAGGTCGCTCGAATTTCTCGATTCAACTCTTTTCGTTTGGTTTTATCCAATTCAGTCATTTCATCTAACGACATCGCTGAACCTATTTTTTCTTGCTCATCTATCGAGGCAGATGTACTCTGAGCTTCAGCCTCGCCGCGTTCTGTTTCCTCATCGATCTTGGCACCTGCTTGAGGTATATTTTTGATTTTATCAGTTTCCTCTACTTGTTCCTCAATAGCTAATTCTGAAGCTCGTTCCCTTGTATTTTGATCGAGTTCACTGACTAACGTTGCTTGCTCAGATTCTTCAAAAATATTGCGTTTATCAGCTTCTACTTGGCTAATTTTTCGGCCTTGTTGTATTTTTTGCTGATTTTTTATTTGCTGCAGCTTCGTTAATAAACGGCTCTCTTCTAATGCGTCTTGTAAAATTTTTAATTCATTTTCGTCTGTAGTTAGTTTATATAAAACTTTAGGGAAGATCGTTTCTAGTGGATCTTGGCCTTGTTTTAAACTATTAACCCAAAAGAAATATGAACGCATTCCAGCGACACCTTTAATTGCATTGGCCTTTGCTGTTTCATCTAATAAGCGAATAATCTGTGCCATAATCTCCAAATAATCATGATCTTCATAATTAGTCTTAGCGATCGCTCGTTCAATCATCACTTCAATTGATGGTAGATCCATTTTTTCTGCATGTTGCATACGATCACGCAAAGATTCATTTAAGGGACGATTCCCTTGATAATTTCGGTTGGTCGTCACAATAACCACACAATCAGGATGGCGACGAATGATCCCTGTTGGTATATTCAGCAAGCCGTTTGGCTCCAAAGCTGAATTTAATGCCACTAAGACTGACGCATCACGAATAACTGTCGGCTCTTGGATTTCCAGTAGATAGCCTTTTTGCATCGCACGAACGATTTCTGAAGGATAGAACTTATACTCTACAGTTGTGACGTTATCTGCTTGATCAATCCGTTCGACCAATTGTTGAAATCGAACTTTGGCTTGATTGGCATCGATTTGAAAATGACTTTCGATCACTTCAAGAACTGCCTGTAAAGAATCGGTTTGGTAAATCGCTTCTAGTAATTCATGATCTTCTTCATTATCTGTTTTGACGATCGGAAGCAACGCTCCAAAAATATCCGTTTTATCCATATCAGCAAAACAAGTGACTTTTGTATACGGAAGTTGCAAATCTGCTGACAACGCCCGTGCTAATTGTGTTTTACCAGATCCAGCATCGCCTTCCAACAATACATTCATTACTTTCATTTCAGGATCTAGCCAATTCATTTTTATTTCAGCAGCAATTCGCAATTCCTCTTTGCTTGTTTTATGGCTAGTTGGCTTTTGCCAAATCATCTGCTCTTCTACTCTAGTAAAACTGCGCCCTTTCGTTACTACAAAAGGTTTCTCCATCTCGGTCACCTCTTTTATCTAATATCCTAACTCGTCTAGCAGACGTTTCAATGTGCGATAACGTTGTGCAATCAGATCGCCGTCTTTATTCATCGTATCATTGAATAAAATAATATCTTCATCTATCTTAGGATTTTCTGTATCTACTTCTACTGTCATGCGGCCACCTTGCACACCGATAATATCAACAGTCGGATTTTCTGGATCATAAAATTTTTCATAGCGGTAAGCATCTTGGAGATAAATACTCGATTGGGCAACTAAAATCGCTAAATCAAGGATACGCGTGATTGGTAATTCTTCTGATTGGCGCGACCACTTTTCTCCTGTGTGGCGCCAAACTTTCCCTGATATATCCACCTGTCCTCGATCATTCCATTGGGCAAGACCCAAGGTCAAACCTTTTGCATCACTGTTCCAAGCGTGATGGCCATCGATTTTGTCATAATCTTCCACTAAAAATACTGGTTTATGTTTTAAATTTGTCGGAATCTTCATTATAAGTTCCTCCTTAGCATGTATTCACTTATTTAATAGATCACCTTTACTAATTTAGTAATTTACTAAACTACTAATGAAGCAAGGATACGAAATTCTTTGTTTTTTTGCAAACAAAAACTCACTAAGAAACTTAGTGAGTTGATGATTACTTCGCCACACCTAAAGCAATAGCCTTATCTCCTAAATGTGTCCCGATAACTGGACCAAACGTTCCAACATCAATCGTGGCATTCGGATACTTTTTGCTTAATTTTTCGACTTCTTGTTGTGCTAGCTCCGGATTATTTCCGTGTATCACATAAATTCGTAATTCCTCGTCGCTTTCTTGACGATGTTCTTCAATAATATCTTCTGTTCGTTGCAAGGCTTTCTTTAATGAACGAATCTTTTCAAATAAAACAATTTTACCATCTTCAAACGTTAAGATAGGTTTGATTTTTAATAATCCACCAATAATTGCTGCACCGTTGGTTAAACGTCCTCCACGAACAAGGTTGTCTAAATCATCAACGATGATGTATGCATGTGTTGTATCACGAATTTTATCGATTGCTGTTAATACATCTGCTAAAGCTGCGCCTTGATCACTCATCTCTAAGGCTTTTTCAACCATATATCCCATCGGAACACTCGTGATTTTTGAATCGTAGGGAATTACATTCAATCCTTGAATATCTTCTCTAATCGCCGTTAATGTACGAACAAAGCCAGAGATACCTTCAGACAAATGAATACTGATCACTGTATCGTATCCTTGTTCTTTGATCGAGCGATACAATTCATAGACTTCACCTAAAACTGGTTGAGACGTCTTAGGGAAATTTTTACTATCTTTTAGCTTGTGATAAAACTCTTCGTAACTAATATCCACCCCTTCTTCAAAAGGCTCGCCATCAATGATGACTGGAATTGGAATCACAAACAAATCTTTGTGGTTACGTGTGCGTTCATTCAGATAAGCTGTGCTATCTGTCACGATCGCTAATTTCATAATTAGTTCCTCGTTTCAATCAAATTTACAATAAGTATAATATAGCATATTAAAAGTTTCATGGAAATGAAAACTCAATTACTTTGCTAAAAACTCTTTAACTGCTTGAGCATTTTGGCTCGTATCGACCGCTAAGGCACTACCGGCATTGTCTGTATCGATGTATGACCATGACCCATCGATCGGCAAGGTCAAACGCTCGATGCCACCGACTGCTTTCGCAAAGTTAAATAAATTACCTAATATAAAGGTATTTGGGATATCGCTAGATAAATAGCCCCATATTTTCCCAGCTGCATAAGGTCCACGTAATAATACTAATGGGTTCTTTAATTGACTAAAAACAGATGTCATGACTTGCTGTTGCCGACGAACCCGACCGAAGTCACCTTCTTCATCCATTCTAAAGCGAGCATAGTTTAATAATGTATGACCGTTCATCCGCTGTTCCCCTTTGGAAATCGGCTCATCGATATAAGAACTCATATCTTTTTCAGCATCGATTTTTACACCATTCGGGAAAAGTGCATCTACCCCTTTTTCAAAAGTCTGAAAATCAACCATCGCATAATACCGACAATCAATTCCAAAATTTTCTTTCAATGTTTGGCGAACTAAGTCTGCGCCGCCATAGGCATAGGCTGCATTTAATTTATTTTGTCCGACCCCTGGGATATCTACATACATGTCGCGCATAAAGGAAACCAATTTCGGTTTGCCTTTTCCGTCTACTTGCAAAACCATCATTGAGTCAGAGCGACCACTGACATTGTCGCGTGTATCACTCCCTAAAAGTAAGATGTTCTTTGTCCCATCGTCCGAAGCAGCACCGCTAAATTCTTGCGTCTCGATGGCCGGCATACTAGAATCATGTTTTGCCGCGAAATTTCCCACTCCGAATGCAACAATTGAATACGCGAATAAAGCGACTAAAATTGTAAGGAGGATTTTCTTCCAGCTTCTTTTTCGTTTCGATTTTTGTTCGTCAGGATTTTTTGCTTTGCGCTTAAATGGCGAATGAACTCTAGGGAAATTCAAATTGAAACGTTTCTTTTTATTTGAATTGGAGGATTGATCTTCGTAATAAAAATGCTCTGCTGATTCGGGTTCCTGGTCTAGTAATTCTTCTTGATTTTTAACTGGAGGATTGGCCGCTTGTTCTTTCTTCTTTATTTCACGCCGAAAGCCAAAAGGTTGTTTTTCTTCCTTTTGACTTTCTTCATGAATCTTTTTGTATTTGTCCATCCGACTACTCATGATGCACCTCTTTATCTTTATCTCTATGTATATTAAAAATAGCAAATCCTGCTGTTTTTGTCTTATTTTTATCAAAAAAAATTAGAAAACCTTAATTACTAAGGTTCTCTAATTTCTTTGTAAGGTATGTTGGATAATTACCAATTAGTTTTACAGTGAATTTTTCTTGATTTAACCGTTGTAATACAGCAGTTAATTTATTACCTATTGGAACTTCTAAATCAATAATAAAGAAATATTCCCCTAATTTTGTTTTACGGGTCCGTGACTCGATCTTTGTTAAATTGATTTTTTCTTCAGCAAAAAAAGCTAAACCTTTATACAAAGCTCCGGGATGATCCTGTGCCAAATCAAACAAAATCGTTGCTTTACGTTTTTCGAAAACTAAATCACTCTGAATCGGTTGAGTACCTAGAACCCAAAAACGGGTTTCATTCGTCTCGATCGATTGGATATTCTCTTGGACGATTGTTAGACCAAATTGGGCAGCCGCTTCTCTCGATCCAATAGCTGCGTAATTATTTTCTGGATGTTCAGCGACTTTTTGCGCACCTAAAGCAGTTGAACCCATTTGTTCAATATCAACGGTTGGAAAATGTTCCAAAATAAAATTTTGTGATTGAGCTAAAGCTTGTTGGTGACTACAGATCAAGGTCGTTTGTTCCCAATCTTCCTGGTGATCTGGATGGACCATTAGCTGCTGTTGGATTGGCAGAACGATTTCTGCCTGAATCGTCGGCAATGTTTTAAAAATCAAGTCAAGCGTTGGTAAAACCGACCCCTCAATCGTATTTTCAATCGGAACGACACAATAATCAACTTCGCGTCGGCGTTGCGCTTCTAACAAGGCTGTTAAAGATTCATAAGGTGTTAGAACTTCTGCAGAAAAAAACTGATGGGCAGCAGCATAGGTAAAAGAACCTCTAGGGCCTAAATAACCAACTTTCATTAAGAGACCACCTGCTGCATGATTTCTTCTACGATTTCGTTCGGTGACTTTTCTGAAGTATCAACGGTGATTTTGGCTAATTTTTCATATAGTTTTTCTCTTGAAAAGAATAAACGCTTTAAATCCCCATCATCATTTTTGATAGCTAAAGGACGAACATTCACCTTATCTTCACGAATACGATGGACCAATGTCTTTACATCTGCTTTTAGATAAACAACTAATTTATCTGCTAAGACTTTTTGATTTTCTGGTTGTAAGATCACACCGCCACCGGTAGCAATGATTGAGTCATTGGTCAACGCTTCTTTTAATAAAGCTGTTTCATGCTCGCGAAAAGCAGCTTCACCGTGTTCTTCAAAATAATCATTGATAGGCTGACCGATACGTTTAACTAATACATCATCCATATCAATAACCTCTGCACGGGTACTAGCAGCTAATGCTTGGCTGACAGTCGTTTTACCTGCTCCCATAAATCCGATTAACACAATTGATTCCATTAGGCATTCTCCTTTATTAATTGACTCAAATCATTGAAAAATTCAGGATAAGATATATTGATGGCTTCTGGATTGGTTAATTCGACTGATTCTGAAGTTAAGAGTGCAGCAATCTGAAGCATCATTCCAATGCGATGATCTCCGTGACTATCCACCACCCCGCCATGTAAAGGTGTCGGTCCATGAATAATCAATCCATCTTCTGTCGTTTCGATCGCTGCTCCTAATTTATTTAGTTCAGCTGCAGTAGCATCAATTCGATTAGTTTCTTTAACTTTCAATTCTTGCGCATCACGGATAATAGTTGTTCCTTGCGCTTGGGTTGCCGCTAAAGCAATGATTGGCAATTCATCGATCAATCGTGGAATGATCTCCCCGCTAATCTCACAAGCCGTTAAATCAGCTGCTTGCACTAATAAATCAGCCGCTTGATTTTTTTCATCTCGTGCTTGTTCTTTAATATCTGCGCCCATTTCTGCTAATACATCTAGAATGCCAGTGCGTGTTGGATTGACGCCTACATGTTTTAGTAGAAGCTGACTATTTTTTACAATCGATGCCGCAACTAAATAGAAAGCTGCCGATGAAATATCTCCTGGAACGGTAACCGTTTGGCCCACTAGATGTTGATCGCCCGAAAGAGTGATTTTTTTATCTGCAACTGTAATGTTCCCACCGAATTGTTTGATCATTTCTTCTGTATGATTGCGCGATTTTTCTTTTTCAATAATAGTTGTTTCGCCTTTAGCTTGCATCGCAGCAAAAATAATTGCAGATTTAACTTGGGCACTAGCGATCGGCATCTCATAAGTAATTGCTGAAAGCTCATGACCTTTAATAGTAATAGGAGGAAATTCACTATTTTTTGTTCCTTGTAACTCCGCGCCCATCTCGCGTAAAGGTCCCATCACGCGTTCCATTGGACGGCGATTTAAAGAGGCATCACCTGCGATTTGTGAGTCAAATGATTGTCCTGCTAAAATACCTAATACTAAACGCATCGTTGTCCCAGAGTTTCCGGCATTTAACATCTCTGATGGTGCTTTTAAGCCAGAAAAACCTTTGCCTTCAACCGTAATCGTCTCCCCATCGTCTTTGATCTTCACACCTAATGCTTTAAAAACGGCAACGGTACTTAGACAATCTTCTGCCCGTAAAAAATTATGAACAGTCGTTGTTCCATGACTGATTGCTCCAAACATAATACTCCGATGAGAAATCGACTTATCTGCAGGGACGGTCAATTCTCCTTGTAGACCTTGCTTTGTTTTCAATAATTCCATTTGCTCAACTCCTTATCCGACAATGAAAATCTGCTTGTTCGATCATTTGTTGACCTTTTACTAAATCGTTTTGATTTTTGAACGACAACTCTAACACGCCAAAAATATCTTCCCGCGTTTCTTGAATTTTTAAATTAATGATCGAAATATCTGCTTCACTTAAAATCGTCATAACCTTGGCAACTGCTCCGACAATATCTGGGATGTCGACATACAAATCATAAAACGCCGGAATTGCTCCACGATCTTTAGCTGGTAGCAGATCCCGTGATTGTTTGGCCTGATCGAAAAAAGCATAAATTGCAGATTGATCTTTCGCTAGCAAATTACTTTTGATTTGATTCATTTGATTCTGCCACTCTTCAATTAAATGTAAAAGCGCTGGGCGATTAGTCAATAAAATATCTGTCCACATTTGCGGATCTGATGAAGCGATCCGGGTAATATCACGAAATCCACCTGCAGCTAATTGTGTGGCTCGTGGATGTTCCTCCGATAAATTATCGCTCATCCTTACCAGTCCAGCAGCTACGATGTGTGGGAGATGACTGAGGACACCTACAATTTCATCATGGGCTTCTGGTTCGATCACAACAAACTTTGCTCTCGTTGGGGTAAGTAATTCGATCAATGGTACAGCATCACTTTCTTCAAAAGGAGTCAAAATATAATAAGCCTCTTCAAAAAGATTAGGATTTCCTGCTTTTACACCAGACTTATGTGATCCTGCCATCGGATGTCCACCAATAAATGTAAAGGGGAGCTCTTTTGCTATTTTCATTACTTCATTTTTAGTACTTCCGGTATCTGTAACAATTACGGAAGCTTTTAACGGTAACTCAGCTAATACTTGTAAATAACTCAAACTAGCCAAAACAGGAACCGCTAAAATAATAATATCCATTTGCTTTGCTTCTTCTATAGAAGTAATTTGATCTACTAAACCAACTTCCAGCGCAATTTCTCTTGTTTCTGCTGAATGATCCCAACCAAATAACTCAATTGACGGATTTTTGATCGCTCGACAAAGGGAGGCGCCTATCAAACCTAGTCCTAAAATAAATACTTTTTTCTTCATAGACGCACACTCCTTTTTTTAAAAGTTTTTGATGTCCTCGCGGTATTGTTGAACCGCTCTTTGTAAATCTTCGATCGTATCCGCTGGAAATTGATCTAAAATTTCTTCTGCTAGAACTGTTGCTACGACATGCTCAGCTACGACTGAAGCTGCTGGGACTGCCGTACTATCGGACCGTTCTACACTTGCTTTGTATGGTTCTTTCGTATCGATATCAACACTCATCAATGGTTTGTATAACGTCGGAATAGGTTTCATTACACCTCGAACAATGACTTGTTCCCCATTAGTCATGCCACCTTCAAATCCACCAAGATGATTACTCGTTCTTGAGTATCCGTCTTCCCAAACAATTTCATCCATCACTTTTGATCCCGGCTGACGGGCCGCTTCAAAACCAATTCCAAATTCCACGCCCTTGAAAGCGTTGATACTCATCATAATTTGAGCAATTTTTCCATCTAATTTGCGATCCCATTGAACGTAGCTTCCTAATCCGGCAGGAACATTATCTGTCCGAACTTCTACGACGCCGCCAATCGTGTCACCCGCTTTTTTAGTTTGATCGATCAATTCTTTAACTGATTCTTCAATCTCTAAATCGACCATATTCACTGCAGATTGCTGAACTTTTGTTTTAATTTCTTTAACACTCAATTGTTCGGGAATGTTCGCTGAGATTCCTCCGAGAATAGCCACATGACTTGCGATGTCGATGTCGATAGCTGCTAAAATTTGTTTTGCAACTGCTCCGACAGCCACACGCATCGTAGTCTCTCTAGCTGATGAACGTTCTAAAACATTTCGTAAGTCGCGATGGTGGTACTTCATTCCTCCAACTAAATCAGCATGTCCAGGACGTGGTTTTGAGACTCTTCTCAACTGTTGATCTTTCTCAGGGCCTTCTTCAACTGACATCACTTTTTGCCAATTTTTCCAATCACGGTTTTGAACGATCATAGTGATCGGTGCACCAATTGTTTTCCCATGGCGAACACCTGATGTGATACGAACTTGATCTTTTTCGATCTTCATTCGTCCACCACGGCCGTATCCGCCTTGTCTCCGAGCTAATTCTTGATTGATCTCATCGATTGAAAGTGCTAGTCCTGCTGGAACACCTTCAATGATTGCTGTTAATTCTGGTCCATGTGATTCTCCAGCTGTTAAGTACCGCATACTTATTCCCCTCCTATTAAATAATCTCGTATTTCAGTCATTTTAATTTTTTTAATTTTGGCATTGCCAATGTCTTCCAACAAAATGATATTCAGTAAGCCACCACGTGCTTTTTTATCATGCGTGATTGCTCGGTAAAACGTCTCAACTGTCCAAGGCGTATACTCTATCGGCAATCCATATTTCTGATTCATCGCAATGATCTGCTGAGTAATACCTTTTGGTGAAAGACCTTTGGTTTCAGCTGTTTGAGAAATTTTCACCATTCCGATTGCAACCGCTTCTCCATGGCTAATTTTTCCATAGCCGGCTGTATTTTCAATTGCATGACCAATCGTATGACCAAAATTTAATAATAAACGTGAGCCATTATCAAATTGATCTTCTTCTACAACGACTTTTTTAACATTTAATGCTTTTGTGATGATCATTTCACTATGAGCCAACAGTTCTTCGATTCCTGTTAGTTTCTCAAGATCTTGCCATAATGATTGATCAGCGATTGCTCCACATTTAATGATTTCAGCAATACCTTCACGAACACGTATTTCTGGTAAAGAATTCAATGTTTCTGGATCGATCAATACACCATCTGGTTGTGCGAAAGTTCCAATCATATTTTTAGCTTTCGCTGAATTCACAGCTGTTTTACCACCGATACTAGAATCAACTTGGGCTAATAAAGAAGTTGGGATTTGAACAAATGCGATTCCACGCATATAAGTAGAAGCAACGAAACCAGCTAAATCTCCAACGACACCACCGCCTAAAGCAATGACTGCATCGCTGCGAGTGAAACCTTGATCGGCTAGAAACTCATAAAGTTTACTAGCCATATCTAGGGATTTACTTTTTTCGCCAGCGGGAACAGAAAAATGACAAACTTCATACTGACTTAATTGATTTTTGATAGTTTCTCCATAAATCGGATACACATTGTCATCGCTAATGATCGCAATTTTTTTATCTTGCCAAAGTGAAGCGATCCATTCGCCAACAGAATTTAATGCATGGCGTTTTACAATGATTTCATAACTTTTTTCTGGTAAAACAATTTCCATGAAATCCGCCTCCCGTTTTATGCAAGTGATGGTTCTTCAGACAATGCGGTAATTTTTTTCATCGCATCAACAAGAATGTTAACTTCTTCCATCATTTTTAAGTAGTTCTTTTCATTTAATGATTGTTCACCATCAGACCATGCATGCAATGGATCTGGATGGATCTCAACGATCATACCATCGGCACCACTAGCTACACCTGCTCTAGCCATCGGTCCAACTAGATCCCAAACGCCAGTACCATGACTTGGGTCAACAATAATTGGGAAATGACTCAATTTTTTGATCAATGGCACAGCACTTAGATCGAAGGTATTTCGTGTGGCAGTTTCGTATGTTCGGATACCACGTTCGATGAAGATGATTTTTGAGTTTCCTTGAACTGCAATGTATTCTGCTGCATTTAACCATTCTTGGATCGTTCCTGAAATCCCACGTTTCAATCCAATTGGTTTGCCTGTTTTACCGACAGCTTCTAGTAAGCGGAAATTTTGCATGTTACGCGCACCGATTTGAATGATATCAGCGTATTCACAAACAACATCGATATGTGCTTCATCCATTACCTCAGTGATTACTTTCAAACCGTATGTGTCAGCTGCCTTACGCATGATTTTCAATCCTTCTTCGCCTAGTCCTTGGAACGCGTAAGGTGAAGTACGAGGTTTGTATGCTCCGCCACGTAAAATAGTTGCTCCACCAGCTTTAGCCATTCGAGCTGTTTCCATGATTTGTTCTTCACCTTCAACTGAACATGGTCCAGCCATGGTTACGAAACTGCCGTCACCGATTTTAACGCCATCAACATCAACCACTGTATCTTGTGGATGGAATTCTCTTGAAGTTAATTTGTAAGTATTAGAAATCGGTACTGCACGCTCGACTACACTGTAACGCTGGAACGGAACATTTTGGATAACTTCTGGATCTCCAAGCAAACCTAAAACCAAACGATCTTTTCCATGATTAATTTGTACGCCCAATCCTTCTTCTTCGATACGGCTTAAGATTGGTGCCAATTCTGCTTCTTTGATGCCTTTTTTAATAATTAAGATCATAATAATAACTTCCTTCGTTTTTTATTTTTTAATTTCTTTTTCCAATAGGGGTTGAATCAATTCAGTCGGCATTTTTTTACCTGTCCATAATTCAAAAGCTGCAGCTCCTTGATATAACAGCATGCCTAAACCATTAACAGCCTTAGCTCCGACTTTTTTTGCTTCGCGGAGCAATTGTGTTTCACCAGGATGATAAATCACATCAAAAACGGCTAGATCTTCTCGCAACAACTTACTATCAGGTAAAGGGATTCGATCGGTATTCGGCGCCATTCCGATGCTCGTTGCATTGATCAAGAGACAACTATCAGCTAATGAGTTGGCTAGCTGTTGTTCATCAGCTAAATCATGCAGTTCGATCTTACAATCTGTTTCTTTAGCAATTTCTGCTAGTTTAGGTTCGACTTTTTGATAAAATTCATCTTTGATATTAAAGACATCGATTGCTGCCACACCATCGATTGCCGCTTGAGTGATGATAGCCGTTGCTGCACCGCCCGCTCCGATAATCGTGATCTTCTTCCCGATAACATCGATTTGATTTTGTTTCAAACTTTCCATACAACCAACACCATCGGTAGTATGACCGATCAACTTACCATCTTGATTCACGATCGTATTGATCGCCCCGATAAGTCGTGCAGCTTGGCTCAGTTCGTCAACATATTGCACTGCTGCCATTTTGTGAGGCATCGATAAATTAACACCTAACATTTCCAAATCCCGAATTGCTTGAATACTGGATCCTAACTTTTCTGGTGGAACATCAAAGCTAAGATACACAGCGTCGACTCCAGTTTCTTGAAATGATGTGGTATGCATCATTGGTGAAAAGCTGTGTCGTGCCGGCAAAGCATAAAGTCCGGCTAACCGTGTTTTTCCAGTTATTTCATTCTCCATCTTGTTTCACTCCTTCAAGTAAAATATTCGTTGCTGTTTTAGGTACGAAAAAAGGTCCATTGTAGAAAACCTACAATGAACCTCATCTCTCCAAAAATACCAAAGAAAAAAGCCACTATAGATTTTCATCTATGTGGCATTAAGTCATACTTAAAATCCTTAGCCATCATAGATACAAACGCGTGTCGTCTGCATCCATGAATCATGAATACAAACCTATCTAAAATAGCTAAAGTAATAATTATTCAGTTGTGTGTGCGTATTATTTTTCATATTCATAAAAAATCGCTCCAAACTGTTTTAAGATTGAACTTAGTATAGGACTCTTTATTTTATAAGTCAATCTATTTTTTTAATTTTTCTGAAAAAAAATTTTATATTACTTCAGCTGCAGTCTCGTTTGTCTCAAAAAGTAGGAATAAATCAGCCAGAGTCATCCGTCGTTTTTCTTCTCCACGAATGTCTCGAATGATCTCGCCTTTTTCCATTACGATTACTCGGTCGCCATAGTGAAGCGCATCTTCCATTTTATGTGTAACCATCAAACAAGTTAAGTTTTCTTCTTTGATTCGCTGATCAGTAAGTTCCATCAATTGTTTCGCTGTTTTGGGATCTAACGCTGCAGTGTGCTCATCTAATAATAATAGATCTGGTTTGGTGATCGTCGCCATCAATAAACTCAATGCTTGACGCTGTCCACCAGATAAAAAACCGGTCGGTGTATCTAAGTGATTTTCTAAGCCGTTTCCAACTTGTTGACAAAGCGCACGATACATGTCTTTTTTTTGATTCAATTGACGTTGTTTCAAGCGGCGCTTTTGACCTCTTTTTTCAGCTAATCCAAGATTCTCAGCAACTGTCAATCTTGGTGCTGTCCCCATCTTCGGATCTTGAAAGACACGAGCAATCGAAGATGCCCGTTGTTCTTCTGAAAGCTTTGTTAAGTCTTTTCCCATCACAGCTACCGTCCCGCTGTCTAATTGGAGATTACCAGAAACACTATTGAAAAGCGTACTTTTTCCAGCGCCGTTTCCTCCAAGCACAGTGACAAATTCTCCTGGAGCAATCGTCAAATCAACATTGTTCAATATTTTTCTCTGATCATTGATTCCATTACGAATTGTCTTATTCGCTTTTTTTACTTCTAACGCATTCATATGATCACTCCTTTTCTAAACCCGTTTTCAAATGTAACGCTTCTTTCAAGCGAGGAATCATTAAGCATAAGGCCAAAATGATCGATGAAAAGATTTTTAGGTAAGTTGTATCTAAACCAACTTTAATGATGACTAAAATCAATAATTGATAAATAATACTTCCTAAGACGATTGCAACCAATCGTTCAGCAAAAGTAACTTCACCATAAAGGACTTCACCAATAATGATCGAAGCTAAACCAATAACGATCACACCGACGCCCTTACCAACATCGGCATACCCATCATTTTGTGCAATCAAAGCTCCGGATAATGCAATCACACCATTTGATAAAGTCAATCCGATGACTTTCATTCGATCTGTATTGATCCCAATTGAACGAGCCATGTTTTCATTATCGCCAGTTGCGATATACGCTTGTCCGAAGTCGGTAAAGAAGAAGAACAACAGTAATGCAATGATGATCACAACAGCTAAAAGTCCTAATAGCACAACATCGTAATAATCCGGTAAATTTAAATTAGTAAAAAAATCTTGAATCTTTGGTTGCTTCAATAACGAAAGGTTTGGTGTCTGCATAATAAACAGCATCACTGAGTTTAAACCTGACATAACTAAAATCCCGGCTAAAATGACAGGAATTTTACCCTTAGTGTAGAGCATTCCAGTAATGAATCCCGCGCACATCCCAGCAACAATTCCTAAAAGTGTGGCAAGTAATGGTGAAACACCATGCGTGATCGCCGTCACGCAGACGGCGCCTCCCAATGGAAAAGATCCTTCAGTTGTCATATCTGGAAAATTTAGAATCCGGTAGGTCATGAAGATCCCTAAACCTAGGATTCCCCATAAAAAACCTTGTCCTATAGCTGAAATTACCATGTTATTACTCTCCTTTAACTACTTCTGCTTTTTCTTTGATCGAGTCTGGAATCGTGATGCCTAATTCTTTGGCTTTTTCTTCATTGATGATCATATCTCCGTAATCAATGACATTCACTGGTGTATCAGCTGGTTTTGCTTTTCCATCTAAAACGTCTGCAGCCATTTTTCCTGTTTCTACACCCAATTTGTATTGGTTTTGTCCGACCGTGGCAATCCCGCCTTCTTTGACCATGTTATCAACTGATACAAAAACGGGTGTTTTTGCTTTATCAGATTCGCTGATCAACGTTTGGAAGGCACTTGCAATCGTGTTGTCTTGTGGGATATATAAGAAATCTGATTCTTGACAAGCTTGTTGAGTCACAGCTGAAAGATCATTACTAGATGAAATGGCAAATTTTTTCACTGCGTATCCTACTGTTTTAGCATTTTGTTCGGCCGTTTCAACTTGTGATTTTGAATTTTCTTCTGAAGATGAATAAACGATACCCATTGTTTTTGCGTTCGGGAACAATTCTTTTGCCATATCGATTTGTTGAGCAACTGGTGTCAAATTATTTACACCTGTTACATTTCCACCGGGATTTTTTAAGTCTTTGACTAACCCAGATCCAACTGGATCACTGATTGCTCCCATGATGATCGGTGTATCCGTTGTTGCATTCGCTAATGCTTTCGCAGCTGGCGTTGCAATTCCGACTAACACATCTGACTTCTTATCTAATAATTGTTGGCTCATACTATTCAATTTGCTTTGATCACCTTGTCCATTTAAAAATTCAATTTTTAGATTGTCGCCTTCTGTATAGCCTTCTTCTTTCAAACCAGCGATTACACCTTTTTTGATTTGATCCAATGATGAGTGGCTGACATATTGTAAAATGCCGACAGTTTTTATTTTTTTATCGTCCGTAGATGATGCTGTCGTTTGACGAGTGCCCATTTGATAGGCAAAAACTCCGATTAATACAATTGCTAAAGCGATGATTGATCCAATAATTCCTTTGTTTTTCATTTTATTTTCCCCCAAATTTTTGTTTTTTTATATACAAAAAGACAACTACCTAAAGTACCACGGTAGTTGTCTAAAAAAACAAAAACCGCATAGATGGTCTCTATGCGGGAATAAGCATAAAAATATACCCAGCATAGATACAAAATTTAGAAGTTGTCTAAACGTTGTATCTATGAGTGAATTCATAAATACAACTTATCTACGCCAGTTTTGCCAGCTATTCAATTGATTGATAGATAAGTTCAAATGTCTCATGAATGTCACTCCTTTTTTGATGTTGAGGTAATTTTAGCTGAAAAAAAATTAAGTGTCAACACTTTTTATTACAGAAAGCTCATTTATTTTTTAACTATTCAGATTATTTATTAAGTTGCCACATTGGCAGCCGATTCAACTCCGGAATAAATTCATGGTTGACGTCATCAAGACTTTCTACCACAAATCGATTTTTTTCTTTACCTTTCTGAAAAAAAATAAATGTGACTTTATTTGGATCAATTTTATATTCCTGTTCAATCTGCTTTTCATCGTAAACGATCGGATAAAAATAAAATTTGCGATTCAACATTGATTTTTGATTCGGATCTTCAAGCAGTGAAAGAACTTTTTCATAAGAAGTCCCCATTGGTTGACTGAACATGATCGAAACTGCATTTGTCGATTGTATTTTTGTATCAAGTTCTTGATAATTCAATGGCAATAAATAGTCTGATTTTACTGAATCGAATACCAACTCATTCAATTGATCTTGCCGAATTGTTTTTTGTGCAAAGACAACCGAAGCAGAAAAAAGCAAAACTAAAAAAACGAAGCTGCTCAAGATGACAATGGCACGCTGTTTATTTTCTAGCAAGATATCACTAAGATTCTGCCAAAAAACTATTATTTGTTCTTTGATTATCTGTATATATCTTTGCATTGTCATCCCTCCTTCTTATCATTATATTATTTTTATTTTAGAAGCGCTATCTATATAGACTATATTCTATTTTATTTTTATAATTATTATTCAACTGTTTTTTTATCCAATTGTCAGCGTTTCATTTTAATGCAATTTTAATACAGATAATTCTTTTAGGGTGGAGAAAATGAGCAGTACTGAACGTGTTTCTAGAAAAAGAATCACCTAGCAAAACCTTTTATTATCATAGTGGACTTTAGCTTATCTGGTTTCGAAAAATCAACGGTCAACTTAAACGAAGCCCAAGATTGCTAATAGCCAAGGCCGGGTATCAGATCAGTTGAATAATTACAAAGAAAATTTGAATATCTGATTATTTACTAGCGACTCACTTGGTCGCTAGTCTTTTTTTAGGTATAATAGAACTATTATGAATAGAAATGAGGGATAAAAAATGTCCTTTGATGGAATTTTTACCCATGCAATGGTACGAGAACTAAAAGATCAACTCGTTACCGGAAGAATATCTAAGATTCACCAACCTTACGACCATGAAATCGTCTTAGTCATTAGAGCTCGCGGGAAAAACCAACGTTTATTACTATCTGCTCACCCAAGTTATGCCCGGATCCAATTAACAGAAATTGCTTATACCAATCCTGATAATCCGCCGAATTTTGTGATGATGTTGCGAAAACATTTAGAAGGTGCCATTTTAGAAGACATTCATCAAGTAGAAAATGACCGTGTAGTTCACTTCACATTTAGTAAACGGGATGAATTAGGTGATTTGCAAGACATCGTTTTGATCGTTGAGTTAATGGGACGTCATTCGACGATTGTTTTATTGAATCAGCAAACTGGCAAAATTTTAGATGCGATCAAACATGTGGGGCATTCACAAAATACGTATCGTTCGATTTTACCGAGCAGTGAATATATCGAGCCGCCAAAACAATCACAACTTGATCCTTTCAAAGTATCAAAAGAACAATTATTTACTTTGCTGTCAACTGCAGATGTATTAGACGGTCGTTATCTTCAACAACAGTTTCAAGGTTTCGGCAGAGATACTGCTGAAGAATTAGCCGTTCGTTTAACGCAACGTCCAAATGAAAAAATAGCGGTCTGGTCTGCTTTTTTCAGCAGCTTGAAAGAGCAAATAACCCCGACTCTTGGGCTCAAAAATCAAAAAGAATTCTTTGCTCCACTAGCTTTTGAAACCTTTGAGCAATCACAAAAATATGCAACGCTAAGTATGTTATTGGATGCTTTTTATGGCGAAAAGGCCGAAAAAGATCGCGTCAAACAGTTAGGAAATGAACTGATTCGCAAAGTAGATAATGAAATCAAGCGAAACCAAACTAAACTAGCTAAGCGTGAAAAAACACTAAAAGATTCTGAAAACGCGGAAGATTTTCGTCGTGATGGTGAGTTACTAACGACCTTTATGACTCAAGTGCCTCGAGGTGCAACCAGTGTTGAATTGCTAAATTATTATGAAGAAAATGCACCGATCACGATCACTTTAAATCCAGCATTGACACCGAATCAAAATGCCCAGAAATATTTTCAAAAATATCAAAAACTAAAAAATGCTATCAAACTGATCTATGATCAAATTGCGGAAGCTAAAGATGAGATCGCCTATCTCGAATCAATTCTTGCCCAATTAGAAATTGCTGGACCAATGGATATTGAAGTAATCAAAGAAGAACTCGTTGCTAGTGGCTATTTGAAACAAAAACGAGCTAAGAAAAATCGGAAGCACGCACCTTCTAAGCCAGAACGCTTTATAGCAAGTGACGGCACTGAAATCTTAGTCGGTAAAAATAATTTGCAGAATGATCAATTGACTTTGAAACAAGCTCGAAAATCAGATATTTGGCTACATGCTAAAAATATTCCTGGTTCTCATGTGATCATCAAAAATGATCAGCCGACCGAGGAAACCTTGTTAGAAGCAGCTGAATTAGCCGCCTACTTTTCAAAATTTAGACAATCTGCTCAAGTACCGGTCGATTACGTGGCCGTCAAACATATTCACAAACCTAATGGTGCCAAACCAGGATTTGTCATTTATGAAAATCAAAAAACGCTTTTTGTGACACCTGAAGAAGCCGTTATTGAACAATTACGAAAAAACGGAACAGCCTAATCTGGCTGTTCCGTTTTTTTAGCTTTTTTTGTTTTAGCTGTCGTGATCTTGACGCCTAAGATTTCTAAGAAGAAATTAAAGATCGGAATTCCTACGATCAAGCCCCAAACCCCTAAGAATTTTTCACTAAATAATAGAATGACAAAAGTATAAAAAATAGGCAACTTCGTCCGACTCGACATGAATTTGGGATTTAAAATATAGGCTTCGATGCAATGAACGACTACAATCAAGATCAATACATAAGCGACTGTTTGGATGCCACCTGTTGAGTAAGCAATCAATGTCAGCGGGATACAAGAAAAGATCACTCCGGCTACTGGGATCAAACTTAGAAAGAAAATCATGATCGCCAATGTCGGCAACTGGGTAAAGCCGATCAAGCCTAATCCAATTGTTGTTACGACTGTATTCACTAGCGCAATCAATAATTGAACTTCTACTACGACACCAAAAGTTTCAACAAATACTTTGGCATAATAATACACATCTTGAAAGAACCATTTGTACGTGCTATGAAGAAAATTCTCCGAGAATAAAATCGTTTTTTCTTTTTCGATCATAAAGAAAAAACTCAAAATAAACGACATAATGAAGGCAATCGCCAATCGTCCTACATTTTGCAACTGCTCTAAGATGATTCCAGCACCACTTTCAACTTTATCTTGCCAATTATGATTTTTAAAATAATTAGAGATAAAATTGGTGACCAAATCAGAATTAAAATCTTTGTGTTGATAGAAACGCACGATCGAATTATAGGTTGAAAGAACTTGGTCAATCAAAATAGTAGAATATTTCGATATCAATAAATAAAGCAACACTAGTTCAATCAAATATAAAACCGTAGCAATAATAAATGTTGGTGCTTTAATATAGCGTTGAACAAATCTGACAATTTTTACAGAAATCAACGTAAAAATGAATGTCAGTAAAATCGGGATCATAAAATCTTTCACTAAAAATAAAACGAAAATAATTAATACTAATACTGTAAATCTTCGTAATCGTAAATTACTTACAAACTTTTCGTACATTCCGTAGCCTCTTTTCAATATACTCCTAAAAAAATATATAACATTAATTTATTTTTTCAGTTTCTAGTATACCTAAAAAAAGGAATAAAAGAAGCATCAAGCGATGCTTTCCAACTAATTTAACCAGTTTTCTGGATTTTGACGCCATTTTTTCAATAATTCAAGTTGATTCTGATCGATATATTTTTCTGTTAATGCACTTTCGATCAATGTCGAATAATTAGTTAAAGTGATCAGTGGAAGTTCTGCATTTTCAAAATTCGTTTTCCCTTTTGATAATTCATAAGTAAAGATTGCAGCTACACCTAAGACATCCGCGCCTTCACGTTTAGCAGCAGCAACGGCTTCTAAAACACTACCGCCAGTCGAAATCAGATCTTCGATCACAACCATTTTTTGCTCATTTAAAATTCGACCTTCGATCTGATTGCCTCTTCCATGATCTTTTGCTTTACTGCGAATATAGACCATTGGTAAATCTAAAATCTCTGCCACCCATGCAGCGTGAGGAATCCCAGCTGTTGCTGTGCCTGCGATCACTTCCACTTCAGGAAAGGTGGTTTTTATTTTGTCAGCTAAACCTTGAGCGATTTCACGGCGAACTTTTGGATAACTCATCGTTACTCGATTATCGCAATAAATAGGTGATTTTAAGCCGCTTGCCCAAGTAAATGGTTCGTTTGGACTTAGAGTAACAGCTTTGATAGATAATAGGTCTTTAGCGATTTGTTCTGCGATCATTTATATTTCACCGTTCCATTCTTTTTTAATTTTTAAATAGCTTTGGTAAGGATTAGTCGCTTGAGTGATCGGACGGCCTACTATGATATAGTTCGAACCAATTGCTCGTGCTTTTGCAGGTGTCATCACACGTTTTTGATCTCCTGCCGAAGTACCTTCAGGACGAATCCCGGGAGTCAGACAAATAAATTCCGGTTTGGTCACTTGATGAATATCTGCTGCTTCATGAGCAGAACAAACGACACCTTCCAAGCCAGCTTTTTCTGCACATTTTGCATAATGCAAAACACTTTCTTTTAAGCTAACATCGATCAATTGATCCTGGTGCATCTGTTTTTCACTTGTTGAAGTGAGTTGTGTCACAGCAATCAATTTTGGAACAACTTGATTTTGATTTGTTCCTTCTATTAATCCTTGTTGAGCTGCTTCCATCATTTCTATACCACCGGCAGCGTGTACATTAGTGATCGCTACACCTAATTTTGCAATTCCACGCATGGCTTTTTTCACTGTATTCGGAATATCATGTAATTTTAAATCAAGAAAAACATCATGCCCTTGAGCTCGCAGAAAATGAACGATCATTGGCCCTTCTTGATAAAATAATTCCATGCCGATTTTGATAAATAATTTTTCTGCTGTAGGAAATTTTTGTAAAAACTGTTCGATTTCTTCTTTTGTAGAAAAATCAAATGCAATGATAGGTCGTGATTCCATTAACGCGCCTCCCGAACTTCTTTTCTTAATTGTTCTAAAGATTCAATTCCTAGCTCTGCCATTCGAATCGGTAATTCGTCGATTAATTTGGGGCAGATATACGGATCAGTAAAATTAGCTGTTCCAACTGCGACCGCACTTGCACCTGCCATAAACATTTCTAAAACATCATCGACTGTTTGAACGCCGCCCATTCCAATAATCGGCAAGTCACTGATTGCTGATACTTGATTAATCAAACGGATCGCGATTGGTTTGATTGCCGGCCCAGATAATCCTCCCGTACGATTAGCTAAAATTGGCTGTCTGGTTTTCAAATCAATCCGCATACCTAATAAGGTATTAATCATGGTAAAGCCATCGGCACCGCCTCTTTCAATTGCTTTAGCAATTGGTACGATATCCGTAACGTTTGGACTCAATTTTACATATACTGGAACTTTTGCAACTGCTTTTACTTCCTTAGTTAACCGATAAGCTACTTCAGGATCCGTTCCAAAAGCAATCCCGCCATGTTTGACATTCGGACAAGAAATATTTAATTCAATGGCTTTTACGTTTGGCGCATCGCCAATTTTTGCGCATACTTCAACATAGTCTTCTTCACAAGCCCCCGCCACATTGGCAATGATCGGCAACTCTGAATATTTTTCTAAACTAGGCAAAATATCTTCTAGCACAACCTTCATTCCTGGGTTTTGTAAACCGATTGCATTCAGCATTCCGCTGGTTGTCTCAGCGATTCTCGGTGTAGGATTACCAAAGCGTTCTTTAGGTGTCGTCGCTTTGATCATGATCGAGCCTAATTTATTTAAATCATAATAATCGGCATATTCTTTCCCAAAACCAAAACATCCACTCGCGGGCATAATTGGATTTTTCAAATCTAAACCTGGTAATTTCACTGCGATACTCACTAAAAGATAACCTCCCCAGCTTGGAAAACAGGACCGTCTTCACATACTTTGACACTTTGATTTTCAGCTTCAGGTACATGACAAACACATGCATAGCAAGCGCCCATCCCACAAGCCATTCGTGATTCTAATGACAGTTGAACATTATTGACTTCAGTATATAATTGTTCAACTGTTTTTAATAAGCCGTTATTTCCACAAGCAAAAACTGCATCTGGTCGTTTATTTTCGGCTAGCAATAGATTTCCGACGTTTCCTTGTAGTCCAAACGTTCCATCATCCGTTGAAAACCGCGTTTCTGCTAACGCTTCGAATTCCTCTGCATAATAAACGACTTCATTCGTTCCAAACCCTAAGAAATGGATCACATTTACACCATTTTTCTTCAATTCTTTTGACAGTTGATACAAGGGCGGCACACCAATGCCTCCGCCGACGATAAAGGCCGTATCGCCAGCGTTCAATTCACCGATTTCAAAACCATGACCTAACGGACCCATCACATCCAATAAATCTCCCGCTGAAAGTTCTGAGAACACTTTTGTCCCCTCGCCCTCTACACGATAAATGATTGTGCATGTTCCGGCTTTTTGATCATATTGGTTAATACTGATTGGACGCCGCAATAATAAATCATTTCTCGGGACACGAATATGCAAAAATTGTCCTGGCATTTTCATTTCTTTTACTAAATCGCCGGTTAATACCATTTCATATATTCTTGGTGCTAATTCTTTTTGACGAACGATCGTCATTATTTCTTGCTTCATAACGGCCTCCCTATAGATCAACAGAGTGAAGGGTATCTTCACTCTGTTTGATTTAAATTTCTTGAATTGAAAATGCTCGTGATTCCATCACCTGTAAGATAGCGTCTGCAGTATCCAACGATGTAAATAGTGGAACACCATGTTCCACCGCCTCCCGTCGGATAATAAAACCATCTTCTGAGGCATTTTGCCGATTTTTATCCATCGTGTTGATCACAACTTGAGCCTCTCCACTGCGGATAAGATCAATTACGTTGTCCTCATCTGATTCAGAAATTTTGGCGATTCGTTTAGCATTCACTCCGTTAGCTGCTAAAAATTCGGCCGTCCCAGCGGTAGCAATCAGACTATAACCGACTTCTTTAAAACGTTTTGCTAATGCTAAAGCTTCTTCTTTGGTCTCGTCAGCGACAGTCAACAAGACGGCACCAAAGTCTGGAAGATGTAATCCAGCAGCGGCAAATACTTTGTATAAAGCTTTCGCTAAATTCCGATCTGTTCCCATCACTTCCCCAGTTGATTTCATTTCTGGTCCTAAATAAGTATCGACTTTTTGTAATTTCGTAAAACTGAAGACCGGCGCTTTGACATGAACTAAATCACTTTCAGGATACAGCCCATCTTGATAACCTAGTTCTTTTAAACTTTGACCCAAGATAGCTTTTGTCGCGATTTGAGCCATCGGAATATTAGTGATTTTACTCAAGAATGGTACTGTTCGACTCGCTCGCGGATTAACTTCAATTACGAAAACTTCATTATTATGAATGACGAATTGGATGTTCATCATACCGATACAGTTCATTCCTAATGCTAGGCGTCGAGTATAATCTTCGATTGTTGCTTTCAGCTCTTCAGAAAAAGTTTGCGGCGGATATACTGCCATTGAATCTCCTGAGTGGACTCCCGCACGTTCAATATGTTCCATGATTCCAGGAATTAACACTGTTTCGCCGTCACAGATGGCATCGACTTCACATTCTTTTCCGATCAAGTACCGATCGACTAAGACTGGGTGTTCTGGAGAAGCTTTGACAGCATGAGCCATATAATCTTCTAAGTCTGATTGATTTTCAACAATTTCCATCGCGCGCCCACCTAAAACATAACTTGGACGAACTAAGACTGGATAACCAATTCTTTCAGCAATTTTGACTGCTTCTTTGGCACTCGTTGCAGTATCACCTGGTGGTTGAGGAATGTCTAAACTCTTTAATACTTGTTCAAATTGATCTCGATCTTCTGCTCGATCTAAATCTTCAATCGTCGTGCCTAAGATTTTGACTCCATTTTTTACTAATGGATCAGCCAAATTGATCGCTGTCTGCCCGCCAAATTGAACGATCACTCCAATCGGTTGTTCCAATTCTATGACATTCATGACATCCTCAAGCGTTAACGGTTCGAAGTATAATTTATCAGATACTGAAAAGTCAGTAGAGACTGTTTCCGGATTGCTATTCATGATGATTGCTTCATAGCCAGCTGCTTGGATCGCTTTGACCGAGTGGACTGTCGCATAATCGAATTCGACTCCTTGACCGATTCGGATTGGCCCGGATCCCAAAACAAGCACCGATTCTTTTTCACTACGAATACTTTCATTTTCAAATTCGTAGGTACTATAGAAGTACGGTGTTTGTGATTCAAATTCAGCAGCACACGTATCGACCATTTTGTATACTGGAAGAATACGATTTTGCTTTCTAAATTCTCGGATCTCGTCAATCGTTTGATTCCATAATTGAGCGATTTTGATATCGGAAAAGCCATTCTGCTTAGCTTGTTTCAGTAACTCACTATCGTTGATACTTTTTGCTAGCGCTGTTTCTAATTCAACGATGTGTAATAATTTATCTAAGAAAAACAGATCAACTTTTGTCAGTTCGTTGATTTCTTCAATTGAATATCCGCGTCGGATTGCTTCCGTTAGATAGAATAATCGATCATCTTGAGCTTTAACCATTTTTTCCGTTAACGCATCATCGGTTACTTCAGCTAATTCTGGAAGTTCCGCATGATAGGTCCCGATTTCTAATGACCGAACAGCTTTCAATAGTGATTCTTCAATGTTGCGGCCAATCGCCATTACTTCCCCGGTTGCTTTCATTTGTGTTCCTAGCACCCGTTCGCCACTTTCAAATTTATCAAACGGCCAACGTGGAATTTTAGCGACTACATAATCTAGAGCTGGCTCAAATTCAGCATAGGTTGTTTCAGTAACAGGATTTTTCATTTCATCTAATGTTAGTCCAACCGCGATTTTTGCTGCTAGTTTAGCGATTGGATAACCTGTCGCTTTACTTGCTAGTGCCGACGAACGGGATACTCGTGGATTTACTTCGATCACATAATAATTGAAGCTGTGCGGATCTAAGGCAAGCTGGACATTACAACCGCCTTCGATTTTTAGTGCCCGAATAATCGATAAGGATGCATCTCTAAGCATTTGGTATTCGTAATCTGATAATGTTTGACTTGGTGCAAATACGATTGAATCACCTGTGTGCACTCCGACTGGATCAAAATTTTCCATGTTGCAGACAACGATAGCATTGTCTGCAGAGTCGCGCATCACTTCATATTCAATTTCTTTAAAGCCGGCGATTGATCGTTCAATCAAACATTGAGTGGCAGGAGAAAGTTTCAACCCATTCTCTGCAATCGTGCGTAATTCTTCTTCATTGTCGCACATACCACCACCGGTTCCGCCTAATGTGAAAGCTGGTCTTACAATAATTGGATAACCGATTTTATTCGCAAATTCCACTGCTGCTTCTACCGTCGTTACGATTTCTGATTCTGGGATTGGCTGATGAAGTTCCTCCATTAATTGTTTGAATAGATCACGATCTTCTGCTTGGTCGATCGCGGATAATTTTGTTCCGAGCAATTCAATGTTCAATTCAGTTAGAATGCCTGAATCGGCTAATTCCATCGCCATATTCAAACCAGTCTGTCCGCCTAAAGTTGGTAAAATCGCATCCGGTAATTCTTTACGTAAGATCCTTGAAACAAACTCTAAGGTGATTGGTTCGATATAAACAGTGTCGGCGATTTCTTGATCCGTCATAATCGTTGCAGGATTCGAATTAACTAAAACAACTTCATAACCTTCTTCTTTTAACGCTAAGCAAGCTTGTGTGCCGGCGTAATCAAACTCAGCTGCTTGTCCGATCACGATCGGTCCTGATCCGATAACTAGGATTTTCTTTATATCTGTACGTTTTGGCATTTATGCTTGCTCCTTCCATGCATCCATCATTTCCATAAAATCATCAAACAAATGAACCCCATCATGAGGTCCCGGTGCAGCATCAGGATGATACTGTACACTAAAAGCCGGGAAATCTCGATGGCGTACGCCTTCGATCGTTCCATCATTGACTTCAACATGTGTAATCATCAGTTTTTGAGGATCAATTGTTTTTTCATCTACTGCAAAACCATGGTTTTGAGAAGTAAAATCGATTTTTCCTGTCGCGATTTCTCTTACCGGATGATTCAATCCACGATGTCCGAATTTCATTTTATAAGTGTCTGCACCATTCGCTAGGGCGAACAATTGATGGCCTAAACAAATACCAAAGATCGGTACTTTTCCTTGAATTTTTTTGATCATCTCAATGGCTTCAGGCACATCTTTAGGATCGCCAGGCCCATTCGTCAACATCACCCCATCTGGACAAAGATCTAAAATTGTTTGTGCATCAGTGTTATAAGGCATGACCGTCAAGTTGCATTCCCGACGAGAAAGTTCACGTAAAATACTATGTTTTAATCCGAAATCGATCACGACCACATTTCTTCCCACTCCAGGGCTCGGATAAGGTGTAACAGTCGAAACTTGCGCAACTTGATTTGTTGGCAGAACAGTTGCTTTTAACTGGTCAAAAGAATGTTCAAGTTGATCTGCAGGGTCTACGATACTGCCCTTCATCGTGCCAGCATTTCGTAATTTTTTAGTCAAGGCACGAGTGTCGATTCCGGCGATTCCAGGAATTCCTTTACGTTTTAAAAATTCATCTAAAGTCATTTGATTACGCCAATTACTTGCTAGGCGTGCATGTTCTTTGACGATCACTCCTTTACATGTTGGAGCAATCGACTCGTAATCATCTCGATTGATTCCGTAATTTCCAACCATCGGATAAGTAAATGTAATGATTTGTCCATTAAAACTTTGATCCGTGATTGTTTCTTGATAGCCGGTCATACTAGTAGTGAAAACAACTTCTCCCACTACACTCGTTTCCGCACCAAATCCTTCACCTTCAAATATTGTTCCATCTTCTAAAATCAAAAGTCTTTTCAAGCTCTTAGTCCTCCTTGTTATAAACCAATTGACCATCCACGAAAGTCATCAATGTCTCACCTTTGACTGACCAGCCCGTGAAAGGGGTATTCACACCTAACGAAGCAAATTTTTTATCGTCGATTTTTATTTCATTTTCTAAATCAAATATTGTAATATCGGCCGGTTGCCCAATCATCAATGTTCCAGCTTTGATTCCGAATATTTCTGCTGGTTTGACAGCCATCCAATCAATTACTTGTTCTAATGTGAATACTCCTGTTTCAACAAAGTGGGTATAAATCAATTGGAAGGCCGTCTCACTTCCGACGATCCCAAAGGGTGATTTTAGAAAACTTTGATTTTTTTCCTCAAACCCGTGAGGTGCATGGTCAGTTGCGATACAGTCGATCGTGCCGTCTAGTAACCCGGCGATCAACGCTTGGCGATCTTCACTGGCTCTCAACGGAGGATTCATTTTCCAGTAGCCATGATCTTCTGTGATATTTTCATCGATCAAAATCAAATGATGAGGTGAGACTTCAGCAGTGACATGAACTCCGGCTTGTTTTGCTTCACGAATCACCCGAACACTTTCTTTAGTCGAAACGTGACACACGTGATAATGTACACCCGTTTCTTCAGCCAGAATCAAATCTCTAGCGATTTGTGACGATTCGGTTGCGCTTAAAATCCCAGGAAGATGCAACTTCTCACTGATTTCACCTTTATGCATGACGCCACCAAATAACAGCGATTCATCTTCTGTGTGAGCAACCAAGGCCATCTTGTTCTCGGCAGCCTTTTTCATAGCCAGATACATGGTTCCTGCACTTTGAACACCCACACCGTCATTCGTAAACGCAAAAGCTCCGGCTGCTTTTAAACTCTTTTGATCAGTTAAACTTTCACTGCGAAGTTCTTCTGTGATAGGTGCATATTGAAGAACTTTGACTACAGCTTCACGATCAATAATTGCTTTTACCTGCTCGAATTTTTCAACTGTATCAGGTACTGGATTTAGATTTGGCATCGCACAAACTGTTGTGTAGCCACCGCGTGCCGCAGCTTTCGTTCCATCTTTGATGGTCTCTTTGTAAGTAAAACCTGGTTCCCGTAAATGAACATGAACATCAACTAAGCCTGGTGTGATTAATTGATTTTTTGCATCGTATTCTTGATCGAATGATATCGTTGAAAAATCTTTTCCGATGCCGGCAATGATCCCATCTTCTAACCAAAGATCACAAGTCGTTGTCTGATTATTTTTCGTTACGATTTTTCCATTTTTAATCAATGTTTTCATTTTATTTGCCCCTTTACGATTTTCCTCTTAATATTGCTTCCAAAATGGCCATGCGAATATAAACACCATTCGTCATTTGCGAGACGATCCTTGATTGCAGACTTTCAACTAAACTGTCTGCGATCTCGACATCGCGATTGACGGGTGCTGGGTGCATGATGATTGCTTGCGGTTTTAATTGCTTTCCACGCTCAATCGTCAAACCATATTTATTGTGGTACTCGGTTTTTGAAAAACTTTCTTGCCCATCATGACGCTCATGTTGTACTCGTAGAAGCATCATGACATCTACTTCGGGAACTAAGTCGTCTAATGTGCGATAAGTTCCGTAAACATCAAAGCTCTTATCGTACCATTCTTCTGGACCTGAAAAATATACTGTTGCACCAAGGCGTTTCAACATTTGCATGTTTGACTTAGCGACACGTGAGTGTGTGATATCACCGACGATTGCTACCTTCAGTCCGTTGAAGCGACCAAACTCTTGATAAATAGTCATTAGATCTAGTAGACATTGAGTCGGATGTTGGCCACTTCCATCGCCGCCGTTGACGATCGAACACTGGATGGTTTTACTTTGGATCAATTCTTCATAATAATACTCATCGCCGTGTCGAATCACTGCGACATCTACCCCTAAGGCAGACATCGTTAAGACAGTGTCATAAAGTGTTTCGCCTTTTTGTACAGAGCTGGTTTTGGCATCAAAATCAATCACATCTAGTCCAAGTCTTTTTTCTGCAACTTCAAAACTTTTATGGGTTCGAGTACTGTTTTCAAAGAAAAGATTTGAAACAAAATATTGATCTTTATGTGGGGTCCAACGAGCACCATTTTTAAATTGCTGGCCTCGTCGAATCAACCCCATCACCTCTTGGTCATTTAGAGCTTCAACTGTTAGTAAATGTTTCAGACTAATTTCCTCAGACTGGATGATCATGAAATTTCCTCCTATTCATAGTTAGCTGTGTTTTATTTTTCGCTTCGTGCTTGTTCTGGTAAAACCAAGTTTAAGATGATTCCTAGTACTGTTGCTAAAGCCATTGATGATAAAGTGAATGTACCTGCTTCAAAAACCAAACCGCCGATGCCGATTACTAAGATCGTAGAAGCAATCAATAAATTCTTTTTGCGGTCAAAGTCTATTTTGTTTTCAATCAAGATTTTAAGTCCGCTCGCTGCGATTACTCCGAATAAGACAAAGCTGATTCCTGAGATGACTGGCCCTGGGATACTTAAAATCAAAGCACTTAGTTTTCCGACAAATCCTAAACAAACTGCCAATACTGCGGCCCCACCGATGACGAACACACTATGGACTTTAGTGATAGCAAGGACACCGATATTTTCTCCGTAACTTGTTACCGGAGGTCCTCCAACAAAACCAGCGACGATTTGTGCTAGTCCGTCTCCCATTAATGTGCGATCCAAACCTGGATCGTCGAAAAAGTTACGTTTCGTTAATTTGTTTAAAACCATCAAGTGACCGATATGTTCTGTCATCGTTACAAAGGCGATAGGTGCCATTGTTGTGATTGCACTAATATAAAGTTTTGGTTGATAGTTGATAAAAGGCACACTGAACGCCGGCATCGCTAACCATTTCGCTTCTATAATTGGTTGATAATCAATAATTCCAAAAAGCATCGCGGTAATATATCCGCTAACAATTCCTAATAAGATCGGGATCAAGCCCATGAAGCCGGTTAAAAACATATTGAAGAAAATCGTTAATGCTAATGTGATCAAGGCGACCAACACATATTTAAAGTTATATTCGCCATTGTTGTACATCGCATTTTGAGCAGCATTTCCAGCTAAACCTAATCCGATGACCATTACTACTGGACCAACTACGATCGGCGGTAAAATTTTGTCTAACCAGCCCGATCCGATTTTGCGGATCACGAAGGATACGATCAAGTAAACTAGTCCGCAAGTTACTGCCCCTTGAGCAACTGCTGGATAACCATCTGATTTCATCAATAACTTCATGGCTGCGATAAAGGCGAAGCTGCTTCCTAAGTATGCGGGGATTTTTCCTTTAGTTACAGTTAAGTAAACCAACGTTCCTAGTCCTGAACTGACTAAGGCGATACTAGGATTGATCCCAACTAAGATCGGTACTAAAACCGTTGCACCAAACATTGTAAATAAATGTTGGATACTTAAACCTACCCAGTGTCCTGTGCTTGGACGATCGTGGATATCTAAAACAACGTCATCATTATGAAATTTTTCCATTCAACTTCCTCTTTCCAGTTACTAAACAATTTTTAGTCTTCTTTTTGAATCAAGATGCGGTCTTGTCCGTCATTTTC
Source organism: Enterococcus hailinensis (assembly GCF_045862035.1). NCBI lineage: Bacteria > Bacillati > Bacillota > Bacilli > Lactobacillales > Enterococcaceae > Enterococcus > Enterococcus hailinensis. The sequence goes on along the minus strand of NZ_BAAFRV010000004.1, from coordinate 160,325 downwards.
TTCCACTTCAACAATGATTTCTTCTGTCAAAGCTGTTGGAATATTTTTCCCGACATAATCAGCACGAATCGGTAATTCACGATGTCCTCGATCGACTAAGACTGCTAGCGAGATTCGATTAGGTCTTCCTAAGTCAATGACTGCATCAAGTGCTGCACGAATTGTTCTGCCGGTGAACAAAACATCATCAACTAAGATCACTTCTTTTCCTTCGATTGAAAATGGAATATCTGATGAATGTAATTCAGGCTCATCTTCTTCTGCTTTTTTATCATCACGATACAAAGTAATATCTAATTCTCCAACAGGAACTTCAATGTGTTCTAGTTGTTTTAATCGTTCTGCGATTCTTTGAGCAATAAAAATTCCACGTGTTTTGATTCCAATCAATACGATATCTTGAACCCCTTTATTGCGTTCGATAATTTCATAAGTAATCCGAGTCAACGCTCGTTTCATCGTTACTTCATCTACAACTTCTTTTTTATACATCCTGTTTCCTCCTTGTTTTTGGCAATAAAAAAACTCCTACCCGTAGTTAGGTAGGAGGAATGTTATCGACTTCGTCAAATGAATAGTGTTCACCTAGGCGCACCTAGTCCAAACATCTATCGGGTTCCTTCTTAGCCTCACGGGACTACTCTTAAAGGATCATATTCAGTTATTTATTTCTTGCTTACAGACACTATACTATTCTCAAAAACAGAAATCAATCTTTTTCTTGTAAAGTTGCCAAAGTTTTTTCGAAAATTTCTGGCAATGGGGCTTCAAAAACCATTGAATCGCCTGTTGTTGGATGTTCAAACCCTAATAATTTGGCATGTAGGAATTGTCCATTTCCTTTTAGCGTTTTTTTAGGACCGTATAAAGGATCTCCTGCTACTGGATAACCAATATATTGCATATGAACACGGATTTGATGGGTGCGTCCTGTTTCCAGTTGCAATTCAATTAAAGTAAAACCTTCAAATCGTTTCAACACTTCGAAATGAGTGACTGCGGGTTTCCCACCTTCAATAACTGCCTGCATTTTACGATTGACTTTTGAACGTCCGATTGGGGCCTCGATACGACCTTTTTCGTGAGGGATCTCTCCGTGGACTAATGCGACATATTTACGTAAAGATGTTTTATCTTTTAATTGTTGCGCCAACGATTCGTGGGCATGATCATTTTTGGCGACCATCAATAACCCTGAAGTATCTTTATCGATTCGATGAACGATTCCTGGACGTACGACATCGTTGATTGTTGATAAATTTTTGACTTGATATAATAAACCATTGACCAATGTACCATTAGGATGTCCAGCTGATGGATGAACCACCATTCCTTGAGGCTTGTTTACTACTACCACATCATCATCTTCATAAACGATGGCTAGGTTTAAATTTTCAGGGACTAGATCTAATTCTTCTGGTTCTGGAATCTCGATAACGATTTTGTCTCCAGCACTAACTTTATAATTTGCTTTGATTACTTTATGATCGATCGATACATGCTGTTCTTTAATCCATTGTTGGATCTGCGAACGTGAAAAATCTGCCAAACGTTCGTTCAACACTTTATCGATTCGACCTTTTTCGTCTTTAATAATTACTTCAATTTGATTATCCATTTTTTTTGTCTCTCTCATCTAATAAAATATAAATAAAAATCATGATTACTCCTACAACCAATGACATGTCTGCGATATTAAAAATTGGAAAATTAATAAAATCCAATCGGAACATATCCACCACATATCCTAACCGAAAACGATCAATAAAATTTCCAATCGCTCCTGCTAAGAAAAAGCTTAAACCTAATGTCAGCCACTTGCTGCCATTCAAGTGTTTGACTAAATAATACATTACCGCAACGACCGCTACAACCGTAATTAAAATAAAAAAGACTTGTTGCCCTTCAAATAGACTAAACGCGCCTCCTGTATTACGAATATGTGTCAATGATAACACATTTGGAATGATCGTTTGACTTTCACCAAAACTATATTGATTAACGATCCACCATTTGAACCATTGATCAAGGGCGATGATTCCCGCACTTAATAACAAGTAAATAATTAACAACCTTATTGCTCCCCTTCTTGACTATAAATATCTCGCGGACGAATGATCCCTAAAAGATTTCCGTCAGAATTTCCGTGTTCAGTGATTAAGATTGCTTCCAAAATACCCTCGGTCCGAAACATTTTTTCGACTTCAGAAACGTTGGTATCGGCTGAGACAAATTTAAAATTGACCCGCTTGCCATTTGCTGAAATCAAATCTTTGGCAACACGCCCTTTTAGGCTAACTGAGCCGGACAAGCTTTCCTGGGCAAAATAAAAACCAATCGTTCGCAATGTGATCAAACCCATAAATTCCCCTGAATCATAGACTGGAAATTGCGAAAATCGTTTTTCATTGATGATTTTCATAATTTCAACTAAAGGCAGATCCTGCTCGAAGCCAGTCACATTTTTTCCGAAACGCGGCAAAACTTTTTCAGGCCGCAATAAATTATTTTCGATTTTCTCAATTTGGCGAACCGCCCATTCATTAGGTTCAGCGATCACAAAATCTTCTGAAATTTGATCATGAACAATTGCATTACGTAATTGAGCCAATTGTAATAGATCATTTTCATTCTCACCGATTAAATTGTCTTTGCGTTTTGATAAACGTCGAACGGCTTCGCTGAAGCTCATATTGATTGGATTTCCTAATTGGCGCTTAAGTTCTTTTTCAATTCGATTGAATGCTCCTAAAAATGTATCTGCACGTTCTCCCATCTTAGCACTCCTTTGTCTTAAAGATACGATGATCGCTCTTTTTGAAGCTGGTAATTCCACGCGATTCCTTGTTGTAAATCGGAAAAATAACTAACCAGTCCGATAGCTTCAGTATAAGTGAAAAAAAGACCAATGGAAAGCCTGAAACATCAAAAAAAGACGATGGACAAATGATCCAACGTCTTTTACTTAAGGATAAAAAAGATTCTTTATAGCAATTCCTCTGAAAAAAATTTTTTTAAAATAAACCGATCGCATTACCTTGTTCGTCAACATCCATTTTTAAGGCAGCTGGTTTTTTTGGTAATCCTGGCATCGTCATTACATCGCCCGTCAAAGCCACGATAAATCCGGCTCCCAATTTAGGAACAAGTTCGCGAATCGTCACATCAAAATCACTTGGAGCGCCTAACTTACTTGGGTCATCCGATAATGAATATTGCGATTTTGCCATGCAGACCGGTAAACGATCCCAACCATATTTTTTGAAGGTCGCTAATTGTTGTTGCGCTTTTTTGGTATAAATTACATCGTTTCCGCCATAAATTTCTTGAACAATGGTTTCGATTTTTTCAGTTAAGTCATCATCTTCATGTGTAAAGATCGAATGATACTTGCTTTCTTCAGTATCGATCGTTTCCACCACTGTTTGAGCTAATTCGATCCCACCGTCTGGACCTTTTTCCCAAACACTTGCTAACTCAACTTTAACATTTTCTTTTTCACATAATTCTTTTAGTAGCGTAATTTCTTTTTCAGTATCACTGATAAATTCATTGATTGCTACTACTACTGGGACACCATATTTACGCATATTACTGATATGTTTGGCTAAATTACTAAAACCAGCTGTTAATGCAGCTGTATTTTCAGCGCTCAATTCTGTTTTCGGTACGCCGCCATGCATTTTCAAGGCACGAATGGTTGCTACGATCACGATTGCATCTGGAGCTTTTCCTAGATTTGGGACTTTGATATCTAAAAATTTCTCAGCGCCTAGATCCGCACCGAATCCAGCTTCTGTCACTACATAATCACCGCTGTGCAGCGCTGCTCGAGTCGCTAAAATACTATTACAGCCATGAGCGATATTAGCAAACGGTCCTCCGTGAACAAAGGCAGGTGTTTGGTAAATCGTTTGAACTAAATTAGGTTTGATGGCATCTTTTAATACTAAAGCTAACGCGCCCTCAACTCGTAAATCACCTACTGTAACTGGTTCACGATCAAATGTATAAGCGACAACGATATTTGATAACCGTCGTTTTAAGTCTTTGATTCCAGTCGCTAAACATAAAATCGCCATGATTTCACTTGCTACTGTAATATCAAAACCGTCTTCTCTTGGTACACCATTGATTGGACCACCTAAGCCAACTGTAATAAAACGTAATTCACGATCATTTAAATCAACTGCTCGTTTCCAAATCACTCGACGAGCATCAATGTTCAATTCATTTCCTTGGTGGATATGGTTGTCTAATAAAGCAGATAGCGCATTGTTTGCTGTTGTGATGGCATGCATATCGCCTGTAAAGTGAAGATTGATATCTTCCATTGGCAATACTTGAGCATAACCGCCTCCTGCAGCGCCACCTTTAATTCCCATAACAGGACCTAAAGATGGTTCACGTAATGCAATCACTGCTTTTTTTCCAATTTTGTTTAGTGCATCGCCTAAACCAACTGTAACGGTAGATTTACCCTCGCCGGCCGGAGTGGGATTGATTGAAGTTACAAGAATCAATTTTCCTTCTGGATTTTCTTTCATTCGATCCAATGCAGCAAATTCAATCTTTGCTTTGTATTTGCCATGTAATTCCAGATCATCAAAAGTTAAATCAATTTTCTCAGCGACCTCCGTAATAGGTGCTAATTTCGTTGCTTGAGATATTTCAATATCAGTTTTCATAAAAACTCCCTTTCCCGAACATTACTCAGAAAAATATACTTTTTTATTCGTTCACTTTATTATAACGAATTGCTGAAAGAAAAACACTACTCAAGATTGCAAACTTATAGATTCGCATTTTTTGTTTTCATCACGTATAATAAAACCAGCAATTGCAAAGGAGTGTTTGTAATGAATAATGGCGTTGTCAAATGGTTTGATGAAAAAAAAGGTTATGGCTTTATCGGCTATGAAGAAACCCAAGAAGTTTTTGTTCACTTTACTGCTATTGAAGAAAATGGATTTAAAACTCTAGAGCCTGGTGACGAAGTTGAATTTGTAATTGTCGAAGGCGCACGCGGAATGCAAGCGGCGCATGTGAAAAAAAAATAAACGAAAGGATCAGTTGCGGCTGATCTTTTCGTTTATTTCTTTGACTTCGATTTCAGGAAAATAGTCGACAAACGTTTTAACAAAGGTATTCTTCGTTTTTTTCTTCATTGCAAAATGAAAAGTTGCCCCACTAAGGCCTTTTCTTTGAATCACGATTCCATCTTTACACACGATCAAATAATCTATATGCTCATGAGAGATTGTTTCTAGTCTCCATATGCGCATATAACGAACTTTGACTCCTGATTTATCTAAGGTTAGATACCGATGGAAACCCATGATCAAGAAGACGACAAAGATTCCAATAAAGATATTCCCTTGTAAATAGGGATGAGTCTTCTCAAGCGTTAAAATCAAACCATAAAATAGAATGATGAATGTTAATGACCAGTAAATAATACTAATGGATAGTTCGGGTTGCCAAAAATAACGCTTTTTTTTCATTTACCTGCTCCTACTCTAATTAAAGGATGATACTTATGCTAAAAGTTTATACGGATGCTGCAACCAATACGCAAAGAAGCGGCGGCGGCATCTTGATTATTTCAGACAAACAAAAACAGCTCTCTCTTCCCTTACCAGAAGACAATAATCATCAAGCAGAATTGGCTGTAATCATTTATGCCTTACATTACTTGATTGACCATCGTTTAAATGAGCAGTCTGTTTTGTTGTATTCAGATAGTAAAACTGCAATAAAAATTCTAGACCAAGGACAAACAAAAAACAAGCAATTTTTGCCATATTTATCAGAGTTTAATGAATTATCTCCACATTTTCCTCTGCTAGTACTGCAATGGATCCCTGAGGCAAAAAATAAAGGGGCGGACAATCTTGCCCGCCAAGGTTTACGTAAAAAATTATAAAACTGGTGATAATAAACGTGAGAACTGTTGCTTGAAAGTCAGCCATCTTGATTGGTCCGCAATTATTTGATCTGTTAACAGGATACAGTCTTGCATATCGTCTTCAAATATTTTTTTGAACAGTTGAGCGATTTCAGGATCATAAATAAAGCTACTGACTTCAAAATTCAATTCGTAGCTGCGGATATCTTGGTTGGTTGAACCAAAAGTCGCAAGTTCATCATCTACGACCATTGTTTTCGAATGAATAAATCCATCGGCATAATGATAAATCTTCACTCCACGTTGATGTAAGTAGTTTGCATAATACTGAGTCGCCCGATAGATGAATGGATGATCCGGCATGTTCGGAATCATGATTCGAACATCGATCCCTGATCGTACAGCGATCAAAATCGCAGAAATCATTGTTTCATCAGGAACTAAGTAAGGCGTTTGAATCCAAACGCTTTTTTCTGCTGACATAATCAAGCGAACAAAACCGTCTTTAATTACTTGAGTTCCTGTATCAGGACCGTCAGCTACGATTTGCATCCCAACACCTTTAGTGATCGCTTTTTCCGGCAAAACAAAATACTCTGGTAAGTAACTCATCCGTTGCGATTTGTCTTTTACCGAAGCGTTCCAGTCACGGATAAAAATTTCTTGCAACGTAAAACTCGCTGTTCCTTCAATCCGACCATGTGTATCGCGCCAATTGCCAAAGCGCTTAGACTCTCCTAAGTATTGATCGCCAACATTGAACCCGCCAGTCCAACCAATTTGGCCATCAACAACAACTATTTTACGATGTAAATGATAATTTAAACGTGTTTTCGCTAAAATATTTCTTGAAGTGATGAAGGCAGTGACCTTCCCGCCGTTCTTGATCAATGTTTCAAAAAACTTCTTATCGGTTTTGGGTGCGCCCCAAGGATCATAGATCATTCGAACTTCTACACCTTCAGCTGCCTTTTCCTCTAAGATTCGCATAAAACGATTCCCAATCTTATCATCAAAAAAAGCATAGTATTCTACATGAATCGTACTTTTTGCTGCTCTTAAGTCAACGAACAATCGTTCAAATTTATCTGTTCCATTTAAAAAGAACGCTACTTCATTTCGAATCGATAAAGGCGATTCATCAAGATTTTTAAAGAATTTTACTAAGGCATTGGCTGCTGGATAAAGTTGATCCGGTGCATTGTAATCGACATGACGGTTGTCTTTTTGGATGATCTCATTGATTTCTTTCACCCGTTTCTCGTCCTCTTGCTCAAAACGATACATCGTTTCGCCATCGATTCCCCGGCCACAAAAAGCATAGATCAAAAAACCTACAACTGGTAAAAAAATCAAGGTTAACAGCCAGGCCCAGATCGTGGTGATATTTCTTGGTTTACGAAATACGGTTACGATCGCACTTAAGGCATTGACAATAAAAATCAGCCAAATGATTTGCTCAACAATTCCCAAATAAATTCCTCTTTTCAAAATGATTTCACTTAGAATTATACAGAATCTCTCTATGCTTTGAAAGAAACATGCTATGACAAATGTGAAGTTTTTCATACGAAAAAGGCAGCCGCACGTTGCGGCTGCTCTTTTGAATTTATTTACGCTAACCAGTTGGTTACTTCTGCTAATGCCTCGGCTAATCCAGCTGGATTTTTACCTCCGGCTTGCGCCATATCTGGACGGCCACCACCGCCACCGCCTACTTTAGGTGCGATTGCTTTGATCAAATCGCCAGCTTTCAGGCCTTTTTGATTTGCTTCAGGACTCATCGCAGCTAATAGATTTACTTTTTCGCCTTGAACAGTTCCTAATACAAGGACATCAGATAACGATTTTTGTTTCCATTGATCTGCTAATTGACGAAGTTGGTTCATATCTTTAACATTGACTTGAGCAGTAATCACAGTCGTTCCATTGATTTCTTTCACATCTTTGAAGACATCGCCAGCTTGTTGATTTGCTAATTTCGTTGCTAATTGTTCATTTTCTTTTTGTAATTCACGCAATTGTTGTTGCAATTGTTCTGTTTTGCTTACCACTTCTTTGATTTGAGGTGATTTCACGATTTGAGCTACTTGAACTAATTGCTCTTCTTCTTCACGGAATGCTTCATATGCTTCTTTTCCCGTCAAAGCTTCAATCCGGCGTACGCCCGCTCCGATACCTGACTCAGAAACGATTTTGAATAAACCAATGTCTTCAGTATTGGCTACATGAGTACCCCCACAAAGTTCGATTGACCAATCACCAATATTTACGACCCGAACATCGTGACCGTATTTTTCACCAAAGAGTGCCATAGCCCCCATATTTTTAGCAGTATCGATGTCTGTTTCAATCGTTACAACTGGAATAGCTTCCCAAATTTTTTGGTTGACGATTTTTTCCATTTCCTTCAACTCATCCGCCGTAACTTGGCCAAAGTGAGTGAAGTCGAAACGTAAATGTTTATCGGTCACTAATGAACCGGCTTGGTTTGCATGGTCGCCTAAAATTTCTTTTAAAGCTTTATGCAAGACATGGGTCGCTGTATGGTTTTTGATGACTTTATTCCGGAATGCAGCATTCACTTGTAAGAAGTATTTTTCGCCTTCATTTAAAGCTGAAAGAACTTCAACCGTATGCATCGCTTGACCATTCGGTGCTTTTTGAACATCTGTGACGTTCGCAATGATTTTACCAGCTTGGTCGACGATGATCCCTTTATCGGCAATTTGTCCACCCATTTCAGCATAAAAAGGTGTTTCAGCGAAAATCAGACGTGCTTCGCCTTCATTGACAACAGAAACCAATTCATCGTTTTGTAAGACCACTAATAATTCACTTTCGCTTTCTAAATGATCATAACCAACGAACTTGCTTTCAACTTTGATGTCTCCCAGCAATGCTGTTTGGACTCCCATTGATTTTTCTGTTGAGCGTGCTGCGCGTGCTCGTTCTTTTTGTGCTTGCATCTCTACTTCGAAACCTTGATGGTCGACTTTAAGTCCTTCATCTTCTGCGACTTCTTCAGTTAATTCAACTGGGAAGCCAAATGTATCATATAATTTGAAGATGACTTTACCATCTAAAGTTGTTTCATTTTTTGTTTTCAATTCTGCTAACACATTGTTCAACATTGTTAGACCATCATTGATTGTTTCGTGGAAACGTTCTTCTTCCGTACGAACGACCTTCTCAATAAAAGCTTCTTGTTGATTGACTTCTGGGTAATAGCTCACCATGATGTTACCTACTACAGGAACTAATTTATACAAGAATGCTTGATCGATACCCAGTTTTTTACCATGCATAACTGCACGACGTAATAAACGACGTAAAACATAACCGCGTCCTTCATTTGAAGGAAGAGCGCCATCTCCGATTGCGAAAGCTAATGAACGAATGTGGTCAGCAATAACTTTAAATGAAACATCTAATTGTTTGTCCACACTATATTTTTTACCACTTAATTCTTCTACTTTACCAATGATTGGTAAAAATAAATCTGTTTCGAAGTTAGTTGGTGCATCTTGAATGATCGAAACCATTCGTTCTAAGCCCATCCCCGTATCAATGTTTTGATGCGGCAATGGTTCATACGTATCTTGTGGTGTATGGTTGAATTCTGAGAATACTAGATTCCAAATTTCCAAGTAACGTTCGTTTTCGCCACCAGGGTAATTTTCAGGATCATCTTCAGCTAAATCATTGAATGATTCGCCACGATCATAGAAAATTTCTGAATCCGGACCACTTGGACCAGCTCCTAGATCCCAGAAGTTGTCTTCGATCTCTACGACGTGATCCGCAGGGATTCCAACTTCTTCAAGCCAAATACGTTTTGCTTCTTTATCTTCTGGATAGACAGTCACATATAATTTATCAGGATCAAATCCGATCCATTCTGGAGAAGTCAAAAATTCCCAAGCCCATTCGATTGCTTCAACTTTGAAATAATCACCGATCGAAAAATTTCCTAACATTTCAAACATTGTATGGTGACGAGCAGTCTTCCCAACGTTTTCGATGTCATTTGTCCGAATTGATTTTTGAGCGTTCGCAATCCGTGGATTTTCCGGTACGACACTTCCATCAAAATATTTTTTCATTGTAGCAACACCTGAATTGATCCATAGTAAAGTTGGATCGTTTACAGGAACCAACGATGCACTAGGTTCGATCATGTGTTGTTTTGATTTAAAGAAATCTAAGAACATTTGGCGCACTTCAGCGCTTGATAATTTTTTCATGTATTCTCCTCTTTTCAAAAAAATAAAAACTACCACTGCAGTCAAGGACGAAAACTCGCGGTACCACCTTGATTGCAATGATAGTTTGATCATTACCTCTTCATCTCGTTAACGCTGAGCAGCGTTGATTTTTCAATCAAAGTTTTTTTGGGAGCAATCTATCTTTCGCAACGTACAGCTTTCAGCAATCGTGTACTTTCTGTGGGAGCGTTAAAGAATAAACCATATCCTTTTTAGAGTATAGAAAAAACTAAGACAAAAGTCAAACTAGATATTGATTAAAATTACCTTGCGGTATAGATATTCACTCGGCGCCAAAATTTCATCTTCTTTTAGCATCGTCATATCATTCACGTAATAAGTAGATAACGGCAAAAAGTCGACGATTGGAATTCCTGTATTATTTTGCTGATTTTTTAATTTTAAAACGCCAGGATCTTCGGTTAGTTCAAAACGAGTCATTGAAGTATCGAAATACAACCCAAACATATTTGATTTTGTCATCGTTTTTTGGATTTTTTTGCCCCGATAAGGATCGTTGACTGCTAGATCATTTCCCCAACGAAATAAACGACGGCTGCCTGCTCCGTTTACATATTCCCACTGATCTTCAGTCAATAAATCAAAATTTTTACGACGAATTTTTTTTCGCAAACTAGCGTAAGTATGGCGTTCGTGGTTGTAGACCGCATAACAATCTGAATTAGGAATCATTTCAATATACCACTGTCCATCTGATAAAACATTTTTAGGAAAAGACCAAGTCAAACTTTCTGCTGGTGTCAGATTAGGCGATAAAACATCTTTGATTTCTTTTTCGATCGTTGAAAATTGATCCGCTTCACCTTCAAATCCTCCAGTCACAGAATCATAAACCCCTAAATAATTCGTTCCCGCTGGCAGTGCCCGACGCTGAACGAACATTGGGGGGATTTGAACTTTACGTAAATTAGATGTCTTCTCGTTGATCAATTCTCCTAAGGAATCAACGTCAAAGAAATTATACTGACCACGTAATTCTTTAGGGATCGTGATTTCATGAGAATTTGGTGCTGTTTCTAACAAAGATAATCCCTTAGTCCCCAGATTCCAGCCTAAGATTGCTTTTTGATTTCCGGGTACAAATACGAATTCTTCGTCATCGATAACTAATTGAAAGGTTTGACATTTTATTCCAAACAATTCAAAATCTTTTAATTCAATATCGGTGATCTTCATTAAGGGGTTCACAAAATGAAGCAAAAGTTGGCTTAATAGGGTACGTTTTTCTTTTGGCGTCAATCGTTTCCAATATGACCAATCCAATTGTTCTAATAAGTTCATATGTTTTCTGCCTCCTCCAACACTCATATGTTAAAATTATACCATTATCCAATAGAAATGAGGAATTAGATGGAGAAAATATTTGATGCTAGTCCAAGCACTCAAGCGTCAGCCTTCTATTTGCGCTATCTCGTCTTTGTATTGGAGCAATCAATTTTGCCAAACTTAGAATTTGATCCACTGGACGCTAACGATCGAGAATACTTGGTTATTTTTGATGGCCCTCTCCCGGTCGCTACTGTTCGTTACCAAAAGTTCGAGCAAAATTGTTTGAATCCAGATCGTCTTTGTGTCCATCCTGATTACCGCAATTTAGGATTAGGAACAGCTTTATTATTAGAAATTGAAACACGAGCTTTAAATGAAAATTGTACAACTTCAAAGCTATCAGCAGAGATCACCGCACGAGCTTTTTACGAGAGAAATGGTTATTCAGTTGCATCAGCTGTTTTCGAAGAAGATGGCATTCCTTGTGTAAAAATGAAAAAAGACCTCGTATCCAAATAATAAGGATACAAGGTTTTTTTGGTTTATGAATTTGATCGTTTTTTATTTTTACGTGCGCCACGTTCTTCTTGACGACGTGATTGACGACGTTTTTGTTTATTTGATTCAGAAATTGCGCGGTCAATTTTTTTCTTATAACCAGGTTTGATTTTTTTCTTCGATTTTTTCACTAAACCAATTAATGTTGGATCTAGTTCATCTTTTGATTTTTCACGTTTTTTACGACGATTACGATCGTAGGTATCTAAAATCTCACCATTTTTGATTTCTTTTGGTTGGAAAGTAACCCCTAGATTTTCGATCATGCTTACGCTGTTTTCATCACTTGGACTATACAATGTGATGGCTGTTCCAGACATGCCATTACGTCCTGTTCTACCGACGCGGTGAATAAAGAAATCTAAATCTTGAGGAATCTCTGCATTAATTACATGAGAAACACCTTCAATATCGATCCCACGAGCAGCTAAGTCAGTTGCGACAACATATTGATATTCCAAGTTTTGAACTTGACGCATCACTCGTTTACGTTCACGCGGTGTGATTCCACCATGGATTTTAGCAACTTTCATGCCTTTAGCTTTTAAATAGTCGCTGATTTCATCAACATTTTGTTTTGTATTTGCAAAAACAATCGCTAAATAGGGTTGACCAATTGTCAACAATTCGTAAATCAAACGATTCTTGTCTTTCCCCTTAGTTGGGATCAACCAATTTTCAATTGTATCTGAAATAACCGCTTTTGATTTGATTTCTTCAATGACAGGATTTTCCATATATTTTAATAAGAATGGACGTAATTTTTCTGGAATCGTTGCTGAGAAAACTAACATTTGTAAGTGTTTTGGCAAACGTCCAGCGATTTGATCGACTTCATGTAAGAAGCCCATATCCAATGTCATATCCGCTTCATCAACTACAAAATAATTTGCTGTATGAACTTTTAAAGCTTGTTCATTCATCATGTCTAAAATACGTCCTGGTGTCCCAATAACAACGTGAGGTTGACGTGAACCTAATTTATCGATTTGGCGTTGTTTATCTGTTCCGCCAACAAAATTAGTCACTCGGATTTCTTCAGCTGAAAATTGTGCAATTTGAACCGCCGCTTGATAGATCTGAGTCGCTAATTCACGACTTGGCGCTGTGATCAAAACTTGGACTTCATCTTTTTTAGGATCAATCTTGTCCATCAATGGTAATAAGAATGTATGTGTTTTACCGGAACCTGTTTGTGATTGTCCGATAACGTTTTTTCCTTTTTTAATTAAGGGAATTAATTTTTCTTGAACCGCAGTTGGTTCACTAAAACCTTTATCCTTAATCGACTCAAGAATAAATGGTTGAAAATTGAATGATTCAAAAGTTCGCATGTTATACCTCTTTCTTTAACGTACTAATCGTATACGTTTGACTCGCTTTATCATGGAATAGGCGGGTTTTACTTCTTATGAGAGCATACAATAAGTTGAATAGAAATAAAAGTAAAATTCCTAAACTAATAAAACCAAATGTCACATAAGCAATAAAAACCGTGTGGTTATTGAGCGGCAGGTGGGTCATTGTATACTGAAAAATTTGTAATAAGCCATTTAATAAAATATAAAAGGCGCTATAACGTTTTACCAAACAAATAAATCGAATATGTTCCCGTCCCTCTTCTACAACTTGAATCCGGACAACTTTTTTACCAATCGTTTGGCCATTCCAGCAATACATCAGTACCATAAAATAAATGATCACTTCTAAAACAAAGGAAACAAAAGAATAATTTAGTAACGTAATCAACTTGTTTGGCAATGGGTTTGGGATAAAACTCAATAATGACGTCGCAAGTCCAATCACGAACCAATCAATCATAAAGGCGACAAAACGACGTAATAAAGAAACTTTTTGTCCTTTGGCCAAAGACTCTGAATCCAGCTCATTTCGTGTTGGTAAAAAGAACGTAAATAATGGTGCACATAAAAAACCAATCGTCCCACCGATTGTATTGTGCAGTAAGTCATTGACATCAAAAAGGCGATACGGTCTAGGATAAATAAAGTAAAGTCCACTCAGCTGTGTTAATTCAAAAAACAAAGAAACACAAAAACTGATCACTATCGTTTTAAGTAGTGACATTTTAAAATAGTACCGACAATAGACGCCTAAAGGAAACAATAACGCAATATTAAATATAGGTTCTAAAAAAACACTTTGTTTCATGGCCGGTAAATAAGTACTTGGGTTACTTACTTGCAGAACCGTTTGATTCAGAAAATTATACCAGGATTGAAATAAATGTAATTCATATCGTGGTCCAGTCATTTGTGCTACTGTATCAATGCTCGGCAAAGGTAAAATTACTAAGTAATAAATACATAGTAAATAAAAAACAAATGAATATAAAATCAAGCTGCGTAATTTCCCAAGTTGACCATATTTACGATAATAATAAATCAAAAATGGTGCTGTTATCAGCATAGCTAAAAATGGAAAGCTCAATACCGCGGCTTTGATTGGAAATACATAACTACTCATAAACTAAAATCCCTCATTTTAACTAAACTACTTACCAACTTTTCGAAACAAGCTGGATTTTTAATAGAGTGTGGTAAAATAAATGCATCGCAAATTGATAATTAACAAGGAGGATCCACCTATGCTCAACCCACTTTTTGCTTTCGGCGTTCCCGCCGGATTGATGATTATTTATATGATTTTTTATTTTGCTAAAAGAGCCAAAAAAACTGACTATCGCCGTTTTGTCTTAACTTTAGTAGCGGTTTTTTTAACAACCTTCAGCTATCAAGTTTATAACTATAGCCAATCAGTCGTACAGATTACTTCAACAGATAGTTTCACTAAAAACTTTGGTTATAGTCAAGGTCGCTTGATCGTACCGCTTATATTAGGAGCAGTTTTAAGTGTAATCAATTTTTACTATTTATTCCGTCAATTCAGAAAAAAAGAATAACAGGGACCCTGTTATTCTTCTAAATCAAAAAATTGTATTTCAACATTATCTTTACACTTTAATGTGTTTAAGTCTAATGTTACCCAATCTTTAGTGGTTGGTTCGTAATGATTATCCTCGAAAGATAGTTCAATTTTATCTAGCAATTGGTCAGAACTACCAAAATCATATTCACTTTTACTTAGTAGACTATTAAGCAATGCAGGATTTTCAATCGAGAAAAAATCTTCTTGATATTTATATAAAATAATTTGATAGGTCTTTAATGGCATCTCACAACGAATGGCAAATACACCCTCATCTAAGTCGGGTATCTTTTCTAAAACTTCTTCGGGACTCAATACTTCACGATGTAACATTCAGAGCTCCTCCTAACTTGAATACATTATAGAAAAAAAGGAGTTGCTCGGGAAATAAAATGTCCTAAAAAGACAAATCACAAGCATATTACTTAACATTTCTTTAAACTTCCCACTCTTTATAAAATCTTTTTAAAAACTCTTCCATAAATTCCACACGTTTATTGGCTTCTTTCAAACCAGCTGCTGTATTCATTGATAATGGTAATTTGAATAATTTTTCATAAAAATGATTGATCACAGTACTTTTCTCACGATATTCTGCTTTTGTTTCAAATTCTTTCGGTTTTATAGTTGGATCATACAATGGACTTTCAGTATGCCCACCGTAATAAGCTGTACGTAAAATACCAATGGCCCCTAAGGCCTCTATTCGATCTGCATCTTGCACGATTTTACCAGCTCTAGAAAGTTCAGCTTTTCCATATTCAAGTTCTTTAGAATAAGAGATATTTTCAATAATAAATAATATTTCCTGGATATCGCCACGAGAAAATTCAAGTTTTTTTAAAAACTTTTTAAGATCTCTTTTTTCACTCTCAACATTTTCTATCACTTTGTCATCAATGACATCATGAAGATAACTTGCTGTTTGAATAAGAGTGGTATCAATGATATTTTCTTCAGCCGCTAATTTTTTAGCAATCTTAGCCACTCGCTCGACATGATAAAAATCATGACCACTTCGATCTTGACCTAATTTTTCATAAGCATATTGACGGACAGCAACTAATTTATTATTCTCCATCTGTCCGAGGCTTTCTTGGTGGTCTCTCTCCCCAGTATTGGAATAAATCAGTACGGATAGCGCCATTATATAGTTTACGTTTTTTTGTAGCTTTTGCTCCATAGAATTCTTCAAAGGCTAAATCACTAGTTAAAATATATTTACTCCAAGTTTTTAATGGACGGAACACATCCCCCATCTCACGATATAAGACACGGACTTGTTCTTCTTCTCCCAATCGTTCGCCGTAAGGAGGATTGGCAACGATCACACCATAATCTTTTTCTGTTTTGAAATCTTTTACTGCTCGTTGTGTGAAAGAAATTGAATCTCCTAATCCAATTTCTTCAGCATTTGCGCGAGCAATTTCGACCATTCGACCATTAATATCAGAACCAGCGATATCTAATTCGATATCATAATCAGCTGCTTCATCTGCAGCTGCCCGGACTTTTTCAAAAACTTTAGGATCAAACCAATCCCAGGCTTCACAAGCAAATTCACGGTTAAAACCAGGGGCGATATTATGTCCAATCAGTGCGGCTTCAATACATAATGTACCTGAACCACAAACCGGATCATAGAATGGTCGGTCTTTTCGCCAATTTGTTAACATGACTAAAGCGGCTGCCATATTTTCTTTTAGCGGTGCTCCACCTTTTTCTAACCGGTATCCGCGTTTGAAAAGACTTGGTCCAGTTGTATCGATTGTCAAAACAACGTGGTCCTTTAAAAGTGCGACTTCCAATTGGAAGAAAGCACCCGTTTCAGGTAATGGCACACGCGCTGGACGATGATACACTTCACGTAACCGTTCGACAATCGCTTTTTTAGTGATTGATTGACAATCCGGTACACTATAAAGTTTTGACTTAATTGAACGTCCTGCTACTGGGAATTCCGCATCCATCGGCAGAAATTCTTCCCAAGGAATAGCTTTTACTTTTTCAAAAAGCTCATCAAAAGAAAAGGCATCGAATTCATCGACAACGATTTTAACACGGTCAGCTGTTCTCAACCATAAATTGGCAGTAGCGATTGTTTCTAGATCCCCTTTAAAGCGCGCCCGGCCATTTTCTACTTGGCAATCAATACCTAAATTTTTTAATTCTTTTCCTACCAACGCTTCGATTCCCGCTGCGGCAGTTGCGATTAGATTATATTGTTTTTCCATATTAGCTCCTTATTCCATCTAGTGGTTATAAAAAGAGATCCGACATTAGCTCGATCTTCCTTATTTCAATAAAAAAACCTTCACAACAAAGTTGGAAGGTACACCCTGAATTGCTGCAATTTTCTGTAAGCCATGTTTTGTACGACGATCAACTCAGGGAAGTGTGACCGTCGTGGTAATCATCTATCTCCGACATTACTGTCGTCTCTTTCATCGTTCATTTCCTTAGAAAAAGCGCCCCTACCATAGTTTGGGTTGCTCGCTCGAGGGGTTTACCGCGTTCCACCATTCCGATTTCTCGAAATGCTTCGTCACTGTGGCACTTTCAAGAATACTCAGGCATAGATTACTCCTTAGCCTTTTTTTCTGCCGTTACTTCCTAAGAAGTACCTTAGCTTATTTTTTCGCTAAGCACGAACACTACAGACATCTCAGCCTGTGCGAGCATGGACTTTCCTCAGCTTGCGTAAAACAAACCGCGATCACCCAAAAATTGCATCATTCATTTTTTGTTTTAAAATTGACGAGTTTTTTCAATATCACTTTCGTCTTGTGTATAATTTTGACTTAAATCAGCTGAAGCTGTTTGGTTGTTGGCTTGTTGATCAAGTTTCTTTCCAAATACTTCTCTTTCAAGATTTGAAAGGCGTTTTAAAATGTCAAAGTTTGTCACTGCAGAACTCTTAGGCGCAGCTTCTTTCACGCGTAAAGGAGCTGGTTGAGCTTTTGATAATTGTTCAACTTTTGCTTTCAAACGATCATTTTCTTCTTTTAACATTAATAAATCTTTGTTATAGGCCTCATAATCTTTGATTACGTTATCCAAAAATTCATCGACTTCGATTGGATCGTAACCGCGCATTTTTGTTTTAAACTCTTGCTCCAAGATAACATTCGGAGTATAGATTAAATTCGCCATTTTTCCACCTCATTAGCTCTTAACTTAATTTGCTTTCTTATACATTCTAGCCGATATACCTGAGGAAATCAAACACTATCACCAAAGTCTGAGTAATTTTCTAAGTCATCCATGGTAATTGTAAACAAATCATAAGAATTTTTAGCTTGAAAACGTTCTACATCTGCTAAAAAAAATTTACTCTTGCCTGGGTATTCTGAATCATAGACTACTAACGCCCCATCAGTGTGCTGCAATAAAAAATTGATATGATTTTTAAATTGAAGCGGGTTTTGATACGTTTGATGGCTGACTGAATCAACAAAATCAGCTATTTGAACTAATTCGCTTAATAATAATTGATTTGGTTCTTTCCAATTACTACCAAATTCTTTAAACGGAAGAATGACTGCCAATGAAATTTCTGGATAGTCCACTTTTAATTCTTTGATAATTTGACCAGCCCACATTTCTGTTCCTAGATTCCCGCTGATCATAACCCACTCCAACCCATTTTCAATTAAATTAATTAATTCTCTTTTTAAAATATTCTTAATTACTTGAACGCGTGGATCATTTTCGCTAAAAATTCCTAATTCATAGCTTTGATAACCTGTAACATACAAACGTTTTATTATTTCTTTCATTGTTTTTTCCTTACTTTCGCTTAAAAATAAAATATCTTGGACAAAATTTGATATAATATTGGATAGGAGTGTGATAAAAAATGGCCTTTCATTATCCTAATGGGCAATCATTTCCCCAAAAAAATTCAGCTCGACGTGCTCTCCAAAAAGAAACCACATTTGCTAATCGTGGGATGCACTTTGAAGAGGCGATCAATCAGAGTAACGAGTACTACTTAACTCATGATAAGGCAGTTGTTCATAAAAAGCCAACACCACTTCAAATCGTCAAGGTTGATTATCCTAAGAGAAGTGCGGCTGTTGTTAAGGAAGCCTATTTCAGACAACCTTCAACAACAGATTATAACGGCGTCTATTGTGGCTATCACTTAGATTTTGAAGCAAAGGAAACTAAAAATAAAACTTCTTTTCCTTTAAAGAACTTCCATCAACACCAGATCACCCATATGCAGAAATGTGTGAATCAACAAGCGATTTGCTTTGTTTTATTGTGGTTTTCAAGTCTAAATCGTTGCTTTTTCCTTTCAGCAGAAAACCTGATAAACTATTGGAACGAACAAGAAAGTGGTAGAAAATCGATTCCTTTATCCATCATTGAAAATGAAGCCATCGAAATCGTTCCACAAATTGCACCGCGTATCCCCTATTTGATCGCGGTTGAAAAATATCTTGAAAAAAGGAGTCAAACAAATGTCTAATACCTCTCGTTCGCAAAAAAATAGGCGAACCACTCCAGGTAAAAAAATGAAAGCAAAAAATAAAAAAGGCGGCTCTTTAGGGCTGAAAATAGCCATTGGCTTCATTGGTTTGCTCTGTGTCATCCTCATTGCCGGCATGGGACTTTTCTTCCTCTATGCTAAAGATGCACCTAAATTAAGTGAAGCAAAACTTGGAGCAACTCAATCTTCTAAACTTTACGATAAAGATGGGAATATTTTTGAAGACTTAGGTGCTGAAAAAAGAGAAAAAGTCGAATCAGATAAGATTCCTCAAGAATTAGATGATGCGATCGTTTCTGTTGAAGACCGGCGCTTCTTTAAACATAATGGTGTGGATCCGGTACGAATCGCTGGGTCATTAGTTCATAACATTACTAATAAAGGTGGGTTACAAGGCGGAAGTACCCTTACACAACAATTAGTCAAACTATCCTTTTTCTCAACGAAGTCTTCCGACCAAACTATCAAGCGAAAAGCACAAGAAGCTTGGCTGGCAATTAAATTAGAAAAAAAATACTCAAAACAAGAGATTTTGACTTATTATATCAACAAAGTCTATATGGCCAATGGTCTTTACGGAATGGAAACGGCAGCTGAAACGTATTTTGGCAAAGAATTACAACATTTAAGTATTGCTCAGACTGCCCTACTTGCCGGAATGCCTCAAGCACCAAATTCATACGATCCTTATCAACATCCAAAAGCCGCAAAGGATCGCAGAGATACTGTACTTTATACTATGCTGACGAACAAAAAGATCTCCCAAGAAGAATATGACCAAGCAATCAAAGAACCAATTGACGAAGGATTACAGCCGTTAGAAACAGATAACCAAGAACGAAAAGTCACAGATAATTATGTGAAAGAAGTTATTGCGCAAGTAGAATCAAAAACTGGAAAAAATGTTTATACCGATGGTTTAGATATTTACACGAACCTAGATATGAGTGCTCAAGAACAATTATATAAAATTGTGAACAGTGATGAGTATGTTCAATATCCTGACGAAAATCTACAAGTTGCCGCAACACTAGTTGATAGCGAAACCGGGCAAGTAAATGCGCAAATCGGCGGAAGAAATATTGCGGATGATGTTTATTTAGGTTTGAACCGTGCTGTTACGACTAATCGTGATTTCGGTTCAACCGTTAAGCCAGTCACAGACTATGGACCCGCGTTTGAATACTTACAAAAATCAACGGGTACCCGAATCAGTGATAGTGCTTATAATTATGAAGGCACATCAACCCCTGTTAAAAACTGGGATAATAGTTACCAAGGAAATATTACATTACGTCAAGCACTTTATGACTCACGAAATGTCCCTGCAGTGAAATTATTCAATGAAGTCGGTGCCGATAATGTAACTAAATTTTTAAATAAATTAGGAATCGAATATAAAGATATCCAGCAAGCCAATGCCATTTCCAGTAACACTGAAACACAAGATGGTTCCAAATACGGGATCTCTACTGAAAAAATGGCGGCCGCTTATGCTGCATTTGCTAATGGCGGTACTTATAACGAACCTCTATATATCAATAAAATCAAATATCAAGATGGATCAGAACAAACATTTGAAAGTAAAGGAACCAAAGCAATGGAACCTTATACAGCGTACATGATCACAGATGTGTTAAAAGATGTGATTTCAAAAGGTACAGGAACAAATGCACAAATTGCTAATCTGTTTCAAGCTGGAAAGACCGGAACTTCTAACTATACCGATGATGAGTTGGCGAAAATCCAACAATATGATTCTGTATCGCCTGATGTGATGTTTACCGGATATACTCCTCATTATTCATTATCTGTTTGGACGGGATATGATGATCGGATGGAACCAATCACCTCACAATCCAATATGATTGCTAGTGATGTTTATCGTGAATTGATGAGTTATGTCTCGCAAAATGTTTCTAATACGGATTGGACGATGCCTAGCGATGTGTTAAGAATCGGAAATGAGCTATATGTTAAAGGGGCTTTATCAGTTCCAAGCCAATCTAATTATTCTAGTCAAAGCTCATACTATAATAATTATAATTCTTACAGTCAATCTAGCAGTTCAATAACTGATCAAGAAATTACTACACCAAGTATTTCAGAATCAGAAACAGTTCCTTCAAGTAGCAGCGAAGTTGTTCCTAGCTCCTCTTCTGCTGTCGAAGAAACACCGGCAGTCACAACACCTTCTTCTTCTGCTGAAGAGACACCGACGCCTTCAACACCTTCTTCTTCTGCTGAAGAGACACCGACGCCAGCTCAAGGTCAATCAAATAATAGCGATTAGAAAAAGCCGTTCGAAATTACTTTCGAACGGCTTTTAAACGGTCTTTTCCTTCTTGGCACATATCAAGTAGCGGGCAAATAGTGCATTTAGGTGCACGTGCAGTACAATGATACCTCCCAAAAAAAATTAATGTGTGATGACTTTTCACCCACAGTTCTTTTGGAATTTTTCGCATAAGTGTTGACTCGACTTCCGTTACAGAAGCACTTAATTTACAAATACGTAGTCGTTTTGTTACTCGTTCCACATGGGTATCAACAGCAATTGCCGGTACTCCAAACGCATCACCTAACACTACATTTGCAGTCTTACGTCCAACGCCAGGTAACTTGATCAACTCCTCGCGAGATTCAGGAACGATTCCACCAAAATCATCTAATAGCATTTGTGCACAAGCTTTAATGTTTTTAGCTTTATTGCGATACAAGCCAATAGTTTTGATCTTAGCAATAACATCTTCCATAGGTGCCTGTGCCAATGCTTCCGGTGTCGGATACGCTGCGAATAATGCAGGAGTTGCTTTATTGACAGAAACATCGGTCGCTTGGGCACTCAAAATCACTGCGATCAATAATTGAAATGGCGACTCTGAATGTAGTTCTCCAACAGCATCAGGAAACATTTGATACATCCGCTCCATCGCTTCCATTGTCTTTTCTTTGCTAAGCATCCGGATCTTTCCTTTCTAGCCAATTATACAAAGAAACCTTAGGCAAATCTTCGGTTTGTTGCTGTTCTTCTTTTTGCAATAACACTTTTTTACGTCGGCGTTGTTCTTCTTCAACTTGAGCTTTTGACCGAATATTTTTCTTTTCCCAACTTTGTAAGACTGTTTCAATATATTTAAAATTATAGGCTTGGTTTAAAACGGCTTCTTGCAGCGCTAATTGAATCAACTCTGGAGAATAATGATCCTCATCTACCCAATAGCCGATTTTTTGATACTCAATCGGTGATAGTGGCCGGCCAAACTCTTGCTCAAAAGAGCGCAACATTCGTTTTTGAGCAGCTAGATCATTTTCTTCCTCTATTTGGAAGCGTTGTCGCTCTTTTAATAAAGCTAATTTTTCAAAGGCAGGCATACAATCATAATGATCACTTTGACGGCCTTGTTCGTCTTGCGCCGTTTGTAATTGAATAAACCCTTTTTCAACTAAACTGTTCAGACCTTTATAAATATTTTCTATCGAATGCCCCATATTCTGAGCTATCACTGTTAAATTAGGAAAATCCTCTCCAGCCTGATGAGCAGAATATAGTTGCAACCACAACATAAACTCATTGGTAGACAGGCCGATAGCTGTATAATTTTGTAATAGCAGATTTGAAATCGTTGTTTCTCCTCCAGCTAAATAATCTTGTAATGAAATCATTTAAAATCCTCCGTTCACTTTTTTAGTTTACACTAAAAAAATAGGAAGTCCAACACTTAGAAAAACGGCTGCTAAAATAAAAAATGGGAAGCTTAGCTTCCCATTTTTTCTATTCAGCTTCTTCTAAAGCCGCTTGAGCTAAGATATTCAAGTAGTTCCAAGGACGATCAAAATGTGGTTGGAAGAAGAAATCTTGTAATGCTAAATCTTCTAACGTCATATTATTTTGGATCGCTACAGATAATGTATTCGCTGATTGAGTAATATCATATTTAGATAGGAATTGCGCACCTAAAATTTTATTTGTCCCTTTTTCAGAAACGATTTCCATCAGTACTTTTTCTGTTGTCGGCATAAATTCTGGACGATAATTATCTTCAATGACTGTTACATTGACATCGATTCCGTTCAATGCCGCACTTTCTTTCGTTAAACCGGTTGAACCAATCGTCCAACCAAATAAATACAGACCAGAAGTTCCTTGCGTACCACGATATTTTACTTTTTGTTCCACTAAGTTTTTACCGACTAACATTCCTTGGCGAACAGCATTGGTTGCTAATGGAATGTATTGGTGTTGACCAGTTGGATTGTAATGAACGACTGTCGAATCACCCGCTGAGAAGATATCTGGGTCGCTCGATTGCATATATTCATTTACTTTGATTGCACCACTTGGTAACATTTCAACTTTATCTTTTAACAAATCAGTATTTGGACGGAAACCAACACATAGAATAACCATGTCTGCGTCAAACTCATTACTTGGCGTCACAACTTTTGTAACAGTCCCAGTTTCATCTGCCACAAACTCATTTACGTTTTCACCTAAAGCCAGCGTAACACCACGATCAACTAATTCTTTTTCTAACAAGTCTGTAAATGGTTGATCCAGGTATTTATTCAAAATACGTGATAATCCATCAATCAATGTTACTTCTTTCCCACTCTCAGCAAACGCTTCGACTAATTCGATTCCGATATAGCCGCCGCCAACTACGACAACTTTTTTAGCATCTTTTGCTTTTTCGATGATTTGGTTGGCTTGGTTGTAGTTTTTACATAATAAAACGTTTTTTGATTGAATTCCTTTAATTGGCGGGATAATAGGCCAAGAGCCAGTTGTTACGACTAATTTATCATAATCGATCACTTTTTCTTCATTGGTCTTCAAATCCTTAGCCGTTACTTTTTTATTATCTGTATCAATATTAGTTACATCATGTTCCATGTTCACTGATGCGCCTAATGAAGTTAATTCTTCGGGGTTTGAATAGAATAATCCAGCAGGATCTTTAACTACTCCTCCTACATATAAAGCGATTCCACAAGATAAGAAAGAAATGTTGTCATTGCGTTCAAACACCGTCACTTCTGCATCTGGGTGGTTTGCTAATATATTTTTAACGGCTGCAGTGCCGGCATGGGTACATCCTACTACTACTACTTTCATTTTCGTCCCTCTTTCATTTATCATGATTTGTGTTTGCAATATTTTGCACAAGGATAGTGTAACAGATTTTATCACCTGTATAAATTATTTTGCTCACAAAGGATAAGTTTTATTTTGAAAACGGAAAAATTGAAAGCGCGAATCTAATTTCGTGATAGATAATTTTTTTATGTAAACAAAATATTGTAAAAAAGTTATTGTATTCAACGATATCAATAGACTATATTTTTTATTAGTCCATTTTAACTATTTTTTTAACTGCTAAATGTTAATTTTTTCTATAGAGGTATTGTTTATATAGAAAAAGCGCATAAAAAAAAGACTGAGAAATTTTTTCTCAGTCTTTTTTTGTCAGTCTATAATTCGTTAAATGTATTCACAACATTTTCTACAGTAAAGCCAAATTGTTCTAGAATGTAATCACCAGGTGCTGATGCTCCAAAATGATCGATTCCAATCATTTTACCTTCTGTACCAATATAACGTTCCCAACCGAATGGTGAAGCAGCTTCGATCGCTACACGTTTTTTGATGGCTTTTGGTAAAACAGATTCTTTATAGGCTTCATCTTGAGATTCAAATAAATCAAAGCTTGGAATAGATACTACAGAAACATCTTTTCCTTGGGCTTTCAATTCTTGTTGTGCTTGAACTGCAAGATTAACTTCAGAACCAGTAGCGATCAAAATACCTTCTGGTGTGTCAGATTCTGCTTTAGAGATAACATAACCACCTTTAGTTACGCCTTCTTTAGCTAAATCTTTACTATTTGGCAACACAGGTAAGTTTTGACGACTTAATACCAAAATAGTTGGTTTGTTTGTTGTTTTTAGTGCTTGCGCCCAAGCAGCAGAAGTTTCGTTGCCATCAGCTGGACGAATAACTTGAACATTAGGCATGCAGCGAACACTTGCTAATTGTTCGATTGGTTCATGAGTTGGTCCATCTTCTCCGACTGCTACAGAATCATGTGTCAACACATAGATAACTGGTAATCCTTGGATAGCTGACATACGAACTGCAGGACGTAGATAGTCCGTAAATACGAAGAATGTTCCGCCATAAATACGTGTTCCGCCATGTAAATGAATTCCATTCATTGCACTAGCCATCGCAAATTCACGTACACCAAACCAGATGTTACGACCTTCGTATGATTCAGGTTGGAATTCTTTATCATCCGTCATTGTTGTGTTGTTTGAACCTGATAAATCAGCTGATCCGCCCCAAATGTTGGGAATTGCTTTTGATAAAGCTTGAATCGCATCTTTACTTGATACACGACTTGCTTGTGAAGATCCTTCTTCATAAACTGGCAATGATTCTTCCCAATTTTCTGGAAGTTCGCCAGCAAAGGCTTGTTTGAATTGTTTTGCCAATTCAGGATAAGCTTTTTCATATTCAGCAAATAACGTATCCCAATTTAATTCTTCTTTAGCACCTTTATCGTTGATTGCTTCTTTAAAGCGAGCAGCCACTTCTTCAGGAACTGTGAAATCCGGATATTCCCAGCCATAGATTGCTTTCGCTGCAGAAATACCATCCGCTCCAATTGGTGCGCCGTGAACAGCTGAGGTTCCTTGTTTAGGAGAACCATAACCAATTACAGTTTTTACTTCGATCAATGTTGGTTTATCTGTTTCAGCTTTTGCTTCTTCGATTGCTTTAGAAATTGCTTCTAAATCATTGCCATCTTTAACTAGAATATGTTGCCAACCATAGGCTTCATAACGAGCACCGACATTTTCAGTGAATGCTTTTGAAGTTGGTCCATCTAAAGAAATATCATTTGAATCGTATAACACGATTAATTTTCCAAGTTTCATATGTCCTGCCATTGAACTTGCTTCGGCAGAGACACCTTCCATTAAATCGCCATCGCCACATAGTGCATAAGTGTAATGATCGATTACTTTGAAATCATCACGATTGTACGTAGCAGCTAAATGAGCTTCAGCCATTGCCATCCCAACAGATGTTGAAATCCCTTGACCTAAAGGACCTGAAGTTGCTTCGACCCCATCTGTATGATGGTACTCAGGATGTCCTGGTGTTTTACTTTCCCATTGACGGAAATTTTTCAAATCATCAATCGTTACTTGGTAACCTGAAAGATGTAATAAGCTGTAAAGCATTGCTGATCCATGACCTGCAGATAAAATAAAACGATCACGGTTTGGCCAGTTTAATGAAGTCGCTGGATTCACATTCAAATGTTTTGTCCACAAAGCGTAAGCCATCGGTGCTGCTCCCATTGGTAAGCCGGGATGGCCAGAATTTGCTTTTTGGATTGCTTCAATACTTAATGTTCTAATTGTGTTTACACCTAATTGATCGATTTTGTCGAACAAAATAGTTCCCCCTTTTTGGTCATAAATACTTTAAATACAGATTTATTGTAACCGATTTATTTTGACATTACAATCACAAAATACTAAAAGATTTATTTTCTATTATGTAATCCTTTTTGTTTTTGGATTTCTTTTAATTTCTCAGGAGTGACGTCGTTCCCTTCTGGGTCAACTACTTTCATTCCTTCGATATGATGGCGCATGCCGCTTCGAAATGACGCGATATATTCTTCACGCAAGACCTTTTGTTCTTTCGCTTCAGCATCTGTTAAACCTTCAGCTTTCTTTTTTTTCGCTAATTCATTGATACGTGCAATCGTTTCATCATTAATCATCTTGAACACCTCTTTCTCCTTACTAATTATACATAAAAAATGCCAACTTAAAAGTATAAATGAATGCGAACGCTTGTTTGATTTGTTCGCTTTTGTATGCTACACTAAAAAAAACGAAAGAAGGTGCGGGCATTGGCAAAAAGAACGGAAACAAAACAATTAGAAGTTTTGCGTTTTATTCATGAACGCGTTGAAGATAAAGGGTACCCACCCACTGTTAGAGAAATTGGAGAGGCTGTAAATTTATCTTCTACCTCTACAGTCCATGGACATCTCTCACGATTAGAAAAAAAAGGCTGGATTTTACGTGACCCAACAAAGCCACGAGCCATTGAGTTAACTATTACTGGTTTAGAAAAAATTGGTGCAGCACCACAAGTTATTCCTATGCTTGGAGTTGTAACTGCCGGCGAACCTATTCTTGCAGTTGAAGAAGCTTCTGACTTTTTCCCAGTTCCTCCAGATTTATCTAGTGAAGAAGGTAGTTTATTCATGCTGACGATTCGCGGAGAAAGTATGATCAATGCTGGTATTTATGATGGCGACCATGTCATTGTACGAAAACAATCTGCCGCAACAAATGGTGAGATCGTTATTGCTATGACAGATGAAAATGAAGCAACTTGTAAAAGATTTTATCGCGAAGCAGATCATATTCGCCTACAACCGGAAAATGATGAATTGAGTCCAATTATTTTGGATAATGTTTCTATCCTAGGAAAAGTTGTTGGTCTATATCGAAACCATATTTATTAATCGGGAGTCTCTTCCGATTAATTTTTTTACTTTACAAATCGAACAAACATTCGTATAATAAAAATGCAAACACATGTTCGTATTTTATTAGGAGTGATTATTGATGAAAACAGTAAGAAGATTTGGTTTAGTTATCGCAGTTTTGTTGCTTGGTTTATTGATTGGTAAGTTGGGGTCTTTGGCTACGATCGTCATTTTTTCTGGTTTGTTTCTGGTATGGTTTATGTTGTGGGATGAACGTACTTATGCTCAACACTATGCAGAACATCAATATGAGGAAACTGAAGAAGATGAACAGTATTATAAAGAACCTGCTGAGGATTTTTATTACGTCACTTATGACCACCAATACCATAAATCAGCTTGATATAAAAAATGTAAGCAAAATAAAAAAAAGAAGCCAAATCGGCTTCTTTTTTTTATTAATAATCCATCAAAGTCAAGATGTCATATCCTTGGATTTTATCTCGGCCATGAAGTTCTTCTAATTCAATCAAGAAGGCACAACCAACAACAACACCGCCAAGTTGTTCTACAAGTTCAATCGTTGCTTTAATTGTTCCACCAGTTGCTAATAAGTCATCTGTGATCAATACGCGTTGGCCTGGTTTGATTGCATCGCGATGAATCGTTAATGTATCTGTACCATATTCTTTTTCGTATTCGACTTCAATTACTTCGCGAGGTAATTTTCCTGGTTTACGAACTGGAGCAAAGCCTAAGCCTAACTCAAATGCTACTGGACAGCCAACGATAAATCCGCGTGCTTCTGGTCCAACGACCATATCGATTTGTTTTTCTTTTGCATAATTTACGATTTGTCTTGTCGCTTCACGGTAGGCTTCACCATCTGCCATTAGCGGTGAGATATCACGGAAGACGATCCCTTCTTTTGGATAATCTGGGATACTGGCAATATAATCTTTCAAATTCATTTCGGTTGTTTCCTCCTAGCTTTTCAGCCAATTTCTAATAGTTTGAATATCATTCATCAACAAAAATTCTTCACTATCTATTTGCATCACACGTTTTTGATAAATTTCGCTCTCATCAAAAGCCCGAGCTTGTGGGGATGCGACCATTTTTAAAACGCCGTCGTCTATTGTAACAAATTTTAGCTCAGAAAACACGTGAATCATGAATACTAATAATTTTTCTGGAATTCTTAAGTAATTTGAAACAATTTTTAACTTATAACGGATATCTACACTCGTTTGCTTATGGAAAAATTGATAAAGCTTTGTAAATTGTTCTCGGCTAGGCAATCCGTTCAAGTATGCTTCATCTGAACTGTATAAATAAAGATAGACACGATCGAAATTACCATTAGAAATTATTTCTTTTAATAATTCTTTTTGATCTGGACAGTCCAATACGATCAATTGGTCGTATCCTTGCCAATCAAGCGTTCCATCATATAAGGTTATTGTCTCTCGTAATTCTTTTGTAAAAAATTTCTGATTCGCCGTTTTAAACGCTAAGTACAAAGTGCGTCCATTTTCTATTTTTTGTTGCCATGTATATTTTGCGCGACGATCAATAATCTGTAGTCCAGCTGAAGCAAAATCGATCAAACGCAATTGGACTTTCTTTTGCCCATTCCATTCATTGATTTCTAAATCACCAACAAATTGTGTTTCTGGTTGTTGCAACTCTTCTGCAACATCGCCAAAACCAAAACCTATCGCATCTAGTTGTCCCGATTCATCTTTCAATGAAAATTTAACATGTTGCTGATCTCCGCCGATTCGTTTACAAAAATTCACATTTCCATTGACTAAAAAGTGTGGTGTAGGATTATCTGTACCGAATGGTGCTAAAGCTTTTAACTCATCGACAAACTTTAATTGGATATCTGAAAGCATCAAGTGTTCATCGATCAATAATTTAGGACCTTGATCTAGATCGATTTGTTTTTCTTCAATATATTCATTCATCAACTTTTGTAACGTTGCTAAATTTTCTGCCGGCAGCGTCAATCCTACTGCGGCAGCATGACCACCAAAATGAGTAAATTCGGAACGCATCGTATTCAACATAGCATATAGATCTAATGCTTCAATGCTTCGTCCAGAACCTTTTGCTACACCTTGATCATTAACGGATAATACAATCGTCGGATGTCCCGTCTGTTTGAGAATATTTCCTGCTACGATTCCTAAAACGCCAGGATTCCATCCATTACCAGCAATCAAATGAACACTGTCCGCAGGATTAATTAAAGCTGTAGCCTCTTCAGTAGTTGATTGTACGATGGCTTTTCGTTCATTATTGATTTGATCCAATTTTTCTGCTAATTCATGAGCTGTTTCTAGGTCGAAAGTAGTCATCAATTCAACTGCAGGATTTGGATCCCCTAAACGTCCGATCGCATTCAAACGCGGACCTAAACTAAAACCGATACTAGTCTCATCGACTTTTTGAAGATCAACTCCACTTACTTTCAATAACTCTAACAAGCCCAAGCGTTGTGTTTGCTTGATTGCTTGCAATCCTAACTTCACTAAATTACGATTTTCTCCCGTCATTGAAACCAAGTCAGCCACAGTTCCGATCGTAACCAAATCCAACATCTCTAGCGGTACTTCTTCTAACAATGCTGTAGCTAATTTAAAGGCGACGCCTGCTCCTGCTAACTCACCAAAAGGATAATTTCCTTCTGGATGCCGAGGATGAATAATACAATAAGCATTCGGTAATACGGGAGGCATTTCATGGTGATCCGTTACAATCACATCGATACCTTGATCATTTGCATAATCAATGGCTTCATTACCTGCCACTCCATTATCAACGGTAATGATCAACTGAATTCCCTCATTGATTTTTTCAGCAAAAAGCGCTTGGTTGGGACCATATCCATGAATAAAACGATTCGGTAAAACATAATGTACATTCGCACCGATCATTTCCAATGTTTCCAACATGATGGAAGTACTAGTAATTCCATCCGCATCATAATCCCCGTAGACCAATATTTCTTGTTCTTCCATAATAGCGGTTTGAATACGATCCACTGCCTTATCCATATCATGCATCAAAAACGGATCATGAAGCTCATCGATATCCGCTTTCATCAAATTAGAAAAAGCTTCTAATGTATGTATATTACGATTCCATAAAAGTCGTACAAAAGTTTCACTGTACCCTTGATTTAATAATTCTGTTTTAAAGGCTGAATCGATTGTTTCAGTTTCGATTACTTGCCAATCAAAGTTCGATTTTTTCACACTATCACTTCCCAACCGTATTAGTATAGCAAAAATAATTCCTACAAGAAAGAGAAGAAGACCTTAGTTTTTATACCAAGGTCTTTCTTTATTAATCATAATAATCCATTATATTCGTTGTAGTATTTTCAGCTGATTCCCCTGATTTAGCTGTAAGTGCTTGATCTTTTTCTTTTAATAGGGTCTCATAATTTGCTTTCAATACAGCAATTTCGTTTTCTTGTTCTCTTTGGAATCTTGCTTTTTCATCGGCTAATTTTTGTTCATTATTGACTTCGTATTCTTGAAGCGTTGCCTTTAATTCTTTGATCTCTTTTCTTTGTTGAAAGAGCGTTGTACCAGAAGTAAGGAGAACAACTACTGCGCCGATCAAAGCTGAACCAATAATCACTAATACTAAGGATAAGTATATCTTTTTAACTAAAAAGTTGACAGGTATTTCCTGACTATTCGAAAGTGCAAAAATTACGATCAATAATACTAAAATAAAACCTAGGAAAACTTTCCATTGTTTTCTCATTTGCTTTCCTACTTCCTATTGAATAATCCACCTGCTAAAAAATCACCTAGATGTGGAAACATATCGTAAAAACGACTAGCGCCTGCCATAATCAATGGACGATTGATTTCACGCGTTGGTTTACCCATTTTATTGACGATAACTTTAGCAAGTTTTTGAGGATCCAATACAATACTGCCTAAATTGTCTAAATAACTGCCACTTGGATCGGCTTTATCAAAAAATTCTGTCGCTATTGGTCCCGGATTGATTGTAGTGACATAAACATTTTCCGGACGCAATTCTAAACGCAAAGCATTTGAAAAGCCTAAAACTGCAAATTTAGTTGCTGAGTAGACTGTCGATTTTGGTGTCGCCATCTTACCAGCCATTGAGGCAACATTGAAAATATGCCCGTTTTGTTTTTCGACCATCGAAATCGCTACTTTTTGAGTAAAGTACATCATTCCTAACACATTGACGTCAAACATTTTTTTAGCAATATCTAAATCAAAGTCAACAAAATCTTCGAACAGGCCAAAACCAGCATTGTTGACCAATACATCGATCGATCCGACTTCAGTTGAAATTTTTTCAAGGACTGATTCCACGTTATCAGGATCAGAAATATCTAATTGAAAGGCATGTGCCTCTTTACCACTTAAAGCCTGACATTTTTCTTTGACTTGTCCAATCAAATTAATTCGACGCGCACAAGTTACAACGATGGCTCCTTGTTTGGCAGCCTCATAACAGATCTGTTCTCCCAGTCCCGCGGAACCGCCTGTCACCACTACTACTTTATCGGTTAAATCCATTAGTTTCCCTTCTTTCTCTGAACATGATTATTTATGGAAAAGGAACTTCAAAGGTATCAAAGTCTTTAACAACTGTCGTGTCAGCAAAGACTTCTTGTGCTTCTAACTCTAATTCTTTGGCCTCTTTTGCCAAATAACGAGCAGAAATATGGGTTAGATACAATTGTTTTGCTTGGGCTTCCTTCGCAATGGTTGCTGCTTGTTGGGTAGTTGAATGGAAATAAGCCTTAGCAAGTTTTGCTTCATTTTTATTAAAAGTACTTTCATGAACGATTACATCACTGTCTTTAGCAAACGTACTTGATTTAGTTGTAAAACGCGTATCGCCAAAAATTGTTACGATGCGGCCTTTTTTATTTTCACCAACGAAATCTTTGCCGTTGATCACTCGACCATCTTTAAGCGTGACTGTCTGACCTTGTTTCAATTTTCCGTAGACTGGACCGGCTGGAATATCCAATGCTGCTAATTTTTCAACTTGCAACGTTCCTTCATGATCCGCCTCGGTAACGCGAAAACCAAAACTATCGATACCGTGATCGAACAACATCGCTTCAACAGTAAATTGTTTATCTTTGAAAATAACTCCTTCTTCAAGTTCAATAAATTCTAGTGGATACGTCAAATGTGTTTTTGTTACTTGAAGCGAAGTCCGAACATAATTTTCTAGACCAGCAGGACCATAGATCTCGACCGGTTCTTCCCCGCCTTGAAATGAACGACTACTTAGTAATCCTGGCAATCCAAATATATGATCTCCATGTAAATGGGTAATAAAAATTTTTTCGATTTTTCGAGGCTTGATATTTGTTCTCAAAATCTGCATTTGTGTGCCTTCACCACAATCAAATAACCAGATCGAATTTCTTTCATCCAATAACTTTAATGCTAAGCTGCTGACATTCCGATGTTTTGCTGGAACGCCTGCGCCAGTTCCTAAAAATTCTAGTTCCATAGTTTCCCTGACTTTCTATCAAATTAATTTCATTCTAGAAGAAAGTCACAGTTAGTGCAATCTAATTCTAAGAATATTTATACTTTTATTTTTCTTATTCCTCTTTTGAAGAATCCGAATTTTTAGCCATTTCTTGTGCATTTTTAACATCGGCTTCGACTTCTTCGTAGTCTAAACGAGTAATTTCACCGCCAAGCTCCATCATGATCAATTGGTTCAATGGACGATTGTCTTCCTCTTCTGCGATCAGTAACAGTGCAGTATCACCTTCGCCAATCTTATCGATCAAGAATTCAAATACGCTATTTGCTTCACGGATTTCCTTTGCATCGCGAGTGGCACCAATCATTCCACCTGTAAACCAGCCTAGTAAAACACCGATAGGACCGCCGAGGATCCCGACCATCATACCGATCAAACCACCCGTTGAACTCTTGTTGTTCCCAGTGAAATCTAAGAAATCCTCAATTTGAAATTTGTGTTCTCCATCATTAGAATGATGGATGACCGCCATTTGTTCTCCTTTAAGCGCTCTGCTCATGTGTAATTTTTTAGCCTTCGAAAACGCTTCATAAGCTTTTGATTCTACATCAAAATTCATGATAATCACTCTTTTTTCCATCTTTATCGCCCCTTTTATGCTTTAAACTAAGTGTAGCAATAAAACGTTTATTTGAAAAATAGAAAGAGCTTTTTAGAGAAATAAATTCATTATGGTTAGTTGATAATAAAAAAGATTCGAGAAGCAGCTTCTCGAATCTGTGGTTTTTTATTTTGCTGTTTTGATTTCTTCCATGATACGATCATCGATCACATAGTGGTCAAAGAAGACTTTAGATAATTGATAGCCCTCACCCCAATTTGTTCGAATAACATCATATTCAACACCATCAATTTTTAATTTGTTGCGTAGATGCTTAATAATCGTAGACAACCGTGTCATATGACTTGCTGAATCGCTGTCACCCCAAATTTTGATTGCTAAATCATTTCTGCTGATTGGTGCATCTTTTGTAGCAATCAAGGTGCTTAACATCTCACGCTCAGAACGTGTTAGGTTCCATAAAGGTAATGGACGTTTTTCATAATCGCTGCGTTCTTCTTGCGGTTTAAAACCAAATCCCACTGAATAAATCGATTCTTTACTTGCTTTTTCTGCTAATTTTTCTCTAAGACCACTTAATGATTCTTCCTCAAGTAGCCATTCATCTACACCAAATGATTCCCACTCAGCCTTTTCTTCATTTTGTGGAAAATTATCTGTTTCGCGAATAATCGTAAACTTATTCCCAACCATTTCTAAAATCATAGAAAGTTCTTGATCTGAGACAGTTTCACTAATAATCAGAACATCAAAATAACTCATTACTTCTGATGGAACCTGTTGTACTAATAACATTGATAATATTTTTGACGAGCTCAATACTTCAATGTTTAAACGTTGTAATTTTTCAACCAATGGTCGTTCTACTAAAATATTGTGTGTTAAAATTAATACTTGCATTAAATTATTCCCCTTTTTCTATCAAAAATAATAATCCAGTTGAATCATTCTGGAATATTTATCAATTAATAATATAATTGTCACTTGTTACTTTTTAATTTTACACTTGCGAATCGCTATATGCTATAAAAAAGCTTATATTTTAGTAATCACAATTAGAATTATCAGTAAATTTTTTGGGTTAAAAAACCTTTTGTTTAATAACATAGTTTAATTATCATTTTAAAACAACAAATTTTTAAATTATTTCTTAAATCAACTAATAAAATATGTGCATAAATAAATAAAGTGCTTTTTAATTCCAGCCAACACTTTTCATCTAATTTGTATTGTTAAACATGAGTTTTATCCTTGATTTTTCTTTTATAATTAGCTAATCATTATTTTTTTTTAAGATTTTAAACGATTCTTCACATTGTTTCATTAAATATTTTCATAAATGCCAGTTTTTTTATATTTTAAAAAATAACGCCTGACTCACTTGATAAAAAAATTTTTTATTTTTAAATTTCTCTTACGAAAGTCTCAATCAAATATTTCTTTCCCAAGTAAATAAAACATTTTCTTGTTTATTAGCTTTTAACTTCGATTTATGTATTGCTGCATAAAAAATATTATTTACACTTCAAAGAATTAAAACTAAACCTTCCAATAACACTGACTCATTTTAAATATAAAAAAGAGCCCCGTAAGCTAGCTTTTTAGTCTAACTTAGGAGCTCGATTAAAATTTAGTTAATCTACAAATTCAAATTCAAATTTATCGATTCGAACGATGTCGCCATCTTTAGCGCCTCGTGCTCGTAATGCTTCATCTACGCCCATAGAACGTAATTGACGAGCAAAACGCATCACTGTTTCATCATGATCAAAATTGGTCATCTTAAAGATTTTCTCAAGCTTATCACCCGTCAATACCCACGTTGCATCTGGTTCGCGAGTAATTGTAAATTCCGGTTCATCTGATTGGAATCCGTAATTTACTGTATCTTCTTCGACTTCTTCATCGTATAACAAGAATTCTGGTGTCACTTCTAAAAGATCGGCCGTTGCGTTCAACAAGTTGTCTAATCCTTGTTTTGTAAAAGCTGAAATAGCAAACACCGGAATATCATCTGCGAATTCATCTGTTTTTTCTTTTTTCAATTTCGCTTTGAATTCTTTTAGATTTTCTTCGGAATTCGGCATATCCATTTTATTAGCTACGATAATTTGTGGCCGTTCTAATAAACGCAAATTGTGTGTACCTAATTCTTTGTTGATTGCTTGGTAGTCTTCGTAAGGATCTCGTCCTTCCATTCCACTCATATCGATCACATGTAAAATAACTCGTGTCCGTTCGATATGTCGTAAGAATTGAGTACCAAGACCTACTCCTTGTGAAGCTCCCTCGATCAATCCTGGTAAATCGGCCGCTGCAAAACTGCGGCCATCACTTGTCTCAACCATTCCTAAATTAGGAACTAAAGTTGTAAAGTGATAAGCACCGATTTTTGGTCGTGCTGAGGAAATCACTGATAAAATCGTTGATTTACCTACAGATGGAAATCCAACTAAGCCGACATCAGCTAATACTTTCAATTCTAATTCAATATTACGTTCTTGACCTGGTTCACCATTTTCAGCTAATTCTGGAGCTGGATTTCTTGGTGAGGCAAAGCGTGTATTTCCACGTCCGCCACGTCCGCCATGAGCGACGACCAGTTCTTGGCCATTTTCAATCAAATCGCCAATCAACGCACCTGTATCTGAATCGCGAACAGTTGTCCCTGGCGGTACACTAACATAAGTATCTTCCGCCCCACGACCGTGCATTCCTTTACTCATTCCGTTTTCACCTGGTGTTGCTCTAAAATGGCGATTGTAACGGAAATCCATCAATGTACGTAAACCTTCATCAACGACTAAAATCACATCACCGCCATGGCCTCCATCTCCACCAGCTGGCCCACCGTCTGGCACATACTTTTCACGACGAAACGCAACCATTCCGTCTCCACCTTTACCGGCTTTGACATCGATCGTTACTTGATCTAAAAACATGGACATCTTGGTGTCCTCCTTATATATATAATTATTATGACTAATGAATCTCCACACTAAACAAAGTCTTATATATTGTAGCTAGAATAGTCGAAAAAGTCCATTCTTATTAGATAGAAGCTGAAAAAAAATAGAAGTCTTATCTTTTTTTAAACTATTTTTACCACCTTATTTTATCAGGTAATATCTTTTGACAAAAAAATTGAAGCGTTGCACAATTAAAATGTAAAGCAGATTTCTTTGCTTGATAAAAAAAGGAGGAACTTTTGGTTATGACAGTAAAAGTAGGTATTAACGGATTCGGACGTATTGGTCGTTTAGCTTTCCGTCGAATTAAAGAAGTATCAGATGACATCGAAGTAGTAGCAATCAACGATTTGACCAGCCCTACAATGTTGGCACAATTATTACAATTTGATTCAACTCACGGTACTTATCCTGGTACAGTTACTGCAACAGAAGATTCAATCGTTGTTGATGGTGAAAGCACACGTGTTTACGCTGAACCTGATGCAAGTAAAATTCCTTGGGTAAAAGAAAATGGTGTGGATATCGTTTTAGAATGTACTGGTTTTTACACTTCTGAAGAAAAAGCACAAGCTCATATTGATGCAGGTGTTAAACGTGTCGTTATCTCTGCTCCTGCCGGACAAATGAAAACAATTGTTTATAATGTAAATGATGATACTCTTGATTCAAATGATAAAATTATTTCTGCAGGTTCTTGTACAACAAACTGCCTAGCGCCATTAGCCTATTTCTTAAATGAAGAATTTGGGATTGAAGTTGGAACTATGACAACCGTCCATGCATATACTTCAACTCAAATGCTATTAGATGGACCTGTCAAAGGTGGAAATCTACGTGCTGCTCGTTCTGCTGCCGATAATACGATTCCGCATTCAACTGGTGCTGCCAAAGCAATTGGCTTAGTTATTCCAGAATTACAAGGGAAATTACAAGGACATGCACAACGTGTTCCCGTTGTTGACGGCTCTTTGACTGAATTGGTTTCAATTCTTAAAACAAAAGTAACCGCCGACCAAGTCAATGAAGCAATCAAAAAACATACGGTAGATAATCCGTCATTTGGTTATGATGATCGCGAAATCGTTTCTGGTGACGTGATCGGAACGACTCAAGGTTCAATCTTCGATCCAACTCAAACAGAAGTAACTTCTGCCGGAGATTATCAATTAGTTAAAACAGTAGCTTGGTATGATAACGAATATGGATTTACTTGCCAAATGATTCGCTTGTTAGAAAAATTTGCGAACCTATAAAAAATTTATTATCTTAAGGAGATCTTTTAGGTCTCCTTTTTTGTTTTGATTTACCTTTTTTTGAAGCAAAAGTCATGCTTTTTTCATAGGAACTCATTTAAAAGTTTGTTATTATATTAGAGATGACAAACTTTTTAAAGGAGAAATGTATGCAATTCAAAAAACTGATCATAGGTGCAAGCTTGGCATTATCTGTTGGCTTACTAGCTGCTTGCGGCACAAGCAACAGTACTTCAAGCACAAAAGAAAGCAGTACAAAAACAACGGAGTCTAGTGTAGATTTAAATAAATTGGATTTACCTCAGCTCAGTACAGACGTTTCAAAAGATGAATATCTAGTAGAAATGGTAACTACTGAAGGCAGCGTAAAAATCAAACTTTTCCCTAAGCAAGCTCCTAAAGCGGTTGAAAATTTCGTTAAACACGCGAAAGATGGTTATTATAAAGACACCCCTTTCCATCGTGTAATCCAAGACTTCATGATTCAAGGTGGCGATCCTAAAGGCGATGGCACTGGCGGTGAAAGTATCTGGAAAAAAGGCTTTAAAACAGAGGTTTCTAATCAACTTTATAATATTCGCGGTGCCCTTTCGATGGCACGAGCAAGTTCACGCGACAGCAATGGCAGTCAATTCTTTATTGTAACTAATAATGAAGATGTAAGTGATGGTCTAGCGATCCAATATTATCCTGAAAAAATCATCGATGCTTATAAAAAAGGCGGCGCGCCTAGTCTAGATGGCGATTATACTGTATTTGGTCAAGTGATCGAAGGCATGGACGTAGTTGATAAAATTGCTGGCGGCGAGGTTAAGGCCAATGATTCTGGTGAGAAATCTACCCCAGTCGACCCTGTCAAAGTTACTGAAATAAAAATCTTACAAGAACCTAAATAAAAAAACTTGCCTCACGGCAAGTTTTCAAATTGTAGACAAACCTTGTGTAAAGACAAGGTTTGTCTTTTTATATATGTTTATTTTTTCTGCTCTTTATCGCCAACGATAAAAGTAAATTCGCATTCTGTTACCGTTTTATCCTCTACTGTCGCCCATGCTTTAGCTGTTCCTACGGGGCCTTTAACTTTTTGAATATCAAAATTTAAAAATAATGTATCACCAGGACGGACGAATTCTAAGAAATTCGCTTTATTAATTCCGCCGATATAAGCCGTTTTCCCTTCAAAAGCAGCGGATTTCAAAATCAATAATGACCCTGCTTGCGCTAATGCTTCGACGATCAATGTTCCTGGCATGATTGGTTCTCCTGGAAAATAACCTTGGAAAAAGTCTTCATTCATTGTTAAATTTTTGATCGCGGTGATGTGTTTTTCATCTTCGAATTCTGTTACTGCATCTAAATAGTAAATGGGGAAACGATTGGGAATCGCAGCCATAATTTCTTCGACATTCATAATTTTTTCCATTTTACACCTCTATGAATATTTTATTTGATTATCAAACTATCATATTCTACGACTATTATCAAGAGTTAATAGAAGTATGAAAAAAATAGTTTGACAATCAAAGCATTTTACAACATAATGATAGCATATTATTTATATATTGTTTAGGAGCGTGTCATTTAATGTCAATTTTAACTGGAAAAAAAATTATCGTAACTGGTGTTGCGAATAAAAAAAGTATTGCTTGGGGATGTGCCAATGCGATTGCAGCTCAAGGTGCCGAAATCATTTATACTTATCAAAATGAACGAATGAAAAAAAACCTTGTCAAACTTGTTGGTGAAGATGCTCATATGTTTGAACTTGATGTTGCAAGTGACGATAAAATCAAAGAAACTTTTGGCTTGATCAAAGAACAATTCGGAACAGTCGATGGATTGGTTCATTCGATTGCCTTTGCCAACAAAGAAGAATTATCTGGAAACGTTACTGAGATTACTCGTGACGGCTTCCAATTAGCACAAGATATCAGTGCGTATTCATTATTAGCCGTTTCGAAATATGCTGCACCTTTAATGAAGGATGGCGGAAGTATCGTTACAATGACTTATATGGGGTCTGAACGTTCAATTCCCAACTACAATATGATGGGAATCGCAAAAGCCGCATTAGAAGCTGAAGTTCGTTACCTAGCAACTGAGTTAGCACCAAAAGGCATTCGTGTAAATGCTATCTCTGCTGGAGCTATCAAAACATTAGCTGTCACAGGTGTGAAAGACTATCAATCTTTATTAAGTCTTTCCGAAGAAAGAACGCCGGATAAAGTCTCTGTTACTATCGAAGAAGTTGGAAATTCTTGTGCCTTCCTATTGAGCCCGCTCGCAACTGGGATTATTGGCGATGTGATTTATGTAGATAAAGGTGTGCATTTAAGTTAACTATTAAAAGGTGTGCTGAGTAACGCACACCTTTTTCTTTTGTGTTAAACTTAAAATGATACCGGATTCATACTATTTTTTTGGAGGTTGCTAATGAGAATCGAACATGTCGCATTATACGTGAAAGATTTAGAAAAGAATAAACATTTTTTTGAAACTTATTTTGACGCTACGAGTAATCAACCCTACCATAATCTAAAAACCGGATTACGAACATATTTCTTAACTTTTTCAGATGGTGCAAGATTAGAGCTAATGTCTCGCCCTGAAATGACTGAAAAAGAAGATGTACTATTTTTGACTGGCTACACGCACTTAGCTTTTTCTTTAGGCTCAAAAGTAGCAGTCGACCAACTAACTCAGCGTCTCGCTGACGATGGATTCGAAATCATCTCCGGTCCACGAACAACAGGCGATGGGTATTATGAAAGTTGTATTTTAGGACCGGAAAATAATCAAATTGAAATCACTGCTTAAAAAAAACGCCGCTATTGCGACGTTTTTTTGATAGCCTAATTTATCAGTTTTTAACTTTAGTCTCTACTTCTACAACCCAACCTTCGGGCGCTTCAACATCACCAAATTGAATACCAACTAATTCTTCATACAATTTTCTGGTTACTGGTCCAGTCTCTGTTTCACTATAAAAGACATGGAAATCATCACCATTTTGGATGCCTGCAATTGGTGAAATCACGGCTGCCGTTCCACAAGCTCCAGCTTCAGCGAATTTATCCAATTCAGCTAGATGTACATCCCCTTCGATAGCTTCCATTCCAAATCGATCATGAGCTAAATAAAGCAACGAATATTTAGTGATACTTGGCAGGATCGATGGCGACTTAGGTGTGATAAATTGATTGTCATGAGTAATACCAAAGAAATTAGCAGAACCCACTTCTTCAATCTTTGTATGTGTTGCTGGATCTAAGTAAATACAATCAGAAAAATTACGGTCATGAGCATGTTGTCCTGGCAATAAACTGGCAGCATAATTTCCGCCTACTTTTGCAGCTCCAGTACCAAATGGCGCAGCACGATCATATTCTGATACAATAAAATTGCTTGGTGTCAATCCGCCTTTAAAGTATGGTCCTACTGGCATGCAAAATACACTAAATAAATATTCTGGTGCTGGATTTACCCCAATGTTCGGACCTACGCCGATTAAATAAGGACGTAAATACAGTGTTGCTCCCGTTCCATAAGGTGGTACATACTCTTCATTTGCAGCAACTACTTGTTTCACAGCATCAATAAACATTTCTTCGGGAACATCTGGCATTTGTAAACGCTGTGCACTTCTATTTAAACGCTTAGCATTTTCATTTGGTCGAAACAAATTGATTTTTCCATCTTTTCGACGGTAAGCTTTTAATCCTTCAAAACATTCTTGTCCATAATGGAGACTAGTTGATCCTTCATTGATGG
Source organism: Enterococcus hailinensis (assembly GCF_045862035.1). Classification (NCBI taxonomy): domain Bacteria; kingdom Bacillati; phylum Bacillota; class Bacilli; order Lactobacillales; family Enterococcaceae; genus Enterococcus; species Enterococcus hailinensis. The sequence goes on along the minus strand of NZ_BAAFRV010000004.1, from coordinate 118,194 downwards.
TGATCATATTATCCTCTGTTAATTGCCCTTCATCCCATTGTCCATTCTTCCAATGAGAAATATAACGGAAAGGTGTTTTAATATATTCAAATCCTAATTCTTCCCATTTTATATTCACCATTCTATCATCTCCTTCTTATTTATTTGTTAGTCTATCACTTTCTACTATAAAAGTCATGATTTTTTTCAATTTTCTGTAAATTGTTTTATTACTGCTTTTATCGACAGAAAAGCAAAAGATTGATACACTATTTCTATTAATTTATTAGGAGGCATTTATGTTTTTATTAACTGCTGAAACTGTCGATTCCAGTACGATCAATGTAGTAGATCAAACAGCACAAAAAATCTCTGCCTGGCAAAAATATTGGCAATCGATCGATTGGGAGCGAGTCCTCTCTATTATGGTACAAAAAGGGCTAACAATCATCGCAATTCTTGTCCTATTTTATTTAGTACGTAAGGTCGGCGGCTTTTTACTAAATCAATCATTTGAACGCCAGAAGAAAAAAATGGTTGATAATGCCACTCGAATTGAAACGCTCCACGATCTTTCGTTAAATATTTTTTCATATACAGTTTTTTTCTTTTTTCTCTATTCAATTTTAGATACTTTAGGCATTCCAGTTGGTTCTTTATTAGCAGGTGCTGGAATCGCTGGAATTGCAATCGGTCTTGGTGCTCAAGGATTGACCAATGATATCATCACCGGTTTTTTCATTATTATGGAACAACAAATCGATGTGGGTGATTATATTCGTTTAGTCAACCTACAAATCGAAGGTACCGTGACCTCCGTCGGAATCAGAATGCTTCAAATGAAAGCTGCTGACGGAACGGTCCACTTCATTCCTAACCGTAATATCACTACTATCAGTAACCTGTCCCGTGCACACATGCAAGTAAAAGTCGATATCCGCATTCAACCAAATGAAGGATACGAAAAAATAAGTCAATTGATCGAAGATGCTAATCAACGTTTAGCAAAAGAATTCAAAGAAGAAATTTTCGATGGCCCTGATTTATTTGGAATGGTTGATCTAGGAAACAGCAATTATGCTATTCGTACGATCATGTATGTGACTAACGGTAAACAATATAAATTACAAGAAGAGTTTTTAGCTGCTTATGTGAAAACATTGAACGAAAATGGCTATTCTATTCCTAATGACCCGATTGTGATCGGTAAATAAAAAGAAACAGCAAACACTTAAATGTTTGCTGTTTCTTTTTATTTTTACCAGCTTGCTTTTTTCACACCAGGGATTTGACCTTTGTGAGCTAATTCGCGAAACTTGATTCGTGATAGTCCAAATTTTCTCATATATCCTCTTGGACGACCGTCAGTTTGGTCACGATATTTCAGACGATTAGGATTCGAATCACGGGGAAGTTTTGCCACTCCTTCAAAATCACCGGCTGCTTTTAACTCTGACCGCTGTTCAGCGTAACGTTCGATTAATTCTTGCTGCTTTTGCATTTTTACAATTTTAGATTTTTTTGCCATCTTACACCTCGTTTAGTTTTCTAACCGAGCTCAATCGTAATCGTTTCAATTTAACACTTTTTAAAATTAGCACGCTTTCTTTTCAGTGTCAAACATTCTGTCACTGAGTAGATCAAACTAGAAAAAAAGACCAATAATGGTCTTTTTAGTTCGGTGTGTTAGCATTTGCATGAACAATTACTTTCTTTTCCAGATTTTTACGATCAAACACATGGAAAGTATAATTGACAGCTTTTAAAATTTCTCTTCTGGTGACGATCCCGCAGAATTTCCCATCAGCATCTAAGACTGGTAAAAAAGCTGAATCAACTAATAGATGTAACACATCTTCTAACTCTGCATCTGGACGCATAATTGCCACATCCGTTTTCATGACATCTGCTACGGTCAATTGATCTAAGTTAGCCGTATCGATTCCTGTTATACCTAACATTTTTTTTACGATATCGTTTAAACTTAGTAAACCTACAAAATGATCTTCTCTATCTAGAACTGGAATCGTTGAGTACCCAGCTTGTGATAAAAGCAGTAATGCATGTTCCAATGGATGTTCTTTCATTACAGTAGCAACATTTTCCCCGGGAATGACCATTGTATCTTCATGTTCTTTCATCAATTGTTCAAGGGCCGGACTAATCATATAACGCCTCCATCTATCTTTCTACCCTTTCATTTTAGCTTAATAGCTTATAGAAAACGCTTATTATTCAAATATTTAATAAAAATTATCAACTATCGTTTAAAACTCGCAACTAATTCCTCGATTGGTTGGTGAGCACGATTATAATAAGCTACTTGATAACCTTCTTCATCACTTTCGATAATCGCATAACTTGGTATTTGAATTGGACCACGAGGCTGCGAGATACTCCCAGGATTAACAAATAAGATGTGTTTATCCATTTCAGCAACTGCTTGATGGATATGCCCAAATAATGCGATATTTGCTCCTGCTTCTTGAGCTTGAACAGACAGCATGGTTAAACCAAATCGAACATTTGATAGGTGTCCATGTGTCATATAGATCACATCATTACCTATCGTTACGATTTGTTCTTTTTTGTATTCAGGATCATAGTCGCAGTTTCCTGTAACAACGGTAAAATGTTCCCACAATTCATCATTTACTTTCAATTCAGAATCACCGCAATGAAACATATGATCGACCATTCCAACATAGCGATTCACGATTTCTACTAAGATATTGCGGTCTCCATGATTGTCACTAACTACTAAATACTTCATGCGTTATCCTCCAACCAATTTTTCCAAACTTTTTCTAATTTTTGAACGGCCATCCCGCGATGACTAATCGCATTTTTTTCGTCATTGTTTAATTCAGCCGATGTCTTATTAGAGTCAGATACGATGAACAATGGATCGTAACCAAAACCATTTTCACCTTGTGGGATACGACCAATACGACCATTCCAATCAGCTTCAACAACTAGACTTTCTTTTTGAGGTGCAGCAAAAACCAAGGTGCAATGGAAATGAGCTGTTCGTTTTTCATCAGGAACATCAGTCAGCTCATGTAATAATTTTGCATTATTTGCCGCATCGCTTTTACGTTCCCCAGCAAAACGAGCTGAGAAAATTCCTGGCATTCCATTCAGCGCATCTACGGCTAAACCAGAATCATCTGCCAAAACAGGTTGTTGTAAAATTTGAGCAATTGTTTCTGCTTTTAAACGAGCATTTTCTTCAAAAGTTGTTCCCGTCTCTTCCACATCTGGTAATTCAGGGTAATCTAAAAGTGTCTTTGTCCGATAGCCTTCCTTGCCAAATAGAGCAGCAAATTCTTTAGCTTTGCCTGGATTTCTTGTTGCAATCACAATCGTTTTTTCTTCGGTTTCAACTTCATCGAATAATGCTTCTTTTTGATGAGCAACTAGTTCTTCGACTGCTGTTTTTCCATATAAAATCAAAGAATTTAATTCGGTATCATCAAAAGTTGCTTCTTCACCTGTTCCTTGGATTTCCACAAAACGGCCTGATTCCGTCATAACCAGATTCATGTCCACCGCTGCTGAAGAATCTTCTTTATAATCCAAATCAGTTACTACTGTTCCATCAGGCAAAATCCCTACGCTAATAGCGGCAAGGTGTTCTTTGATTGGATCTTCTTTTAATTCACCGCTTGCTAATAATTTATTGACAGCCAAACGTAAGGCAACGAATCCACCAGTGATACTGGCAGTTCTAGTGCCGCCATCTGCCTGGATCACATCACAATCTACAATAATACTACGTTCACCTAATTTTTCTAAATCAATGACCGCTCTTAAAGAACGACCGATCAGACGTTGGATTTCCATCGTACGTCCAGTTAACTTTCCTTTGGCGCTCTCTCGTCGATTGCGAGTATTAGTCGCTCGTGGCAGCATACTGTATTCTGCGGTTACCCATCCTGTTTCGCTTCCTCGAAGAAATGGTGGAACAGAATCTTCCAGAGTTGCAGAGCAAATTACTTTGGTATCGCCAAATGAAATCACTACAGAACCTTCTGGATGTTTAAAAACATTGGTTTCAATTTTTATTGGTCTCAATTGTCGGACCGTTCTTCCGTCATGTCGCAAATTATTTTCCTCCTAATTCAATGTGAGTAACGTTTAAATTATCAATCGTCAACCATTCACTGGCAATATCTTTAAACATTTTTGGTGAACCTGTTGTAAAAAACTGGTGATTCTTTTTAGTAGAACGATTTAAATTATTCAAATCAAAATAATCTAATAACGCACTGACATCGCTAACCGTTTCTGCACCCGAATCGATTAAAGTAACCTCTGGCCCCATGACATTATGGATAATAGGGCGTAATAAAGGATAGTGAGTGCAACCTAAAACCAATGTATCTAATTTTTTATTTTTTAGCGCAGCCAACGTATGAGAGACCACTTTTTTAGCTACAGAACTTGCAAATTGATTACTCTCAACGATCGGTACAAATTTAGGACATGCCAAACTAACAACTTGTGTTTCAGGCGCCTTTTCTTGAATCTCTAATCTATACGAATCACTTTTAATTGTCCCTAAAGTTCCGATGATTCCAACACGGCCATTTTTACTCGCTTTTAATGCAGCACGTGAACCAGGTTGGATTACACCAATAACAGGAATATCAACGGTTTCTTTTATTTCTTCTAATGCCACAGCGGTCGCGGTATTGCATGCGATGACGAGCATTTTGATATTTTTATTCAATAAAAAACGAGTCATTTGCCATGTGAACTCAATAACTTGTTCTGCAGGCCGTGGCCCATACGGACAACGGGCAGTATCCCCTAAATAAATAATTTCTTCATTCGGTAATTGGCGCATAGCTTCTTTGACCACAGTCAAACCGCCTACACCAGAATCAATAAATCCAATTGGTCTTTCATCTGACAAAACGCTCATCCTATCTCCTTCAAAGTATTATCTTATTTTCCACTTTTTGAGCGAATATTTCAAGCCCTAGAACTTTATTTAAATGAAGCATTTCCTTTTGTTGCAGTCAAAAAGGATGCTACACTTAGAATAATAAAAGGAAGGTGGATGAAGATGGATAAGAAAGAACTCGCCGAGAATTTAGGTAAGGCCTCTGCCGGAGATCGTCACCAAGATCCTGCAGTAAAAGCAACTGAAAAAGAAACAGAAAAAAATAATGAGCCGCTTCAAGAAGATCACGAACCCGGATTATTAGAAAAATTAGGTAAAACTCAAGCTGGAGCAGTCTATGAAGATCCTGCGATGAAAGAGACTGAGCGAAAAACTGAAGATGAAAAAGACTGAAAAAGAAGCGCCCATCTTGGACGCTTCTTTTTTAGTAATTATATTTGCTAGTTTCTAATAAATTAGAAACAACAGACAATAGATAACAAACAATAAAGTACATAGCCGTCATCGCAATAAACATCGGAATGACATAATTCGTATTTTGACCATAGACGATTTTAGCATTGTGCATCAACTCTGGTAACGAGATGATCACGGCTAATGATGTGTCTTTGATTAATGAAATCAGCTGACTCAAAATAGCCGGAAGCATTGATTTAAATGCTTGTGGAAAGACGATAATTGCTAAAGTCTGTACATAAGTTAGGCCCGAAGACATTCCCGCTTCAGTTTGTCCTTTAGGAACAGCATTTAACCCTGCTCGGAAAATCTCCGAAAGCATCGCTGATTCAAAAATCGTTAACGCCGCAACTGCTGCCCAAAAAATATTTAACTTGATCCCGATTTGCGGTAAAGCAAAATACGTGAAAAAAATAATCAAAAGTAACGGCAAATTACGGATGATATCAACAATCAGCCCAACGATTTTAGAAACTACCGGAATCCCGCTATAACGAATCGTTCCGGCCATACCGCCAATAATCATACTGAAGATAATCGAAACAACTGAGACCTGGACCGTTACCCAAAGACCGTCTAGAAGGAATCGTATATTGACCCATGAAAAAGCACCACTCATATCCATTTTATTCCTCCCTTTCTACGCCTTCGACCAATGTTTATCTAGATAATTCATTAGATAAGACAACGGCAACGTTAAAATTAAATAGAAACAGCCCACGATGATATACGTACCAAAGGTATTAAACGTATTGCTAGCAATCAAATCTCCTTGATACATCAAATCTAGTCCCGCGACCATCGCTAGGATCGAAGAATTTTTGATCAAATTGATAAATTGATTTCCTAAAGGTGGAACGACGATTTTAAATGCCTGAGGCAATACGATATAACGCATTGTTTCAGCATAAGAGAAGCCGGAAGACATCCCAGCCTCTAATTGACCTTTAGGGACTGTTTGGATTCCAGAACGAACTGTTTCGGCAATAAATGCAGACGTATAGATTGTTAAACCGATTGTTCCAGATTGAAACCCATCAAAACTATAAAAATACATCGGTGCAATCACGTAAAAGAACATTACAATGATCAGTAATGGAATATTACGGAAAAAGGCTACATACGCTTTAGCCAGATTTCTGATAATACGGTTATGTGACAATTGAAGAATTGCCATCAATGTCCCAATCAATAAACTAAAAACCAAGGCTAGCAAACTAGCATAAATAGTATATTTAAAGCCACTAGCGAAATCTGCTGAATAGGTTTGAAATAATTGTGCCATTAAAACTGCGCCCCCTTCTCTGCTTTACCTGCTGCATCTTTAGGGAACCATTTTTCGAAAATTTTATCATACGTACCGTTGTCATGCATTTTACGTAAGGCATTATTCACTTCGTCTGTAAAATCTGTTTGCCCTTTGTTGATCGCAATCCCATAAGGCTCATTAGTAAATGTACCAGCAGTCAATTCGTAATTTTTATTTTCAGCAGCCATCCCTAATAAGATGGCATTATCAGTCGTCATTGCTTGTCCTTGGCCTGACTGTAATGCTGTAAAAGCTTCTGCATAGTTCTCTAACTCAAGAATTTTTGCTTCAGGAGCATACTTACGAATATTGATCGTTGATGTTGAACCTTTAACTGCAAGCACAGTATCTTTACTCGTCAAATCTTTGACGCTTTTGATTGGACTACCTTTTTTGACTAGCAATGATTGTCCGGCATCAAAATAGATATCTGAAAAATCAACTTGTTCTTTACGTTCTTCTGTGATCGTCATCGTTGCAATGATGGCATCGATATTTCCATTTTTCAGTAACGGAATCCGTGTTTTGGAAGTCACTTCAACAAACTCGGCTTTGCCATCTTTCCCTAAAATTTCTTTAGTGATCGCTTTTGCAATATCGATATCAAAACCTTCCACTTCACGTGTTTTGACATTCATCATTCCAAATAAACGTGTATCATATTTTACTCCCCATGTAATAACGGGATCGTTTTTTATCCGCGTAGCAATATTTTTATCCGCCACACTTTCTCCTTTACAGCCTGATAAAACAATTCCCACAAGTAGTGCGAGGGTTAAAAAGGAGACGATTTTTTTTAGTTTAGCCATATGACGCCTCCTAATGATTGATTACTTTGCTGACGAATTGTTGTGCTCGCTCTTCTTGTGGTTTTTCAAAGAAACCTTTCACATCTCTAGTATCCTCTAATACTTGTCCGTCAGCCATAAAAATAATTCGATCTGCTACTTCTTTAGCAAAGCCCATTTCGTGTGTCACGACGATCATCGACATGCCATCACGTGCAATTTTTTTCATTACGTTCAAAACATCACCGATCATTTCTGGGTCTAACGCAGATGTCGGCTCATCAAATAGCAGTAAATCAGGATTCATAGCTAATCCTCGAGCGATGGCGATCCGTTGTTGTTGTCCTCCTGATAGCATAGAAGGATAAGAATCTTTTTTATCCAGCATATCTACTCGATTAAGCAATTTCTCCGCTGTTTTTACCGCATCTTCTGATGATTGTTTTAAAACTTTGATCGGTGCTAACGTGATATTTTCTAACGCTGTCTTGTTTGGGTAAAGATTAAAATGCTGGAAAACCATTCCAATATTTTTTCTAATATCTTTTAATTTAACCTCTTTACTATGTAGGTCTTTATCATTGACTAATAACTGACCTGAAGTGATATCTTCCAAACCATTGATACAGCGTAACATGGTGCTCTTTCCAGAACCAGAAGGCCCAATCACTACAACAACTTCCCCTTTTTCGAAAGTTAAGTCTATGTTTTTTAAGGCATGAAACTTCCCATAGTATTTTTCTACATGCTTAAATTCAACCATTGGCATGTCTTACCACCCCTTTTATCCTTATCATTTTCTAATTTTTCCAATCAGAGTTTAATTATAAGCGATGATTTTCTAGGTTGTAAAGAAAAAAAACTTATGTCATCAAAAAAATTCTAAATTTCTTTCATTTTGATGTGAGTTTTTTTAACATTTGCTTTAAATTAGCAAACGGAAAAGATCACGATAAGAGTTGTCAGTTTTGTAAAAAAAAGGTAGTATTTGAAGAGACTATTGAAAGAAATTTTAATGAAAAGGTGAGTTAATGGAAAATATTATTTTGACCGGAGATCGTCCAACTGGACAACTACATTTAGGACATTATGTAGGCTCCCTAAAAAATCGTGTGCGGATGCAAGAAGATCCGGACAATAAATTATTTATTATGATTGCAGATATGCAAGCTTTAACAGACAACGCTAAAAATCCTGAGAAAGTTTCTTCGAACGTTTTACAAGTAGCGTTAGATTATTTAGCGGTTGGATTAGATCCAAAACGTTCCACACTTTTCATCCAATCACAAATTCCCGAACTAGCTGAACTAACAATGTATTATTTAAACTTAGTTAGCGTTGGGCGTGTACGTCGTAACCCGACTGTTAAATCGGAAATCGAACAAAAGAAATTTGGTGAAAGTGTACCGACAGGCTTCTTCATTTATCCAGTCTCACAAGCATCAGACATCACGGCTTTTAAGGCTAACCTTGTTCCAGTGGGCGAAGATCAAAAACCAATGTTAGAACAAACACAGGAAATCGTTCAAAGTTTCAATCACACTTATGGAGACGTATTAGTCGAACCAAAAGGCGTTTTCCCTGAAAAAGGAATGGGCCGTTTACCTGGTATCGACGGCAACGGAAAAATGAGTAAATCTTTAGGCAACGGAATTTACATTGCTGATCCTGCCGATGTCTTGGCTAAAAAAGTCATGAGTATGTATACCGATCCGAACCATATTCATGTCGAAGATCCTGGCCAAGTGGAAGGCAACATGGTCTTCACTTATCTCGATGTATTCGGAACGGACAAAGAAAAAATTGCAGAACTGAAAGAACACTATCGCCGCGGCGGACTTGGTGATGTAAAAATTAAACGTTACTTGATTGAAGTTTTGGAAGCTGAATTTGGCCCGATTCGTGCTCGTAGAGAAGAATTAGCCAAGAATCCAGAAGCTATCATGAAAATGTTAAAAGAAGGCAGTGAAAAGGCGCAAGTCGTCGCTGCTGAGACCTTAAAAGAAGTTAAACAAGCTATGGGAATCAATTATTTCGCATAATAAAAAAAACGTGTATCTGCTGAGGTGCACGTTTTTCATTATACAAAATAAATAAATTTATTTGTTTGCATTTACAATTGAATGTAGAACATCAGTAAAAGCTGTATCTTCATTAAAGGGTCGGATATAGTCGAAGCACTCTCCCCCATTTTCAATAAAATAGTTTCGATTTTCTTCGTCGATTTCTTCAATCGTTTCTAGACAGTCTGCTACAAAAACCGGCGTAATAACTAAAACACTTTTTATATCTTGGCTCGGAAAAGCTTTCAGTGTTTCACAAGTCATCGGTGTTAACCATTGGCTTGGACCGAACTTAGATTGGTAAGTATGAGTATAAGGAAAATCTCCGACTTTCCCCATCACTTTCTTCGTAGTGATCTGACATTGCTCTTCATATGGATCACCGCGTTCAATTGTAGAGGCTGGGACACCATGATAAGAAAAAAGAATCATATCATATTTTTGTTGAGCCAGTTTTTTCTTAATATAGGTAGAAAGCAATAATATATATTCAGCACGTTCATAGAACGAACTAGATATCTTTAGATGCGGAATATCTGCTGAGTGTCTATATACTTGAGCGATTTGATCGCAAATCGGTGCGACGGTCGTCTCTGAATATTGTGGATACATTGGAAGAACAAACAGTTCAGTCATCCCTGCTGTTTTCATCTCTAAAATTGTTTCATCAATTTTTTGCTTTCCGTAGGTCATAGCAAAACGCACGAGTGTATCAGGCATTCTTTCTTGCAACAATTCCGCTTGTTTTTTTGTATATATCCATAGTGGCGAGCCTTCTGTTTGCCAAATTTTTGAATACAGTATTGCTGACTTTTTGGGGCGGACATTCAAAACGATCCCATGTAAAATCGGCAGCCAGATCAGCCTTGGCCAAGTGATCACCCGACGATCAGATAAAAATTCAGCTAAATAACTTTTTACCGCTGCAGGTGTTGGGCTCTCTGGAGTTCCTAAGTTCACTAATAAAATACCGCGTTTCACTTATCGATACCTTCGTCTTCTTTTCTTTCAAAAACACTCAGTAAAAAACACTCGCAACTACTTGCGAGTGTTTTCATTCGGCTTAATGATAGAAATCAAAACGGCCTTTCGCTAAAACTTCTTTGATACCGCCTGTTTCAAACAATGAACGATCCATGATCGCTTTTTTTATAAATGAAGCTGGATAAGCGGTCACTTCAGTTTTTCCTACGACACCAAAGGCATGTGTATTTCCAATAGAAGCAACTGACCCTAAAGATTTAAATGAGAATGGATCAGATGGTTGGCCTTTAAGCTGATTCAGAATATCTTTCGCAGCATATGAACCCATCGTTAAAGCGATTTGGGCAGTTGTTGGATAAGGACGGTTGCTTGAAGGATCCATTACTGCTGACACATCACCTAAAAGATACACATCATCGTGATTTGGATCTGTCAAGTTTGGTTTTACCATTACACGACCACGACGTTCCTCAAAACCTGAATCTCCAATAACTTTACTGCCGCTGACACCAGTTGTCCAAACGATCGTTTTCGCTTTAAGAGCAACTAAGTCATTTTCATTGTCTTTTGAATTTTGATAAATGACAGCACCTGGTTCAACTTTTTTGATTGGTTTACCAGTTAATAATTTAACATCCCATTTTTTAAGATATTTCAAGCAATATTGTCCTAGCTTATCGCTAAACATTGGCAAAATTTTATCGACTGCTTCAACACAATAGATTTGGATATCTTCGGGTTTCACGCCTGCAAGATCCGCAAATTTTTTGCTTCCTTCGACAAATGCTCCCACTAACTCAATTCCAGTAAAGCCAGCACCACACACAACGATTCGAAGATATTCTTCGTCTTTGGTTTCTTTATATTTCTTCATTTGTTCGATGATATGTTTATGGACTTGATCCGCTGTTTTGACATCAACCATTTCTAAGGCATTTTCTTTTACTCCTGGAATCCCAAATGATTCTGATTGGAAGCCCAAACCAACGATTAAATAATCGTAAGACAATTTTTGATTTTCTAAATATACTTCTTTTTTATCTGCATCAATTTTTTCAACCGTATCTTGAACAAAAACGGTTTTATTTGGATTGATGACATCTTTGATTTTATAACAAATTTTTTCATCAGGTTGCGTACCTGCTGCTACTTCATGCAGACTAGTTGCTTCATAGTGATAATCATTTCGATCTACTAAAGTAATATGGATATCTGCTGCTGATTTTTGTAATACGTGCAACGCGCGTAAGCCTGCGTATCCTGCACCTAGAATAACGATTTCTTTCATTTCTTTCTCCTCCTAATACATCCATGGCTTTTTGTAAGCCTACTAATATTAATAATGAATAAATTTTTAAAATAAAAAGATAATAGCAAAACTAATCACTTGAGCAACCGCACCGACCGCCAATATTCGTACGGCGCAAATAAATGTTTCTCGTTTGATTTGTTTCTCTAAAAACAAAAGGACTTGTTTGAAAATAAATGGCGCCACAAAAAAAGTCCCTAACATCGTCCAGGGGGCGATCCCAATCAATACTGCTAAAATCACAGCCATAAAAGCAGCTACATTCAGACCAATAAATAGATCAATCGCAGCTTGTTTCCCCAAATAATGGACCAATGTAAAGCGTTCATTTTTTTCGTCTTCTTCTAAATCACAGATATTGTTCGCCAACATCAAGTTTGCGATCCACAATGTATTCGGTAAAGAAATCAGGAATATTTCACTCAACGTTCTAAAATTCCATTGAAACACCTCAAATGCATTCAGGTAAACACACAAACAAGTAATCATAACCCCCATAGTCAATCCTGAAAAAATTTCGCCAAGCGGCAAGCTAGATAATGGTTTGGGACCTGATGAATAAAAAATACCCACACCATAACAAAATAACCCCATCAATAAAAATGGCCAGCCAACAACAAATGTCAGACCAATTCCAATCAAAGCGGAAACAACGATCATTCCTACCATTAAGTTAAAGACTAATTTTAAATCGATCTTTTCACGTCCAATGATATTGGTTTTCTCTCGGTAATCATGAATCTCTGTCGCATGATGATAGTCATTATAATTATCTAGAATGTCTACTGCCATATTAAAAATAAACATAGCCACGAAAAACAACAAAACTAATCCTAAATGAAGTTTGTGAAAGTTATAGAGGCTAAAACAAATCCCAATAAAAAAAGGCAGGACGCTTGCGGTTTTCGCTTTAAACTCCACAAGTTCCAAGAAAACGGTTAAACTCATTTCACCCAACTTTCTCATATTTTCTTTTCAATATCCATTATGCTATTTTTATAGGTTTAGTTCAAAAGATTTGCTTATTAGCCATGTGTTTTCTCTCACTAAATATTAATGAAGCATTCTAGTAGTCATTCTGTGGAGCATACGATAAAATAGTATTGAAAACGTTGTTAAAAGGAGCACCTATGTTAGACTACTGGAATGACTACCCCGAATTACAGAAAAATTTAATCAAAGTAAAAGAATTAATTTCACAAAGACTTGTTATTAATAATCAATCGATCGAAGAGGCCATCACAAAATTTTCTTCTACAGGAGGAAAGATGATTCGTCCGGCTCTCTTCTTTCTTTTCGCTGATTTTGGCAATAAAAAAGAGCCGGATCAATTAATAAAAATTGCCGCTTCATTGGAATTACTGCATTCTGCAACCTTAGTTCATGATGATATTATTGACGATGCTGACACACGTCGTGGGATGCCATCTATTCAATCTCGTTTTGGTAAAGATGTCGCAGTTTACACTGGCGATTTTATGTATACTAGTTATTTTGAATTGTTAGCTGAGTCAATGAGTAATACACCCTTTTTATTAAAAAATGCTCGGGCAATGAAAAAAATATTACAAGGTGAATTGACACAAATGTCATGTGCCTTCCATCCTGACCAAACGCTTTGTGAATATCTCCGAAATATTAATGGTAAAACAGCTGAATTGATTCGTTTAAGTTGTCATGAAGGTGCTTATTTTGGTGGAAGTGATAAAAAAATCCAAGCGCGGGCAAAACGGATCGGATCTTCTATTGGTCTTGCCTTTCAGATCTATGATGATATCTTAAACTTTTCGATTGAATTAGGTGATGAACAAAAACCGATTCTAACAGATGTACAGCAGGGCATATTTACCCTACCATTATTAATTGCACGTGATAATCGACCAGATATTATTCGTCCTTATCTAGAGACACCTGAACAGTTATCGAAAAAAGAACTCATGCAATTGGCTGCTTATGTTGCAGAGTTTGATGGTATCTCTGGCGCACTCGCCTTTGCAGAAAAATTGACCCACAAAGCAATTAAAGAAATACAGCAACTTCCTGATTGCGATAGTAAAATGATTTTAACAAATGTTGCGACTCAATTATTGACACGCAGCTACTAAAAAAGACTCCGGAAATTAATTCCCGGAGTCTTTTGGTTTAATCAAATTAACGAATGACCGCACCTAATTTTTCTGTTAAGTTTTTAACTACTTTTTCCATCGCACGATTGATCTCTTCATCAGTCAATGTTGCTTCTGGATTTACAAATGTTAAGCTATAAGCCATTGATTTCTTACCTGATTCGATGTTTTTTCCTTGATAAACATCAAATACTTGAACATTTGTTAAGAATTTACCGGCTGCTTCGCGAATCACTGATGAAATTTCAGCATTGGCACTTGTTTCATCAACTAACATAGCAATATCACGACTGACAGCTGGGTATTTAGAAACAGCTTCAAACACTAGCGGTGCTTGTTCATATCCAATTAAAGCTTCTAGATTTATTTCGGCTACATACGTCGCTTTTAATTCATAACTTGAAGCCGTTTTAGGATGAACTTGACCTACAAAGCCGATTAATTCTTCTGCTAAATAGATTCCTGCTGTTTGGCCTGGATGCATTTCAGGCATTTTGATTGAACGATAAGAAATTTCTTCTGTTAAGCCCAATCCCTCAACCAACTCTTCGACCATTCCTTTGATCGTGTAATAATCACATGGTTCAGCTTTAGCTGCCCATGATTTATCTGCAATATTTCCAGTTACTGCGATTGCAACATGATTTTGTTCAATTGGCAGATCTTTTTGCGGATCATTATTTTGATAGAATACATGGCCAATTTCATAGAATGCGACATCATTATTTTTACGTGCAACATTATAAGCTAAATCTTCTAATAAACCGCTGATCAAATTCAAACGCATTGTTGAGCGATCTTCACTCATCGGCCAAGCTACACGAGTAACACGACTTTCGCCAATTAAAAATTGTTGTGCTTTTGTTTCTGTTGTCAACGCGTAACTAATTGCTTCTGAAAGACCACTGCCTTCCAATAAATTACGGACTTTACGTGTTGATTTTTGAGATTCTGTTAAAAATCCGGCAACAGTTTGACCTTCAGGTAAAGTTGAAGGCAAATTATTATAACCATAGATACGAGCGATTTCTTCCATCAAATCGGCTTCAATCGTAATATCCCAACGACGTGGCGGTACGCTAACAGTCGTTACACCAGCTTCGACAGTTGTTTCAAATCCAAGTGCTGCAAAAATTTCATTGACTTGTTCTTGAGTCAGATCTGTTCCTAGGAAACGATTAACGTTTTCTAGTTTTGTGCTGACTTCGATATTTTTGGCTTCCACTTCACTGCCTTTAACTGAACCGTTTAAAACCGTCCCCTGTGCTAATTCCGCGATCATTGCAGCAGCTACTTCACCCGCTAAACTAATCTCACCTTGGTTGATACCTTTTTCAAAACGCATAGATGCTTCACTGCGTAGATTATAGCTTTGAGATGTCCGTCGAACAGATGTATGATCAAACATCGCCATTTCCAATGCTACAGTAGTTGTTTCAGCTGAAATTTCTGAATCCAATCCACCCATGACACCAGCTAATGCGACTGGTACATCGCCATTCGTGATAACAATATTTTCTGGATTCAATGTACGTTCTACACTATCCAAAGTTGTAAATGGTTCATCTTGTTTCGCACGACGAACATGGATTTCTTTACTACCTAATTTATCATAGTCAAATGCATGTAACGGTTGTCCGAACAATAACAAGATATAATTTGTAATATCGACTACGTTACTGATTGGACGGATTCCCTCGTTCATTAAACGATTTTGCAACCATTGCGGACTTGGTCCAATTTTTACATTTTCAATGATTCGGATTTCATAATGCGGTGCATCATTTTTATCTTCGACTGATACGTTGATTTTATCGCTAGCTTTTTCAGCTGCTTCAGCTAATTTCACTGAAGGAAAGTTCACTTCTTTATTATAAATTGCAGCTACTTCATGAGCCACGCCACGAATGCTCAAAGCATCTGCTCGGTTCGGTGTGATCGACAGATCAATGATCGTATCATCCATTTCAAGATATGAAAAGACTGGTTCACCTGCTACAGCATTTTCGGGCATATAATAAATACCTTCAGCGTATTCTTTTGGAATCACTGATTCACCGTATCCAAGTTCTTGCAATGAACAAACCATTCCGTTTGAAACTTGACCGCGCATTTTTCCTTTTTTGATTTTCACATTTCCGCCAATACGTGACCCAGGCAAAGCAACGATTACTTTTACACCGGCTTTGATATTAGGTGCACCACAAACGATTTGTGATAATTCCTCTTCGCCAATATCGATTTGGCAGATAGATAGATGATCAGAATCAGGATGAGGAACACATTCCTTTACATCGCCAACAACGATTTTTTTCAATCCTTCTTCTGGTGATTCTAAACCTTCGACTTCGATCCCTGTAAGCGAAAGACGATCGGCTAATTCTGTTGGTGTAATGTCTTTCAAATCGACATATTCATTTAACCATTTATATGAAACTAACATTGCTTTTTACTCCCCCTTGAATTGTTCCAAGAAACGAACATCGTTTAAATAGAAATTTCGAATATCATTAACGCCATATCGCAACATCGCGATTCGATCTGGTCCTAATCCAAAAGCAAAACCTGAATATTCTTTTGAATCGATGCCTGACATTTCTAAAACATCTGGGTGAACCATACCAGCGCCAAGAATTTCGATCCAGCCAGTATGTTTGCAGACGTTACATCCTTTACCACCACATTTAAAGCAGCTGACATCCACTTCCACTGATGGTTCAGTAAATGGGAAGTAACTTGGGCGTAAACGGATGCTGCGGTCAGCACCAAACAATTCTTTCAATAAAACTTCTAGCGTTCCTTTTAAATCGCCCATCGTGATCCCTTTATCGACCACTAAACCTTCGATTTGATGGAATTGATGGCTATGTGTTGCATCATCTGTATCGCGACGGAAAACTTTTCCGGGTGAAATCATGCGTAATGCACCTTTTGAAAAATCATGTTTTTCCATTGTCCGTGCTTGAACTGGTGATGTATGGGTACGTAATAATACTTCATCCGAAATATAAAATGTATCTTGCATATCCCGAGCTGGATGATCTTTAGGTAAGTTCATTCGTTCGAAATTGTAATGATCGGATTCAATTTCAGTTCCTTCAATGACTTGATAACCCATCCCTACAAAAGTATCTTCGATTTCTTCCATGATTTGAGTCAAGACATGACGCGTACCATGAGCAACTTTTTTACCTGGTAGCGTAACATCTAAAGATTCTGATGCTAATTGTTTTTCTAATGCTAATTCGGTTAATTCTGCTTTCCGTTCTTCAACAGCTTGAGCTAATAAATCACGGATTTCGTTAGCAAAGGCACCTACTTTAGGTCGTTCTTCTGCAGAAAGATCTCGCATGCCTCGCAATACTTCAGTGATGGGGCCTTTTTTTCCTAGTGTTTCTACACGAATCGATTCAATTGCAGAAAGAACATCCGCTGCTTCGATTTTTGCTAACGTCTGACTTTTAAGTTCTTCTAATTGTTCTTGTAAACTCATTATTTTCTTCCTTTCTTTAATGCTAAAGTGATAATTCTCCACTTATTTCTCTGATTGATTCATCAATTATAAATCACAAAAAGACCTCGTCCCATAAAGGAACGAGGTCTCGCGATACCATCCTAATTCGCCAATTACTTGGCGCTCTTACTTATGATTTAACGGCTTTACCGGTCTTGCGACAAGCTCCAGAAGTGAACTTCATCTTTTTCTTTCTCAGTCTGCTTCCAGTCAATGACAGACATTCCCTTTAAGATCAAAAAAGATTACTCTTTTCTATCAACGCTTTTTAAACTATTTAATTGACTATCCCAATACTACAAGAAATCAATAAAATTATCAACTACATTCTTCAGCAGTAATCCAAGTGTCGCCCCATTGATGAATTTCCTTCATCACA
Organism: Enterococcus hailinensis; assembly: GCF_045862035.1. Taxonomy (NCBI): domain Bacteria; kingdom Bacillati; phylum Bacillota; class Bacilli; order Lactobacillales; family Enterococcaceae; genus Enterococcus; species Enterococcus hailinensis. The sequence goes on along the minus strand of NZ_BAAFRV010000004.1, from coordinate 100,375 downwards.
TTTTCCAGTGCCTCACCTTTACTTGTCAAGCAATAATCCATCCGTTTTTGACTTCCGCAAGCAACTACACGAGTAACGATTCCTTCAGCTTCTAATTCTTTTAGCCGTTCGGTCAACACACGATCACTTACTTCTGGAATCATTGCAGCAATATCGACAAATCGTTTTGGTCCATCTTCTAATAATACATCAATGATCAAACCGTTCCATTTTTTGCCTAAAATTTGGAAGCCTTTTTCAAATTTTGGACAGAGTGAAAAGTTAATTGTCTCTATTTGTTCCATCATTCTCACCTCGATAGAGAGAGTATAGCACAGCACTTACCTTTTATAAGTATAAACTGCCTATCACTAAAGAGATTTTAATAAATCTATCGCTTTATTCCCTTGTAAAAATATTAAATATGCATTTGTAACCGGTTTGTTTTTGGCTTTTTCTAATGCATCCTTATAGAGATGCAACTGTCCACGATAACGTGCAAGCAATTGCGGTTCACGTTTTTCAGTATAATAATCTGTTTTTAAATCATATAATACAATATGGTCTTCAAACTCTAGATAACCGTCAATGATCCCATGTATCAAGATTTCATCTTGATTTTGATAATCTTTAAACAGCTGATTGGCTGGCATCAACATCGCAAATGGTTCTTCTCGATATAAAAAATCTGCATTTTTAATAACGTAATTCCCGATTTCTGAATCAAAAAAAGCGAGAATACTATCAATGGATATTTTTTCAGCTATCTCTAACGTTAATGCCTTTCGTTCAACTAAGTCAGCAATCAGCTCTTCAATCATTTTTTTCTGCGGCCTTACTTTTAGCGAAAGTAACTGCATGACTAAATGCGTTGCCGTTCCGATTTCCGCCGGTGAAAGTTCCTTTTTAGTACGCAAAAATCTCGGCTCACTCAATTCTGTTTCCGTAAAACGATAGTGATTTTGCCTTTGAGTGGATTCATTTAATTCTAACGTTTCGCGATTATCTGGATCATCATAAAGACGTTTCAACTCTGAAACTGATTGATAACTGGTCGTCTTGGTCGCTTCTGGATAAGGATAATTGAATAGCAGCCGTTTTTTTAACGGTTGGATATCGATTACACCTTGTGGTATTTCCAATGTCTTTATTTCTGGCAGATAACTTTGGACTGCTTCAGCAATTTTTTGCGGCTCAACAAAATCGATTGAAAATGTAGCCGGATGATTTTTTATTCGAGCTGGCTGATTGATCGAATATTCTGTTTGATATTGTTCCATTTTAGGATGTCTGAAGAGCGTCATCCCTACCCAATCAAAATAACTATCTTTTTGTCCGCTCCGTAACCCAGCATCTAAAACGGTTTGTTCATTGAGAGCACCTTTGCTCCAAGTTTTCAAAGCTGCTTCCTGATCGTCATAAGAGCCAACTAAATAAATTTTTTGTTCTGCTCGAGTTAGAGCAACATACAGCTTGCGCATTTCTTCAGATAATAATTTATTCAAGTTTTTTTGCTTGACCGTTTGGAAGAGCAAGGTCTCTTTTCTGATTCGATCATCCGGTGTGAGCAATTTCACTCCCAGCCCTAAGCGTTCGTCGAACACATAATTTTTTCGTGTGTCTTGCAGATTAAAACTTTTACTCATATCCATCAAAAAGACAATCGGAAATTCTAAACCTTTACTGCCGTGGATCGTCATCACCCGAACAGCATCGACTAACTCTTCTGTCGGCGGCTCACCCAAGTCTTTTTCTTTTTCCTGCATCTTTTCAATAAATCGAATGAATTGATATAGTCCTCGGAAACTGCTGCGTTCATAATCTTTCGCTCGTTCGATCAAAGCCAAAAGATTGGCATGTCGTTGCTGCCCTGCCGGCATCCCTAACACATAATCTAAATAGGCTGTCTCGTTATAAATTTTAACTAATAAATCAGATAAAGATTCACGACGCGCATACTCGCGCCATTGGTTCAATTGTTCTAAAAACTGAGTCAATTTTTTAGCGATCTCATCTGTATTGACTTCACTATAAAGTTGGACTGCTTGATAATACTCTTTTTGCGGCAAAGCTAAACGAATCTGAGCCAGCGCTTCTTCTTGTAATCCAACGATCGGTGAACGTAAGACTGCAGCTAATGGAATATCTTGGTACGGATTATCAATGATTTGTAATAATGAAATCATGATCCGCAGTTCTGTCGACTGAAAATAATTTTGCGTATCGCTGATAGCTAACGGAATCCCTAACTGTTTGAATACTTCTAAAATGGTTAAATTATTACTTCTAGTCGGTGTTAACAATACGATATCTTCATATCGAACCGGACGCATAGCTTTTATTTTTTTATCATAAATCTCAAAACCTTGATCGATCAGCTGACGAATCTTAGTGGCAGTCATAAAGACCTCCCCCATCGCCTTGTCTTCGATCCATTCTGGGACTTCACCTTTTTTCTGATAAACCAATAATTCCGGTTCAAACGTTTCTTTTGGTGGAAAAGCAGTAAATCCATTGATTAGTTCCGCTTGTTGGTCGTATTCTATTTGCCCTACTGCTTGATCCATTAATTGTGTAAAAATTAAATTAGTAAAATCCAATACTTCTTTACGCGAGCGGAAATTTTCGGCCAAAATAATTCTTCGGCCACCCTCTTCCTCTGCAAAATCGTGGTATTTTTGGATGAATAACGTTGGATCTGCTAAACGAAAGCCATAAATCGACTGTTTCACATCCCCTACCATAAAGAGGTTTCCCGGTTTTTCTGAGCTTAGTTCTTGTAAAATCGTTTCTTGCAGCTGATTGATATCTTGATACTCATCTACTAAGACCTCTGTAAAACGTTGACGATAATAAGTTTCTGCTGGACGATCGCCTTCGATTTGCGTCTGTAAGATTTGCAACGTGAAATGTTCCAAATCATTGAAATCCAGCATCCCTTTTTCTCTTTTTTTGTCAGAATAAGAAGCGATAAAACTTTTTTCAACTCGGACTAATTCTTCCACGATCGGCAGCGCTTCTTGCAGCCGTTCTACTTGTTCATTAGGCGAAACTGAAAAATACATTGCTTGGATTTCTTGTAAATTTTTTTTCGCTTGATCTCGATAAATTTTACATTCTGCGATCACGTCTCCGTAAAGTTCCTTCACCTCTTTTTTTCGTGGTGATGGATACGTTGAGAATTTCAACTGTTCAAAAATTTTGAAGGCGTCGTCTAAACGATCTTCTGTCATCGCTTGTTGAATTTGTAAAGTAATTGCTGCTTCATTTTTAGCTAAATCGATAATTTTTTGTAGCTCATCACTTCCTTGACTGGCCGACTCCATCCATTGATACGTTTGATGGATCTCGCCTAATGCGGTCAATACTTGTGGCCGGATCAAATCTTTATACAAAGTTGAATCTACTAGCTCTTCAATCCGATAATTATCAACTAAACTATCTAACCAAGTAAACGGCTGTGGATTTGCCCGTGCAAAATCGTACATTGCTAAAACTAGATCCTCTAGTCCACTATCACTGCGGTCATTTGAGAAATTTTCAGTCAAACGATAAAAAATTTCCTGATTTTCTTCGTAGAAAGTTTCTCGTAATTCATCCCAAACATCTTCTTTTAATAAAATCGTCTCTGTATCGTCTGTCAACATCCGATAACTCGGATCCAAATCGATCAAATAGAAAAAACGTTGGATAACTTTTGAACAAAATGAATGTAACGTCGAGATAGTCGCTGTCGGCAACAACGTTAATTGGTGAGTAAAATGATTTTTCAATTCTTGATCTGTTTCTAAGTTGATCGCTTCTTGTAACGCTGACTGGATTCGTTCTTTCATCTCACTTGCGGCAGCTTCCGTAAAAGTAACAACTAATAATTGATCCACCGATAATTGTTGCCGTTTGATTTTTTCAATCACCCGTCTGACTAAGACCGCTGTTTTACCTGATCCTGCCGAAGCAGAAACTAACAAATTAGTTCCTTGATCATAAATCGCTTGCCATTGAGAATCTGTATACATTTCGTTGGGTGCTTTAGGAGGAATTGGATAGTTAGTTGTCATGTAGTTCGTCCTCCATTCTTTTTAAAACTTCTTCTTTTGATAATTTTTCTAGGCGATGGTAATTATTCTCTTTCAACATCGCATCAAATTTGCAGACACTGCGAAATGGACATTGCTGACAAGCGATGCGCTGATTGTCTTTATACGTGGGATTTAACTTGATTTCACCAGAAACGATTTGATCGCCTGCTTGCTGGATTTTTTCCCGATTGTATTTGCGCAATAAATCGATTTCTGATAAATCATAGAATTTATCTTTCGACTGCGGCACCATAACTGTTTGTCCTTTGCTATCCTTTTTGATTGGGAATAGTAATGAACTTTCTTTTTCTTGTAGACTTTGATCTAGCTGATCGTAAAGTTCAGGTTCTTTGGCAAACAATCCATCGTATTGATAAGCTTTCAACATTTCTTTTTCAATATTTTTAGGTTCTTTCAATACTGGGTTATGGACGTGGAGATAATACGCACCGGCCGGTTTGATTTCTTTTCCACTTGCTTGACTAAAATCTGTCACTGCTACATCTAAATATGTGATCAACTGCAAAGCAATTCCATAGTACGCGTCTGCAACGTTGAAACTGTGGGGACTTGACTTATAATCGATCACACTCAACCAATCATTTTCATTTCCTTGTAACTGATCCAAACGATCGATTTTCCCGCGGATTGCTACTTCACCGCCGTTACGCAATGGCAAATTAATTCCTGGGATTCCCTTTTGTCCACCGATCGAACCAAAAATGATTTCGGTTTGTTGCGGTTCAAGTTTGGTTCGCATACCTTGCTGAACCAGCCCCCAACTCACCTTTTGAATTGTTTGCGACAATTGATAACGAATATAATTCATCCGAGCAGAACTAGAAAGAATTGCAAATTTCAATTCACCAAAAATAGCTTTTAATACTTGGTCAGCTAGTTCGTTGCGTTGGGCTTCATTTAATTCTGCCAAACGTAACCCTTGTTCGTTCAACATGCGAAAGAAGTGATCCAATGCCTCATGATAAAAATCGCCCGCAGCCGCCGGAGTCAATCCATAAACCGTCCGTTCTTTTAATCCTAAACCAAAGTTAGCAAAATATTTATATTGGCAATTATAAAAATTTTCGATACGTGAAACAGAGACATAGAGATTTTTACCGTATAATCGCTCCGCTGTTTCAGGCAATAATTCTCTTGGTACATTGAGATCTTGTAAACTTTTGAATACACGCTGTGCCATCGGAGCCCATGAACTGTTCTGGATAAATTTCTGTAGCTCGCGCCAGACTGGTAAAAAGGCCCGGTTTTCATCTTGTGCTATACGATTTAGCGTGATCAAATCAGATAATAATGTGCGCATCGTTCCTAAGTGTTCATTCGGATCACTGTCTAATTTAAGCGCAGGACTTTCATTGATTGGAAGATTCAATCCATTACTTAATTGACGTAAAAAAGTTGAGACTTCTAATTTTTTTTCACCATCAACATTTGTAGCCAAGCTTAAATACAGTTTTTCGGTTGCTGATAGAAAAACAGAATAGGCTAAAAACGGTTCTCGATTGACCTTGGAACTATTACTTTCAGGCAGGAACTTTCCTTCTGGTAATTGTTGATTGAAGGACGAACGCTCTTCTGCTGATAATAATCCTTTGTCATCAAAACGCGCAGGGAAATCATTATTATTCAATCCAACAGCAAAAGTTATTTTCATTTGATCTACCCGTGCTAGCTCCAAATCATTCACTCGGACTTGGTCGATCGCTGTTGGGATTTTCCCGTAAGTCAGATTCATTAAACCTGCTAAAAAGATTTCTTGAAAAGCTGACCAATCGAAAGAATCTTCACCATAGATTAAGACGTATTCATCTAATAAATCTAATAAAGCCTGCCACGTTTGCTCATGATTACGAGCTTTGTCCAGTGAGCCTCGTGCAACTTCTTGATCACGCCAAAAAAGTAATTGGCGTTTGACACCGCTTTGTTCTAAAAAGCGATAAAAGATCGTGGCTGCTTCTAAGCCTGTCTCAGCCTGTTTGATGTGTTTAAAAAAGACTGGAACGATTTGTTGTACTGAGCGACGCACTTCGTTGGTTATTGTTTCTAATTGTTTGGCATCGTTGAATACATCGGCCTCAAAATCGTAATCAACAAATTCCCAATCAGCCTTTTTAGTCCAAGCATTGCCTCGGAAATTATAGGCTAAACAAACATTTTCTGTTTGATCGATTTTTTCGCGATAGGCTTGTTGTTCCATAAACCAGGTAGTTGAATTCCAATCGAAAGGCGCAAACAACTCTGTCCGCAGCATCCGAAATAAATCGTTAATCCGATAGTTATACGTATCAACTAAAAATAAGGCTTGTAAAAACTCAATCAGCGGATGAGCCGCCATCTCTTGGGTCTCATCAAGATAAAATGGAATGTCTAATTTTTGAAATAAGTCTGGCAAAATACTGTTGTAGATTTGAGGATTGCGCATCAAAATTTGAATATCTTTATAACGATATCCTTCAACACTGACAAGTCGTCGAATCTCATCGCCTGTCTTACGAATCTCTTCAGCAAGAGTGGCATATTTTGTCATCTGGATCTGAGTGTTGCCGGCCATATTCAACCGCTTTTGGTTTGCCCAAAAATCTCCGATTTGATTAAAGACTGTTTTTCGTTCATGTGAATATTGATCCGTTCTCACAGGAATCTGCTGTACATCCGCACTCCGTTTTAACTGATAGTATGTTTTTCCAGGATCAGCAAATAAATTCAATGGATTGGGTTCTTCATTTGGATACGGCCGATCTAGCTCTAGGGAAACATACAGCTCTCCGCAAGTCATCAAAGCATTTAAGACACTAAGTTCACGGGCATTAAAACGTGTAAACCCGCTTACGATAAATAAACAATTAGAAAGATCTTGTGTCACCAAATAATTTTGGAGCAATAATAACGGATCTTCATTTGCGACTTGATAGGCAATCAAAGCTTCTTCATAAGCCGCAAAAACTTTTTGCAGATCTTTTAACTTTAAGACTTGATCCTGTTCTGTTCCATTTTCAACCAAATCTGAAACAGACACATTACCGATTTGCATTTCTTGATAAAAGCCAACCAATTGTTGGATAAACCCTGTTTTATTGACTTCACCGCGGAAAATCGTCAGCTCTTCTCGTTGTTCATGCAAAATTTTTCGCAAAATCATGGCATTTCCAGCTTCAGATAAAATATTTCCAGGTACGTGACCATCTCTTTGCAAAAAATACCAGGCTAAACGCTGAAAACTGAAAACTTGCGTTTGAATCGTACTGAATTCTTCAAAACCACAACTTTTTTTCATTGCTGATAGAAGACTGATTTCCTGTTCGAATTTATTGTAATTGGGGACTAAGAAAAACACGCGATTCACTGAATTCTTCGCCAACCAAGCTTGCGCAGTTTGGACCATCCGTTCTGTCGCATCGTTTTGTCCAGCACCTAACAGAAATTGTAACGGCATCGTTTCCCCTCATTTCTTTGAATTGTGTTACTTATTTATTATAACAGTCTGTCCGACAGGAAGCACGATAGGCGATGTTCAATTTAAGCTAAATTCAATATCGCTGATTGGTACAAAATAAAAATAGACGAGCAACATGCTAGTCTATCGTTCCGAATCGTTTTATCGGCCAAAAAACAAATTTTACATCAGCCATAATATCCTTTTCTTTGATCGTACCAATGATACGACTATCTTTTGAAATTCTACGATTGTCTCCCATAACGAACAATTCACCCGCAGGAACTTTTTCAGAACCGTATAATTTGTTTAAATCAAAATCATCCGTTAAAGGCTGACCATCAGTCAACTTACTTTTATATTCATCTAAATAAGGTTCGGCATATTTTTTTCCATTAATGTATAAGACATCCTTTTTGTATTCAACCGTATCACCCGGAAGACCGACGACTCGTTTGATATAATTTTTTCCTACATCATCTGGTGCTGGAAAAGTCACGATATCAAAGCGCTGGATTTCAGTATTTTTTAACGCAATTACGCGCTCACCGTCAATCAATGTGGGATCCATCGAATCACCTTTTACTACTACTGGAGTAAAAACAAATTGGCGCAAGCCAACTAAAATTGCTGCTAATACTACTAAATAAAGGAACGTTTTTCCTATTTCTTTCATGTTCACTGATAGCCCTCCATATTTTCTACTGCTAGTTTAGCATAATATCAGCGTTTCCATGAAAGTTATTCAATATCTTTTGAAAAAAATCTATTTTTTTGAGCATATTACTTTCCTTACTTTTAGTAAGATGTTAAAGTAGTTTTGTAAACAAGAAGAAAACAAGAAAAGGTGGAACTTATTATGTCTCAATTTTTAGGATCATTAAAAGAACGTCGCTCATTTTATGCTTTAGGACGCGACATCAACTTATCTGAAGAAGAAATCACAACGTTAGTTAAAGACGCTGTTAAACATAGTCCTACAGCTTTCAACGCACAATCTCCACGTGCAGTTATTCTTTTCGGTGCTGCACATGAAAAATTATGGAATATTGTTGAAGAAGCATTAAAACCTTTGACTCCAGCAGAAGCTTTCCCTAATACTCAAGCTAAAATTGCTGGTTTTAGAGGTGCTTATGGAACTGTTTTATTCTTTAAAGAAACAGATACAGTGAAAAATCTGCAAGAACAATTCGCTTTATATGCTGATAATTTCCCAGATTGGGCAGAACAATCAAACGGAATTGCGACAGCAAACACTTGGACTGCTCTTAACGAAGCTGGTCTTGGCGCGAACTTACAACATTACAATCCCGTTATTGATGATGCAGTAGCTAAAGAATGGGATATTCCAGCTAACTGGCAATTACGTTCACAATTGGTCTTCGGTTCTAAAGAAGGCGCAGCGAACGAAAAAGAATTCTTAGCTGATGACGAACGCTTCCGTGTATTCCATTAATCATTAAAATGTTGGAACAAAAGTGACTTTACTTTTGTTCCAACATTTTTTATTTTCCACAAAAAAAGATGGCATCTCTGCCATCTTACTTCACTGACCATTTTTGTCTTGATCGTCTTTAGTTAAAATTTCTAACGTACTGCCCTCATTGAGGTGTGTCGAAAGAAAAACAACAAATTCAGTAAATGAATAATCAAAGGTCAAAATGGGCCCCCGACGATTTTTGCGAAAATAATTTAATTTGATCAAACCGCTCTCCTCTTGAAACAAAACAACACGTTCGATTTCACTTAATGGAACTCCACGATTATCTAAACTAAATAAAACTAAACTATTCTCGGTAAATCCTCTTTTATCCAATAAAAAGCTCAGCATGACTAACGCAGCTAAAATCGATTGAACACGACTATTTAAGTCGGTTTCACCGCTAAAGCCTACAAAAAGAATCAAGCCGGCTAAAAAAAGATAAAATGGCGAAAATTTACGTCGTTTGAAGATTGGAACTACAATATCTCTGCGTGCTAATAATAAAAAGACATACAAAACAATTGTAAAAATCCCTAACAAATAGGTGAATATATTCAAAAGAATCCCCTTCTAACTTGGAACGAAACTAGAATATTTTACCACAACCATGTTAGATTTGTCATCTCTTTGTTCTTGATCGATTGATTCACATTGATTGATACGAACGACCGCGCAATTTGTCATTTTAGAAACGACTTCGCCTTCGACGCATTCTTCAAAACCGATTGGATGACACCGATAATTTCTTCCTAATTCAATTTCTTCTTCATTCATAAATAAGCCCTCCAGTACCAACATTCATTTGTTTGTTTAACTTTTGGATCAATGTTACTCGCATTATACATAAGTATGGAACGGTTTACAATCGAAAACCATTCTATATTCGCAAAAATGTCTGGAATCAGTTAAAATCAATTATAAGGAGTGATATTTATGTCTAATTTTTTTGAATCTATCAAAAAGTATGGCTACCTAAGAAGTATCTGTTACTTAATTTTCGGCTTTGCAATCTTACTTCAGCCTCGAAGTATTTTTAAAGCCGTCGTGTACATCATCTTTTTATATTTATTGATTTTTGGCGTTACACAGTTAGTTCGTGGTTTAAAAGTAAAAAAATATACTGGAAATGTCGGTGTCGAAACAACAGGCGGAGCCGTTCGAATCGTACTGGCTTTCGTAGTACTGATTTTCTCCAAAATGATTATCAGTATTTTACCAATGTTTTTAGGTTTCATTATCTTCATTTTTGCGATTAGTCGCTTTTGGCAAAATTGGACTGCTAGAAGAAATGGTTTCCCAGTAACGGGACAATTAATTTATACTGGCGTGATGGCGCTGGCAGGGATCTTACTTTTATTCAATCCATTCAGCAGCTTGATGGTTCTTTTCCAACTTTTCGGATTTCTTTTGATTACTATGGCTATTTCAGAATTCATCAATACTCGTCGCTTATCTAAATAAAGAATTGTTTCTACTATACAAAAGTTTTATACTAATATTACTAAATTAAGCGAGGATATTATGAACACAGCAAAAGAACTTTATCGATTCACAAAACATTATGGGATCAATTACAACACGGGAGAAACAAAAGGCATAGAATTGTATGAAAAATTTCTACAAACCTTTCCTAAAATAAATTTTTCTTTCTCTTTTATCGGATTTCACAAATATGAGAGTTTAAAAAAACAAGAAGGTTTGACTGCTTATGGTATTTCAGGCACGATGCTCTACGCGTTGAGTAAACAAAAAGCTTATAAATATAACTTATACCAATGCAAAGAAATCAGTGGCAAAAAGAAACTGAACGGTATCCGTTTAAGCTTAGTCTTTGAAAAAGAAACAATCAAAATCAACCTCGGTTTTGCTGATGGAAATATCGTATTAGCCGCCTTAAAACAAGCTGGTAAAAAAAGTTAGAGACCTTAACAGTTGAAGAATAGGAAAACTAGCGTTATAATTTTTCTGTTCTTAGTGGGATATGGCCAAATTGGTAAGGCGCCTGACTCTGAATCAGGTAAGTGTAGGTTCGAGCCCTACTATCCCAATAAAAAAAAGAACTTGATAGAAGCAAGTTCTTTTTTTTATGCTCTTACTACCATTACATTGCATTTTGCATTGTTTACTACATGAGCAGTGGTTGATCCTACGATGGCTCGTTCAACTGCACCTTGACCTGTTGCACCTACTACGATCAAGTCTACTTGATTTTCAGCCGCATACTCAATAATTTTGTGTTTAGGATTACCAGAATCGATTTTTGTCTCATAATCAAAATCACTGATATTGGATTCAGATACCAATTTTTCTAGTTCAATTTCAGCATTATTTAAATGAAATTTTAGTGCCTCATTGATAAATGCTGGATCACCAATTGAAAACTTATAATCTACGACTGTTAATAAAAACAACTTTGACTCATTTCTTTCGGCAATATCCAACGCTTCATGAAATGCATCTGTCGAAGATGGTGAACCATCTACAGCAATCAAGATTTTTTTATATTTTTCTTTCACTGAAAACGCCTCCCTTTTATCCATTATACCTCATCCAACTTTGATAAATAAAATCTAAGGTATATTTTCTAATAATTAATTTTTACTGATTATTTTATTTATATTCAGAAAACATATTTACCAAAAGAAACAATTTATGATGACGTAATCACTTAATCTTCTATTGTCATTTTATTCTTTATGGTCTAATATGATTAAAAAAAGATGAGAGGAGTTATTATGGATACACGACTAATTAAAACTGCTTCATTTATTGATGGCGTGAAGGCTTGCCTTCCTACGATCATGGGTTACTTAGGAATTGGGATTGCTCTTGGGATCGTTGGAAAATCAGCAAATCTAACTATTTTCCAGATTTTTTTAATGTCTACTTTGGTGTATGCCGGAAGTGCTCAGTTCATTTTATGCGGCTTGCTTCTTTTAAATGCACCAATTTTATCAATCATTTTTACTGTTTTTCTTATTAATTTACGTCACTTACTGATGAGTCTCTCTGTTGCCAGCTATTTTAAAAAAGATTCTTTATTAAATGGTATCGGCATCGGAACATTATTGACAGATGAATCTTATGGTGTGTTGATGTCTACCTTGGCTCAAGAAAAAAATGTCACTAGTCGATGGTTACATGGATTAAATTTAACTGCTTATTTAGTTTGGGTTTTATCAACCGTCATCGGAGCCTTGCTAGGAAATTTTATTCCTGACCCAACGATGTTTGGTTTTGACTTCGCCTTAACTGCCATGTTTTTAGGATTGTTTCTCTTTCAAGTAAAATTACCGCTGATTAGACAAAAAACAAAAACAATTAACATTCTATTAGTGACGATTATTAGTCTCTATGTAGCTATGCGCTTTTTATCAGCAGAAATGTCAGTTATTGTGGCAACTTTATTGGGCTGTTTAACGGGGGTGCTAATAAAAAATGAGTAATTCTTACTACTTAGCTACTATTTTAGGGTGTGCTGTAGTTACTTGGATTCCACGTATCGCTCCATTTATTTTAACGAAAGCTTTTACCTTGCCAACAATGGTAGAAGAATTTTTGAGTTATTTACCTATGACGATTTTAACAGCACTTTTATTGCAAAGTTTATTGGAATTTCATACTGGCCAATTTCCAACTTTAAAAATCCCTGAAATGATCGCCTGTATCCCAGCGCTAATTGTTGGCATCAGAACCAATGATCTTATGAAAATTGTAGTCACTGGTGTACTCTGCATAGCATTATTGCGACTCTTTTAAAATTACAAGTGTTATAGAGCATATTTCTGGTTATACCTATACCATTGATGTAATATATAACAAAATAATCCTATAAGGAGTTGCTTTAATGAAAAAGATTGTTGGTTATTTCTTTCAAAAACCGTTGAATTTGGCAGATAAAAAAGCCTTTGAGGTTCATCTACCTTCCGATACTTTGTATAGCGAAACAAAAAATGTTCTAAAATCAGATCATACTATTTTGACTGCTATCGGCAAAAAATATGAACATCCATTAGAAACGTTGCATAATTTTTTTGTCATTTCAGAAATCACGGATGCAGAATAAAAAAAAACCTTCCTCAATGAAAAATCATTGAGGAAGGTTTTTTTATTGACCGTACCATCCGATACCTTCATTTTTCCAACCTGCTTTTATTAAGTTGTTGCGTTCTGACTGTAATAATGTGTAATGATGTGCACCAGCCTTAGCATTAGGATTATACAAGCGATACAAAGGTTGATTCCCCCCAGAATACCAACTCACACCCTCATATTTCCAACCTGCTTTTACTAAGCTTTCTTTTTCATATGTGTAAGGTGTGTAATGGTGATCTCCAGCGTTTGGATTATATAATCGATAGACTGGTGTTCCACTAGATGGTGCTTGCCAGCCAATTCCTTCATATTTCCAACCTGCTTTTTTTACTGAATCTCGTTCTGTGGTGCTTGCTGTATAAAAATGTTCTCCGCTATTTGGATTATACAAGCGATACATAGCGTTCTTTTTGACTGTCGTAGAATTGTTTGAAGCTGCATCATATTGAGTTAAATTATACGTCTCAATAATACTATTTAAGGTAGTGGCATATGTTGGCGCTGTAGCATATTTTCCAGTTAGATAAGCTGTAGCATCTTTATAAGAATTAGTATTACTTTTCCAAGCACCTGCATAATAATAAACACCCGATTGAAAAGAAGTGTTTTTTAAAACAGTCACATTATCAGCTAAGGATTCCTTATAAGAAGGATATTTTCTGAATTGAGCGTTGATATAATACCATCCTTTTTCAGAACTCCATTCTTGTGTTTGTAATGTTACCGATTGTCCATTGTAAGTACCTTTTATTCCAAATAAGTTATAATTCGGTGCCTGTGATAATGAGCTACTTCCCCAACCACTTTCAACAATAGCTTGAGCGATCATTACTGAGGCATACAAATCATTAGCACTAGCTAATGTTTTAGCTGATGGTGCTACTTGGTTAATAAATGCTTGTTGTGTCGTAACGGCAGCGCGAGCCGATCTTAACATGGGTAATTCAATACTGAATTCTTCAAATCTAATAGGATGGTAAAATTGTAAATTACCGCATTCATCATACTCTATTTTATCTACATCGCTATTTGCCTCAGTAGCTGTTTCTTCTTCATTATCATCTACTATTACTTGCTGAGTAGTAACTGAAGAAGTTGGATTAGAAGTATCTTCTGACTCCCCATGAGCAATAATTGTGAACGTACTAAAACTACTCAAAATTATCATCCCATAAAATAAATTTTTATATTTCATGTTGTCTCCCTCTTAAGATTATTAGTCTATAAAATATTTAATTAGTTCATTTGTTTAAATTAACAAATTTTTAACTTAAAGTAAATATTTTTATCTTAATTATTGCCTAAAATAAACCGTTAACATCAACTATACTTTGTTTATCCCTAAAAAAATCGTCAAATTTCTAGTTCAAATTATCTTAATAATCAAATCATTTTTAAACGTTATTTATTACTCCTATAAAATTTGCTATACTATCAACAAAGGAGGGTTTTTTATGGATGTCGGATTTCTAGTATCATTTGTTATTTATACTATTTTTATATTCATGACAATCATTTACTTTTGGTTATTCAGAAATGATCGTGGATTACTTCGTCTATACCTTTCTTTGATACCAACCTTTATTTGCATTTATTTATTAATCAATCATTCCCATACGCAATCTGTTGCAGGCGCACTGGGGTTAGGTTTTTTACTCTTATTCTCTCTTTTGGCATGCTTACTATATTGGACTATGTACTCTTTGAAAAAAAATAAATAAGTTTTACCTTGTTACTTTCACAAATATTTCGAAAATATCTGAGAATTTCTATGCTATAATATTTTGTGTTAACTAAACCTAGTTTGAAGGAGCGTTCCTATGCCCATAGTATTAACTATACTAATCGATTTATTGATGGCGATATTATTAGCATTTCGTATTATAAAAAATGATCAAGTCGTTTCAATTATTAGTGTCATTTTACAAGCTACGTTGTTTATCGATTTACTAGCCATTGTTTTTCTTAGAAATCCAAAATGGAAAGTAACCGAAATCGATACAGTTCCTGTTGAAATGACTCGTAGAAAATCACGTAAAGTCAAAGTAACTAAACCAGTTCGTGGTGGTTTTTTCATTCAAGCATCTTGTATTATTTCCCTACTGATTTTAGCTTATTATGTTTACTCCGTCATTTATCTTTTTATTAAATAATAAATAGCCAACCTATATAAAAGTCTAGGTTGGCTATTTCGTTTTATTATACTCAGTATCTAGACGATGGATCTTTCGACTAATTTTTCGGGGCAAATAAGCTAATAATGATAGCAAAATCCCTGCGATTGCTAACTCAATGAATACGGAAAAAGAAATCCCTTTACTTGCGATTTCTGATGCCATAAACGTATATATAAAACTAGCAGGCATCATCGTCAGAAAAGAAATCAGACTAAATTTTTTGAGGCTCATCGGAGTTAAAGCATATGCGTAACTTTGAATTGCAAATGGAAATATCGGAACTAAGCGTGTAAAAATCAAAAAAGAAATACCATTTTCTCGCACACCCTGTTCTATTTTTTGAAATGTTGCATCATTTTTGAACCGTTGAACAATGTAATCTCGCGCAAGATATTTTCCAATAATAAATGAAATCGTACAGCCTAGTGAAGCACCTACGATCGTCAGACATCCCCCGACAAAACCACCATAAACCAAACCTCCAACAATAGCTAAGAATTGTCCAGGTAATAGGAAGACCGCTACAACAATCGATAATAAGATGAAAAAGAGATAACCAATCCATCCTAGTCTTTCTAAAATATTGCGCAAATTGTCAATGTTCGTCAATAATTCAATAAATCCAAAATGATTAGCCAAAATGAAAATACCCAGTATAAATAAGATAAAACCGAGAATTTTTTTCATTGATCTTCTCTCCTATCTACTCAATCCTTTAGTCATACGATCAATCACTAACTGATTGAATTCAATGATATTTGTTAACTGATCCGGCATTTTAATTAAATAAGCTGAAGTGTCTACAATTCTCATTTTCCCAACCATTAGTTCGGGTTGTTTAGCTGCTAGATAATAATTTTCAGCACTAAATAATTCAGGCTGTTCTAAGTACACTGCCGTCGTCATATCCCAATTGCAAAATCCTTTAAAATTAAACTGTTTTTCATTCCACTGTATCCAACTTTCCAAGGTCGCCTTGAACCAGTTAAAACTTTGTACTGAAAGGTATCCACTTATCTTAGTAAGAAAAATTTCTAAATCATTCTTTGAAAAAAATGCTTGGGCGGTCATATGGCCATTCATAATCGTGAGCTTAGCTTGGCTTAAAAGCACTTTTTCTGTAGCGAGAGCATCGCTTGAAAAATTCAACTCTTCAACAAGTGTTTGATTGACTACTAGTGGTTTCACCACCCCACCCATCAAAACGATTTCTTTTACTTTACTAAAAAAAGCAGGATCTATCGTTTGCGCTTGCGCCAAATTTGTCAGTGCGCCTGTCGCTAAAAGAGTGATTTCACCAGGATATTGGTTCACTTGATCGACTAAAAATTGTGCTTGATTTCTAGCGTAATAATCAAATGTAAGATTAAGCTTTTGACGGAAGTCTTGCGTTATTTTTTCAACATCAGTTAAGTCACTATTGCCAAAAGTTAGCGTAACGCCTAATATTTCAATCGTCGGAGCACCTAGTAAATAAAGTAATGTTAAACCATCATCGATATCATGGTTTAGTAGCCCAAAAGTATTATCACAATCAAAAATAACTTTCTTCATAGGATTCGTCCTCGATTTTCTTCCAACCATCGATTAAAAAAATGATTGTCTTTTCCGCTGTGTTCTGTCACTTCTAATAAATCTTCAGGATAGTCGATGTCTTTTAATGTTGGTAGTAAATAAATCTTACTTTTAGATAAGATCGCTATCGTTGTCTGCAAAACAGCTTGCTTTCCCCAGTCAATTTTCGATTGAAAAATTGGTGATAAATCGATCAAAGAGGTCGAACCGATCAAATAATACCCACCATCAGCTGAAGGACCGATCACGACTTCTTCCAGATTGGCGAACGCCTGCTGGAGTATTTTTTGATTTAGATTTGGGATATCACTTCCAGTCAAAATGACTTGTTCATAGCCTTTAGCAAAAATTGTTTTGATTGCATTATCCATTCGGTCGCCAATTGTTTCTCCAATCTGCGGGAATGACTCAAAGTTTTCAGGCAGGCTTTTTAAAAATATAGTCAGATCAGCTTCATCTGAGTACGCTAAAAAAAGATCAATCCCATTGTTTTTTAATGTTTCAAATTTAATGAAACTATCTTTTAAAAGTTCTAGTTGTACTTGAGCGGCTTCTTCTCCAGTAAGTTTTGGCTGCAACCGCGTTTTTACTTTATTTGGAGTTGGAATACGTGTGAACAGTATATACGCTTTTTTATTCAATGATCTGCTCCTTTAAGGCTTCGCGCAAAAAATCCTCTTGCAAATATTTTTTTACTTTCTCGAAAATTTCTTGATTTTGTAATTTCTTCGTATTTCTTTGATAGCTATCATAAGCCATTGCTGACCAAGATAAGGCGCGTAACATCAAATATGGATGATAAATATGGAGTGCCTCTTTAAATATTTCACCGTCAAAATTGGTTACTTTCAAATACTCTTGAATAAACTGTTCTTTTTCCATTTGTTTCAAAACAAGATTGCTGCGCCATAAAGTAGTTGTCGACGCTAAAAATTGTGAAATGTCTTGGACTGCATGACTGATGACCGGTTTTTCCCAGTCAATCAAAAAACCTTGTTGACCGATAATAAAATTATGTGAGTTTACTTCCGTATTCACTACACACCAATGATCCAAATCGATGAAGAATTGTTGCTGGTTTACATTTTTTTTGCACCAATCCAAGCCATCAGCTAATTGATTCTTGGCCGATTTAGAAACATAGTTGCTCTTGAAAACTGGCTCAAGTAACTGTTCGCATTCAGCCACCCGAGCAGCAAGGATTGATTGCTTTTCTTTAACAAATAAACGATCTGCAGCCTCATCTAGTGGTTGTTGATGAATCTCACCAAATATTTTTGCCGCTTTTGATAAGTCCTTGCGATAATCTAAAGGCTCACCCGCTAGATATTCCATAATCAATATGCCTTGATCAAAAAATTTTTTTTGATCGTCCACGTGATAAACTCGAGGTGTACGTTTTGTCCGTTCTAGCCATTTCAATGCTTGATATTCATACTGGATTTGGTTCTTCAAATGAAGTTGACTACCATAATTCAAGCGGAAAACAAATTTCTTTGTTCGATCTGAAATCAAGAAATTTTGGTTGTATTCACCCTGAGCTAAAAACTCGATTGTAACTGGATCAGAAAGTTGGAGTTTCTCAATCAAATGATATTCTTTTAAATACGTATGGATTTTGATTAACATTGTGATCTCCTTCTATTTGTAATAACGCTCAACTAATTTTTTAGGCGATACTCCAAATAAATACAACAATTTTATTTGATGCATTCTTAAATGCGTACGCAATTTCCCTTTTTGAAAGCGACGACTGGATGTTTGAATAGTATATGGAAGCAGCTGGAATTTCCCAATTTTTCTTAAACGACGGCTTAAACACCAATCTTCCATTAAAGGAAGCGACTCAAAACCACCTGCTTCCTCATAATTTTCACGAGTCGTTACTAATCCTTGATCGCCAAAGATTAATCCTAAAAAGCGTGCTCGTAAAGTCGAGGTCACTGCTAAATAGCGATAAAAAAATTCAGTTGAATCAAATTTTATTCTAAAAAAAGCTGCACTATAATCTGGATCGAGAACGTTTTTTTCAATGGTCGTTAATATGTCGTTCGTTGTTTCAAGCACAGTATCGCTATGTAAAAACCATAAGATGTCACCAGAACTTTTCATTGCTCCGTAAGCAAGCTGGGCACCTCGATTGGCATCCAACAATTGATAGACTTGGCCGTAGTTTTTTGCTAGCGATACGGTCTGATCATTACTGCCGCCATCAACAATAATCAATTCAAACGGAACGGAAGTGGTCATATTTTCAAATTGATCTAGTAATTTTTCAATTGTTTTTTCTTCATTTAGTGTGGGGATAATAATTGAGATCATGGATTTACCACTAAAAGCGGTTCTTCAAATCGAAGCAAAACTTCCTCCATATTTGGTTTCAAAGAAAGATTTGTTAGTAGACATCTTGTCCCCGCAATTTCAGCTTGGACTCGTTGACCATTCGGTGTCCAATCGACTGATTTTATTTTGCATGGAATCCCTGATTCAACACATTTTATTTTTGTATTTGAAGGAATATATAACATCGATTGATTATTGATTGCTTCTGGATTTGAAATTTGAATTTCTTCGCCATTTAAATAGAAGGAATTATTTCTAATCGTCCCTTTGACAAAATTATATTCTCCGATTGCTTTTGCTATTTTTTGATTTTTAGGAGAACGATAAATTTCTTCAGGGGATGCATCCTGTTTGAGCTGCCCATCTAAAAGCATGATCATTCGATCAGCTAGTTGGAATGCTTCTTCAAGATCATGCGTCACCATAATAATTCCAAAATGGTACTTCTTCTTTAATGCAATCAAATATTGGCGCATTGAATCTTTTAAATGACTATCCAAATTAGCAAATGGTTCATCTAACAGAAGTAATTTAGGTTCTAAAACAATTGCTCGCGCAAGGGCTACTCGTTGTTTTTGGCCACCCGATAATTGATCTGGATATTGATTTTCTAACCCAATTAGATCAAAGACAGTTATCATTTGAGCAATTTTTTGGTTAATCACTGATTTTGTAAATTTTCGTGCTTTCAATCCGAAAGCAATATTTTCGCTAACCGTCATATGTGGGAACAGCCAGAAATCTTGAAAAACTAAAACTGTATCTGCCTGACTGTCGTTACCATTAAATTGGATTGATCCTTTTTTTACAGGTTGGATTCCAGCAATCATTTTTAGTAAACTGGTCTTCCCTACTCCTGAAGGACCAAACAAAGCGATTACTTCTTCATCAAAGAGATCAAAAGATATATTTTCTAGAATTGCTTTTTTTCCATAATGAAGTGCTAAATTACGAACACTTACTCCCATGACTGATTCCTCCAATCATCATTTTTAGCATAAAGACACCGATTAGTGTACATCCTAAAAAAATCAAGCTATATGCCGAAGCAATTCCTAAACGGCCATTATTGGCGTAAGGTAAAAGTAATAATGATAAAGTAATAATGCGACCGCCTCCGATAAAGAAAGTCGGCAAATATTGACTGCACGACACAATGAATACTAATGAAGCCGAAGTAATAATTCCCGGCCGTAATAGCGGTAAGGTCACTAAATAAAAAGTACGTAGACTTCCCGCCCCTAAAGTGCACGCCGTTGCACTGTATTCCTCCCCCATTTTCCGATAACTCTCTAACAGAATTTGCATTGCATAAGGCAAGCAAAAATAAATATGGATTAATACAACACCACTAAAACTACCAGTTAAATGAAATTTCAAGAATAAAATTTGACTTGCAGTTGTAATGGCGATCACAGGTAAAATCAATGGTAAATAAATCAGAATCTCCACAAAACGTTGCGACCACTTTTTTTGGAAAGCAAAGTACCGGGCAGCTGGTAATGCAATCAGTAAACTACCTATAGTTGCCCCCATTCCAATCAAAACGGTATTTAAAATAGCTGATAAAAAGTTAGGTTCTTGCAGCATTTGACGAAATATTTTCAACGTATATTGTTCTGGAAACACAGCAGGATACATCCATTTACCATTAAAGGACCAAAAAAACAATAAACTTAATGGGAGAGTAATCAGCAATGCTATGACACCTAAGAAAATAAAGGAAATTCTTTTTTTTATTTTCACTTAGTACTTCTCCCTCCTGGTAATAGACTACTAATAACAAATAATAAAACACTGACAAAAAGGCAAATACCTGACATCACAAGGTTTAAAGCAAATGCTTGAGGTCTTGACGCTAGATCTGCTTGCGTAAATAAATCATATGCTGCCATCGAAACAGTTTCGTAGCTGGGATTTCCCAATAAAAACGGTACTTCGAATGAAGCAAAAGTAAAACAAAACAGAATAACAAACATCGAGCAAATCGTTTTTTGGATCATTGGTAAGATAATCGTCGTTAAAATTCTAACCTGTGATGCACCTAAATTTTTAGCTACATCGATATATCCAAATTGGAGCTGTTTTAAAATAGCTAAAATCGTAATTGCTACATAAGGAATTTCTTTATATAAAAAGACAAAAATGATTCCATAACCCTTTACATCATGAATCAGTAATGGGAATTGTCCAATATCATTTATCCAACCTATTTGATAAAAAAAGCGAGAAATAATACCTGTTTGACTGAATAATTGTACTGCTAATAAAGCTACAATGATATGAGGCAATGAGATTGGCAGACTGATTACTTTTTGCAAAAGGTTAGAATTGGTTTTCAGCAATAAAAAAGCCATCCAAATTCCGCAGACCAACGCCAAAAAAGTCGCGGTTAGTGCTATATAGCAACTATAACCTAACGACTTTTGAAAGTAGGCGGTCGTTAAGACCTGTTTAAAATAATTAACTGTTATATCACGCAGCCCTATCAACGGATAGTAACCGAGACTTACTTGCAGTCCTTTGAACAGCGCAACAAAAATAATAACGCCGTTCAATAACAAATAAGGAGCTGCTAACAATAGCTTTCTATTCATTTAATACATGTTCTTTCCATAGCGCTTCAATGATTGGGATCTTTTCTGCTTGCACTTCAGGAATTTGTTTTTCTTGCATTTCTTCTAATGAAAGTACTCCTTGATTTTTGTACAAATCAGTCAATTTTTGATTGGTCGTCTCAGAAAGTTTTTCAGAATCGAACGGTGGAATACTGTATCCATATTTAGCTTCAGCTTTTTTTAGTTGAGCCGATTCACTAGTCATCTCATTTACTAATAACAATGCTCCTGCTTTTACTTTAGACGTATTAGCAATTGCTAAGTAACTTTGATTAGCGATCGTTCCTTTATCAAATAAAAATGATTCTGTTGTGTCTTTGAATTCATTATCACTACGTTTTTCGGCTACATGCATTTGAGCGTAGCTGTAACTCATATCGATTTGGCCTGCGGCAAACATTTGATCTAATTCTGCAGTTGTCGTTGGGTAGGTTTTTCCAGCTTGCCATAAATAAGGTTTGATCTCATTTAAATAATCCAATCCTGGTTTGATTACTTTGTATAGTTCTTCCTTGTCTGCTGAAGCATTTTCTACCTTATCATATCCAACAATATCACAAATAATATTACGAACAAATGCACTTCCCGTAAATTCTGGCGGTGCTGTATAAGTAATCTTACCTGGATTCGCTTTGGCATAAGTTAATAAAGCCTGGCTATCGGTTGGAAATCCATCTTTGAATCGTTCTTTATCCCCAGCAAAAACCAGTTGAGCACTTCCATAAGGCACCTCATAGCCATCGATTTTCACTCCAAAATCATAGTTAGAATTATGCCCATTCACATCCATTAATTTTTCGAAGCTTTCTACCTTATCTGTAATTGGTCCATACAATAAATCGGCTTGTTTAGCAGTATAAAAATTTTCTCCATTGATCCAGATCACATCAATGTCTCCAGTTTTAGAACCCGCTTCTTTTTCAGTCATTAATTTATTTAATATTTGATCAATATCCATTGGAACACGTTTGACTTTGATATCATATTTTTCTTTCATTGCAGGAGCGACTACTTCATCTACCCACGAATTAGCTTTTTCATCTCCGCCGTAACCATAAAAAGTGACCGTTTGCCCTTTGCCTTCTTGTTCGGCTTGAGAAAATGTACTAATCGAAGCTTCTGTTTTTGCTTCTTTTGATTTTGTGGTTTTGCATGCTGCTAACGAAAATAATAACCCAACTGCTAAAATACTAACTATTGCCTTTTTTACCTTTTTCAATTTTTACACCTAACTCCTAGTTACAATTTTTTTTGATTGATAACGATTCTTCCATGCTTTAAGAGGATTTGCTAGTGGATGTGCTTCACTTTTATCCTGCTCATAAATGACCGGACCAAAAATCAAATCTAATAAATGCCATGCTTGGCCTCCTCCAAGAACCATTGCTGAAGTACAGCTCGCACAGTAAGTTACGATATGCTTGGTACCAAAATCTTCTACCCGTTTTTCTGCAAATTCTTTGGCTAAAGATGGATTCGTTACGCCACACATCCCACCCATTCCGCAACACAAAGTATTTTTACCACTTAAGCGACTCTTAGCGACTTGATACCCCAATTGTTCTAAAATGGACCGAACAGCTTGATGGATTTCGGTCACTTCTTTTGTCGGACAAGAATCCTGAACAGAAAATACGACATCGCTCTCTGCCGCCTTACCTATTACTTCTTTAGGTAAGCCGCATTCGACCATTTTTACCCATAAAGAAACCGTCGGAAATTGATTTTGAATCGTCATTGTTTTGATACAACCCTGGCAAGCCACAATCAATTCGTCAATGTCAGCTTGTCGAATTTGTCCAGTCAATTGGCTAAAGCGTTCTTGAAATAATATTTCTTGGCCGATCATCCTAGTTGGCTTCCCACAGCATCCTTGGATAACTGCCAAGTTTGGGTAGAATTTCTTTAGATACTCAATACTATTTTTGACTTGTTCTGGACTGCTTGAGCTAAGCGCACAACCAGCCATGAATCCGTATTTCATCTCAGCTTCACTTCCTCTCATTCACTGCAGTAAATAATTTACTAGTTGAAAGTTTTTGATGCAATTCCACGCTTTTTAATTGCTTCAATGGAAGACCTTCTTTTATCATATCCCGTCGAATCGAAAGAAATGCATCATCTAATTTCAATTGCAATGGACATACTACAGCACAACGGCCACATAACATGCATGAATAAGGAATAATCGGTTCTAATCCTTCTGTTAAAAAACGTTGAAACAATTCTTGAGGATCCTCACAATAACGTTGTAAAAAAAGACAATCCTTCATACAACGTTTACAGCCTGTACACGTTTCAGCAATCATTTCAGCCAATTCAAGTGTCTCATGTGAATAATCCATTTTTTAACTCCTTTTTGTTACTACTATGATTCCTTGTATCAGAATAATTAGGCAAAGCAAACCACAAACTAAATAATAAATAGGCATTGTTTGTAATTCAAATAAGAATATCCATCCTAGAAAAACGATGCTAAAAAATAATAGCAGAATTTTTTCTAAGTCTATTTTTTTTATTATTAGTAAAAGTGCTGGCACAAGAAACACAAGCGGTAGCAAATAAACTTTGCTACCGATCATGCTATTGTCAAATTTTTGTGAGTAATAAGAAACATTTCGCATAAAGCCTAAATGATTCGCATAGAGATCACTAACTAGATACATGCCGTAAAGCAACCCAATTTGCAATAAATGAAGAATAATACGCAACAATTTCATTAGTTTAAAATTTCTACTTTGTCTTTATCTCTAGGATCACCGATTTGAACAGGATATTTAGCTGGATCTTTTTGATGTGCTTTATCCCAATCGTACCAGCCACCATCAAACAAGCGAATATCTTTCCAACCTTCTTGTTTAGTAATGAAAAAGGCCGTTGCTGCTCTCCAGCCAGTTCCACAATAAAAAGCAACTTCTTTATCTGGTGTGATACCCCATTTTTCCCAAGCTGCAAAAATCTTAGTTGGATCTTTGACTGTACCATCAGTATTCATCAATTGAGCTACATCAGCACTTGTTTTACTGGATTTAGCATAGACAGCCCCTTCAGGTTCACCTGCATTTTCAATATAGTCATAACCACTAGTTTTGCCTGTAAATTCTTTCCACGAACGAATACTTGCAAGTACTAAGTCAGGATTTTTTTCTTTTGCTGCTAATAAATCAGCTGAAGTTGAAATCAAACTTTCTGGTCTTCCTGGTACAGTTGCTCCAAAATCTTTGGCTGCGGTTCCCTTTTCAGCGCCTTTTTCAACTTTATAGTCTGCTTTTTCCCAAGCATCAAATCCGCCATCTAAAATTTTTACTTGATCAACACCTAACCAATAAGCTACGAAAGCCACCCTTGAAGCCGCATTGATATCGCTTGAATAGATGACTACTGGTGTTGTTTTGGTAACCCCACGTTTTAAGAAAACTTCTTTACATGTTTCTGCATCTAGAATATTCCAGTTATTTTCTTCCGTTTCGATTTCCATCGTGTCGATATGCAAAGCTCCTGGAATATGCGCTTTCTTATAGTCTTTCCCTTCACCATAAGAAGCTTCGATCACAACAGTTTTATCATCATCTTTCATTTGTTTCTTCAACCATTTTGCATCAACAAAGAAATCATCTGATTTAATATCTTTGCTGTCGACCAGTCGTTGAACTTTACTAGTTTTTTTTGCTGCTTTGACCTCATTTGTTTTTGTCCCCACAATTAAAATGGTCAATAATAAACAACTTACTACCGCTACAATTTTCTTCATTTTTTCACTCCTATTTAAGTTTATAATTTCACTTGAAACGGTTTCTAAAATGACAGAACTGACTTTTGGATACGTCAAAAAAACATACCTATTTAAATAGTACGTTCCTCAAAGAGCAGTCGATTTATTGGAAAAACGTATATTTTTACGCTTCAAATAAAAGACTCGGAGGAATATTGACTTGTCTCACTTGCTTAGAAACTCTAAGTAAAAATGGGTTTCATAGTCATTTTCTATCATTCTTATACACGTGAGCACCTCCATAACCTTATTTTAAACCGAGTTCTTTTCTTTACGAGTATAACGAAACCTATTTAGATTATCAAGCCTATTTTGAGTTTAAAAAAACAAATTATTTATTTGTGAATAAAATTCAATCATGATGATTTTTATAGAATTTAAAGCAATCTAGCAACTATAAAGAAACTAAAAATTTAATCAAATTTATTCAAAAAGAGCAGGTGCTTATTTATCCACTAAGCATCTGTTCTTAAAAAAATATTCCTGTCTAGTTTGTTGCTTTACTATAGATTGTAATCAAGCATATTTTTTAATACGTGTTTGTTCTACTTGTTCGACCCATTGTTCAAGCTTTTCAAAACCATTATGTTTGCTATAGTCGTATTCTGCATCGATGATTTCGTCAAACCACAGAAGTTCACCTGATTTATTTCTTCCAATGATTTTAACGGTTGATTGACTAAAAGATGTTCGCTTATTCAAGTTTTTAATTTGACCTATTTTAATTGCGATAAGAGCATTCCCTCTTGCATAACTCTGCTGGATACCATATTGGACAAACTCTGAATCTAAAGTTTCACTGCCAATCAAAACAACTGTCACACGTGTATCAACTAATTGTTTATCGATCCAACTTTTTACATTTTCTCTTCCATCTCGTTTTATTCGTTCAAACTCTGCATTATTAATAAATCCAGCTTCTTCGTTTTCTTTTAGTGTCCAATTATTTTTAACTACTAAAGCCCGTGCTAAGTCTGTTTCGTAATCAAAACTGAAGAAAACTCTTCTAACCATGCTTTTTCCTCCTATAAATCATTATGATATATCCGTCTGATTCTTCTCTTATTATATGAGATTCCATTTAGTGAATGGCTTCAAAATCTTTAAAGTCCCAGATTTTTCTACTGAGTAAACTAATATCTTATGACAGTTAAAATCACAAAATATGAAACTTCTCGACTTATCCAATTTCATAAAACAGAAAATAAATTCGATAAAAGATTTAGCTCAATGACCGCACTTTTAAATCGAAGTAAACTATATATAATAGAAGAAATAATTTATTTGATTGTTGTCTTAGGTAAGGAAAAATTCTGTACATATTCTCAAAATGGAAAAGATTTATTAGAAAACTTGATTAGTAGTGTTCAGTTTATGCAACGCTCTTCAGCTGCAGAAAAATAAAAAACGCTAGTCCAGTAATGGACCAGCGCTTTGTTTAGTACTAATGTTTTTTTCTCAATTGCATAGCACAAAATTTCTTCTCTTTGTTATTCTTCCTTCTATTCCCAAAACTCTTTGATAAATTTCTTTCTACGTTCAGCATTTATTGTATAATTTTCAGGATTTCTTTGATAATATTCTTGATGCTCTTCTTCCGCAGGATAAAAAGTCGTCGCTGGTTCAATCTGAGTAACAATCTTTTCCGTAAAACGTCCGCTATTTTGCAATTTATCTCGGCTCACATTGGCAATTTCTTTTTGGTTTTCATCAAAGAAATAGATTACTGGTCGATAACTGCTGCCACGATCTTCGAACTGACCAAATGCATCTGTCGGATCTGTTTGCTGCCAATAAATCTCTACTAATTCATTATACGAAATCACTGATGGATCATAAATGATTTCAACTGCTTCTGTATGCCCGGTTTGACCACTTTTCACTTCTAAATAAGTTGGATTTTCACTGGTTCCTCCTGTATAGCCTGAGATAACTGATTCAATTCCCGGTAAACTATCAAAGGGTTTGACCATACACCAAAAACATCCGCCTGCAAATATTGCTCTTTCCATTAACAATCACTCTTTCTTACATGAATTCTTTTTTTATTCCTCTACTGGTACGACTGAGCCGCCCCATTTTTTCTCAATCCACTTTTGTACAGCTGGTTCATGCAACACTTCGACAATTTTTTTGATATCTTTATTATTTTTATCGCTTGTTTTTGTTGCCACGATATTAACATATGGAGAATCGTTCGACTCGATCATCAATGAGTCTTTGACTGGATTTAGACCTTTTTCATAAGCAAAATTAGAATTGATTGCTACCAAATCACCTTCATTATTTTCGTAAGCTGATGTTAATAATGTCGGATCAACACTGTGGTCAAACACCAGATTTTTAGGATTTTCAGTAACATCATCAAATGTCGCTTTATCGATTTGAACACCATCTTTAATTTTTATTAGTTTATTTTTTTCAAAAATATTCAAAATCCGTCCCCACTCCGAAGGAACATTTGAAACAATAACTTTCGCTCCATCAGGTATATCACTGACTTTTTTTATTTTGTGTGAATAGATCCCCATAGGTTCTAAATGAATTGCTCCAACATTTGCGAAATCATAATTATTCTCTTTTTTCTGTAAGTTAAAGTACGGAACAGTAGAAAAATAATTTGCATCGATATCGCCGTTTTCCAATGCTTTATTTGGCAATACGTAATCATCGAATTTGACGATTTCAAGATCAATACCTTTCTTTTTCAATTCCGGTTTGATATGTTCTAAAATTTCTGCGTGCGGTGTCGGTGAAGCACCAATTTTTATCTTATCATTTTTTGTTGCTGCCGAATTCGTTCCGCAAGCTGCAAATAATGTCAAACAACTTATTAATACCAATAAAAAACCAATTTTTTTCATCCTTAACACTCCTCGATTAGTTTGATAAATAAAAAAAATATCCATCCCTTTATTTATCAGATATCTGATAAATAAAGGGACGAATATTTTCGCGTTACCACCCTTATTCGTATTGCTCTTACAAACAATACCTCACCGGTACAAATATACCCGGCGATATAACGGTCGCATCCCGTTTGGCCTGCGTGAACAAAACCAAATACTCAGAGCTCATCTTCATTGATCTTCCTCGATCCCTCTTTTCACCTACCAAGGGTCTCTTTAATCGTCTCATAATCAATTACTCTTCTCTTCAATGTTTCATTATTAATTTAGGTAATCATAATACAAATCTTTTTTAATTGCAATATAAAAATTTATTAAATCATTCAATTATTTTACTTCTAAAATAAGAGACCTATATGTTAACTGATACCGTACAATGAATCAACTATCTAAAAATTTCAAAACACCTCCCATTTTTTAATTGTTTTAATTCAAAAATGGAATAAAATCATTGATGATTTTCAACGATCGATACAAATGGCGTTCAGTTATTAGAATTCACCACTAGATAAAAAACAAGCTGTCAATCAAAATTGACAGCTTGTTTTATTCTTCTTTAAAATGGATCATCGTTTGCTCCATTTGTTTAAGGGACCAGTCCATTACAAAAATCAATAGCATTGCTAACAAACTACCAATCAATGCTCCAGAAAAGCGTAATGGTATCAATTGTAAGGGCGTAAAACTACTGCCAATCGTCATTAAAAGTAAAACTTGTGGATTAGTAAAAAAGTTCGCAATCGTGTAATTGATTGGCATAAATAACTCCGTCAGAAAATTAAGTACAATCAAAACGACCGCTAAAATGGGTAATGGTAAATGTAGCGACATCAATAAAAAACCCAAAAGTAATCCGACGATCCCGCCAACCACGCGTCCAATCGTTCGATTTTTTATTTTTTCCATATGTTCACCGGCTAAAACAGCTGCTGCTGAAATCAAGATCCAGTACCCGTTACTATCCCTTAATAAATAAGCAATATACGTTGCGATAAATAAAATAATTGAAAAATGGAGGGCCTTCAATACCATTTCTGGTTGTTGGTACAGAGCCAAATAATATTTATCCTGGAATGATAATTTTTGAAATCTAGTTGTTTCAGTATGTAGTGGTAATCGTTCTACCAATGACACTAGTAGCCCAGAAAAAATTGAGCCCGCTAAACCATAAAGCAAATAGGAACTTTGATGCAGAATAATTCCTACCGTATTAGCATGAAAATTAAAACCTGTAGCATATAACATTAAAACAAAAAAATAATCTGGTTTAGGAAGACGATAGATTTTAGAAAATAGAAAAGCTGAATAAGATAAACAACCGATGATAAAAGGCGCACTCCATGGAACTAGAGCGGTCAATGCCCCTAAAATAAATGCTAGCAGCAAGGTCACTCCATGGATCAAAATCGCCTTTAAATTATAAACTATCGATATACGTTGGAAAGCCAAATAAGAAAAGGCCCCCATCGCTCCTACAGAACTTATCCGTGGATCTTTCAGTACTATTCCTAAAACTAACGGAACGCCTATTGCCAATCCAGAACCTAAAGGACGCAAAAATTTTCGTATATCTTTCATGTATTACCTTCTCTCAAAAATTAAAAATTAATAATAAAAATACTTGCTTAGCAAAAGATGCCCTCGCTAGATCCTTATTTAGTATACGCATCACTTAAGGAATTATCAAATTTATTTCAGTAAATACTGATTAAAAATTATTTTATTTCAATTTAATTTAATCAAGGAATACACTATAGGAGGGGCTAAAAATTCAATACATAAAAAAATGCCTATTAGTTACAATCAATGTAACTAGTAGGCATTTTTATAGAAATCATTATAAATTGATATTTTCAAAGAAACCCTTATTTCTTCTTAGGTTCATCTTCGTCCATTTTCAAGACAGCCATGAAGGCTTCTTATCTTATTTCCTGATTCACAAAGGTTTAAGAGTTCCTCAAGAGGTTTAATAATACCTAGACAAATATACTTCATCAGGTAACAAATATCAAATTCAAGCTCTAACGATATTGGTGATTACTCATGCAGTTTTTAGCTTTGGGCGGCGATATGACGAACAATCAAATTTAATAAATTGTTCCCCTTCACAACCAGAACATATGTTTGTATGATATAAATATCTTATTCTAGGAGTGATCGTATGGAATCATTAAACGGAATTGTCAGCAGCGTTAAAATTTTAAAAATGTCAGAGCGTCCCTTACTATTTTTTAAACTTGATGATGTTAGCTGCTTGATTGCTAGTCACTCTTTAAATTTTTTAGCTGATGTGGAAGATGGAATGAAGATTGCTGTTGGCGGTCATTATAATGATAAAAAGCAGTTTGTCGTTTCAAAATATGCTGTTATTGGGAAAACAAAAATTATGATGGAGTTTGAAATGATGAGAATATAAAAACCCACTCTCTAGTAAGGGTAAAGAGTGGGCAAAAGAAAGTGAGAGTGGACTACTCTCTACTTAATAGTTTATCACTTTTAGGTTTCAGTGCAATAAAAAACAGGCACCTTTCGCCAGGGTGCCTGCCCTCCCTAAAGGGAGTAGAAATGGATAGTTTCTGAATGTCAGTTTAGCATAAAACGGTTTCAGCAATAAGAATTATACTATTTTAACACAAAAAGAGCTCCCGATTACTCGAATGCTCCTTGCAGAAAATAAAGATTTTCTTGGATTGGTTTTATTATACAATGTAACGCTTACATGTGCAATAGAAAAGATCTTAGCGTAGGTAGGCTAAGATCTTTTTTAATTTATTTATGTTGGTCGACTAATTGTTGGGACTTGTTCGCTGCGTCTTTTACATCTTGGTTAGCTTTGTTTAATTTATCAATATACGCTTTTAAATCAGAATTTTCTTTAGTTGCATTTGCTAACTGCTGTTTAGTAGAATCGAGCTCTGCTTGTAAAGAATTCTTTTCACTGTTTAATGTGTTGATTTGGTTATTTAGTGAATTAATGGTATTTCGCAGATCATTCGCTTGATTTAATGCTTCTTGCAGTTTAGTATTCCATTCTTGATTTTTCTGATTGATCTCTTGATTTTTTTGATCAATTTCTTTCAATTTGTCCGCAATTTCTTGCTGTTTAGATTGTAACTCTCCATTTTTACTATTTAATTGAGATTCTAAACTAGTTTTTTCTCCAGCTAGTTGATTATTTTCATTTTTTAAATTCTCTAACTGTTGCCGATAACCGTCAATATCTTTTTGAAACTGATTTAATTGGTTCTGTGTACTAGTTGATTCATTGGATAATTGTGCGATTTTCTGTTCCTTGACTGATAGTGAGTTACTCAACTTGTCTAAGTTACTATTGATGGTAGAAATATTATCTTCCCCACCCCATTTTAAAATGCTATCTGCATAATTTTTACCAGCTAAACCAATAAATGTTAGTACAACGATGAGTGTTCCGATTACATATTTTTTCTTTTTCATTATTCAATTTTCTCCTTACATATATAAAAGCGACATAGCAACTCTTATATAATAGAGTTTTATCTATTATTTTTCAATATCGTTGTTTATTTATAATTAAATTTTAATGTATACTTACATATTATAAAAAAGTTGTGTTTAAAAAATCAGTAACCGATACCATAAAAAATACTATGCAAGTGTGAGCACGTGACCAAAAAAGACCTTAGCGATTGCTAGGGTCTTAATGCTACTAATTCATCCAAAAGCTAATTTTTCTTTGACTTGTTTTTTGTTAGAAAAATCAATCACGTCAATATTATATTCTTTCAAAGACTCGATATTGTTATTAGTTGATGCTTTGGTTGTATCTAAATCATTTACAAGAAGATTTAGACTCTCTGATTCGCTATAATATTTCTTTCTATAATCAGCCGTGTCCACCAATGTAGCAATAGCACTTTCTATTGTATTTCTTTTTAACGAATTGTGAACTTTTACCAATTTAGTCCCTGTTGATGTGATAAAACCAAAGTCAATCCTATGATTCAACTGAGACTTTCCAGTTATTGAAAAACTTGGTATTTTCTTATAGTCCTCTTGATTGCTATTAAAGTAACGTGTTACTTCTTCCAAAAACAGATTATTAACGACTGAACTTTTTACGTATGTTAGATCGTTGACTTTAATTAAAATTTGAGTTAAGTCATGTATTGTCTGCCCTGGATTTTTTGTATCCAACCTCTTTAATATTTCATTATTTTCATCTAAGGTTCCATCTTCTAAATTCACAATGGTCTTTAGCATGTTATTTCTATATGTTTTATTTTTAGATACGTAGATACCATGACTCTCTAAATTCCAAGCAGTGTAACCATTATCGGTAACCACGAAATTACCATTTTTTTTCTGAATAACAAACGAAATGTTGTCACCAAAATTATCTAAATACGGAGTTTGAATATCGATAGTTCCATTTTCATTCAAATCTCTAAAATTATAATTAGTTTTCACCCATTCAATATAATTATTTGCGATTTTTTTGGCTTGCATCAGATATTCACCTTCTTAGATTAGTATAGTTAGAATAAAATTTCTTGGTTGGATAATTCTATATTTATTTTACCTTGTTTTTCAATATTTGCATACTCGCAAATGTTATCGAATAATTTAAAAAAATCGTCAGTGTCATTAATAACATCATATGGTAGTGAATAGCACTTGTAGTGAGTAGACGTATCTCCCAAAGCTTGTTTTGCATAATATTCGCTTTCGGAAAAAACATTAATTCTATTCCCGTAGACTCTTTCACCATTAGCATTTTTATGAAATCCATCACTTAAGTGAACTCTGAATAATGTGTGTTTTGTTTCATCATCCATGAAATGGATCGTTTTCTTACCTATTGAAAAATGATATCTTAATGTAAATTCATATTGATTTTCAAATGACTTTAATTGAATACTACCTTGAGATTTCTCTGATAGGTAGATATCATGTCTCTCTAAAGTAGTTTTAAATAATTTTATAAGATATTGAGCTTGTTGGTCTGTTAAAAGTAATTCCATACGAAACCTCCGAATATTATAGAGCAATAATACCACTCTATCATCAACAGAGAAAGAGCAAATCATAAAAATCGATTCGCTCTTTTTATCCGAAATTATCAAACTGATTAACTTATAATTTTATATGTACCCCGTAGGATTCGAACCTACATCTTCCGATATGAACCGGAGTATTCTACCAATTGAACTAAGGGTACTTTAAATGAGTATTATTATTTTTTAAACGTGTTACAATAAAGAAATAGAACGTCAGATCTTCCCCACAGTCCACTTCCCCAAGTAACTGTATCTGACGTTCCCTTTTTTTATGGGCGAGTGACTTCCCAATAGAGTAGATGTTACCTAGAAACCGATTTCTTTGCAAGCATTATATACTTATAAAAAAAACTCCCAACTAATTAAGTCTGAGAGGTTTCGTTTCACGTAAATAAAGATATCGCTACACTTAACAGACCGATAATTATTGTACCTATAATATATCGACGTGTTTCGATAACATCCCTTCTATCTTCTTTACTTTGTTCATTTAATGCAATTTGCAATTTATCAGGAATAGTTTCTGATATGGAGTCCATTTTGTTCTGAACAGATTCGAACTTAGATAAAAGTGTTACTTGATTTAATTCTATTTGGTGAGTTAAATCTACAATTGCTTTATTAAATTCTTCTTTAGTCACATAGTTCGACATCTCGCCTCCACCTCCAGAGTTGCTCCCACTACTACGCTTATTATTTGATATAGGTATAACTTTTTCACCCGACCAATTATTACTAGACAACTAATCCACCTCTTCTCTGACTACGGGAACAAGAATTTCGTGCATTTCTGAGTACCCGTTTTCAAAGGTAATAGTTGTTTTAAATACGTATGTTCCAAATCCTTCTAGTTTTGCATTAACATCAAAGGTTACTTGCATATTTTTAGCATTTTGATAATCTCTATTAGGCTGTTCCATTCGATTAACTTCTATATCATCAAGGTAGTCTAAAGTATTATTTAATTTTGAAAAAGCGGATGATACCGTAACTGTTTCAGTAATATTCACTAAATTGATTGCAGCTATAAATGATACTTCGTCATGCTCATTCTTTGCAATTAGTTCAATAGAGGGGCCAATTAAAATTGTTTCTCCTGAAATCTCTGAAACTGCTTTGTCTTTATAAAGCGCAATAGATTGGATGTATCTCTCACTGGATAAATCAGACACTCTTTCGAGAGTATCAATAATAGGATCATTATAATTGTAAGTTTCTATGTTGTCTTGTTTAAAAAGGGCTTTAATGCTATCTAGGCTTTCTGGTGGGATAATCGTGCGCCTATTTCCAAACAGCCCCCAAATTTTTTCGTTACCATCTTTATATATAATTTTGTAAATTGGCAAATTCGACACACCTTTGCTTTTTCTTTTCATTGTACCACACCCCCCTTAGTATCATTTAAAAAAATAAGCCCCCTACGATAATGTAGAGGGCTGTTTGTTTACTTCGATTCTTTTGCGATCTTTTTGATATATGCAATTTGACTGCTGTTCGTGTGTTCATGTGTATCATATCCAGCTTTTTGCATCATGATCTTGATTTGATATAAATCGGCTGGGTTTTTTACATACGTATATTGATTTCCTACTAACCAGTAAACATTTTTCTTATCTTTAAACAATAACATTACATTACCCTCTTTCGTTTTTTTAGGTTGTTCTGGTTTTTGCGTACTACTGTTCGTAGTCGAAGAGCCAGTTATTGTGCCTTCTTTTGAAGCATATGCTTTCCATGTGTTCTTATCTCCGTAAAAAACATTAGCGTCTAGTCTTCCGCTCCAACCGCTCAAGAATGTATTTGAAGAATACTGATACATTGCTGTTGATGTCCAATAAGGACTGACAGGTCCGCTAGGTTGTTTGAATCCATTGATTGCAGCATCTGTACCATAATTCGCAATCCACAAACCATAATTAGCGTTTGCAATTGAGCTAAAATTGTAGCTATTCAGAACGCCGGTGTAAGTGTAAAACAAAGGTCTAATACCAGTTTTAGCATAAACATAATCTAACCACGCTTTTGCCCAAGCCACGTCTCCTTTATTTGACGATTCCCAATCCAAAATCAAGATAGCTTCGCCAATGTAACCTTTCACATTATCCAAGAAAAACTGTGCTTCTTGCGCTGCTGTACCTTCCATTCCAGACTCATGAGCGTAGTGATAAACACCTAATAATTTTCCAGACTTTTTAGCACTTTGGTATTGTGTATCGCAATGTGGATTTACATAGCTTTTGCCACCCGTTGCTTTGATAATCGCAAAATCACAGGCAATTTTAGAAAAATCAATGCCTGCTTGCCAACTTGCAACGTCTACTCCGTTTAGAACCATTTGCTTCCCCTCCTTGTATATTAGAGTTAGGGTTTTAACCTTCCGGTTTTAATTGGATAACCCTATGAACCATCGTTATTTTAATTTGGTATTAACTCATTCATTTTGAGATAATATATTTATTGGATTGAGAGGCTATGCCGTTGCCTCCTTGAGTTTTGAAGCTCGTAATCGAAAGACTGGCACCTCTCTCTGATAAGTGGATTACGTATGAGTTAGATGTTGAAAGTTTTTGCTTTACTCCGTATCTCGTACAAGGTAGTGACGCTTTTCAGTTGAGCGGGTTTCAATCCAAAATATTTTTTTAGAAAGGTCAAATGTATGTACTTCTTAGGAATTGATATCGGCAAGCGAACTCACGTGGCTTCTTTAATGAGTGAAGAAGGTAAAGTGATCCTAAAAGGTTTTTCTTTCCCTAACACTACTGAAGGAGCTGATTCCCTGATTGAGCGGCTTTCAAAATATTCAGAGACTCCCGCTGACTTTATTGTCGGAATGGAAGCTACGGGTCATTATTGGCTCTCCATCTTTTCATACCTCCACGAATCAGACTTTTTGATTCACGTTGTGAATCCTCTTCAAACCGATGGCTGGCGCAAAGGAACAGAAATCAGAAAACGAAAAAATGATATTATTGATTCTGTTTTGATTGCTGACTTGATGCGTTACGGTTCCTTTGTAGAAACAGTATTGTCTGATGAAAATGTTTTTTCGTTAAAACAACTTTCACGTTACCGAACCTATTTAGTAGGTACCGCAAGCGACTTCAAACGAAAAATCATAGCTGTACTAGATCAAGTGTTTCCTGAATATGCATCAATTTTTTCTAAACAAGGTATTTTCGGAAAAGCGTCTAAAGAGTTATTGCTTGAGTTTAGTTCTCCTATAGAGCTAGAAGAAATTTCGGCAGAAACGTTGGCTCAATACTTAGCTGAGTTAAGCAGGAACCGAATAAAGCCAGAGAAAGCAGATCAATTGAAGCAAGCAGCTTCTAACTCCTTTGGAGTGAAATTTGCTCAAGAAGCTTTTACATTTCAATTACGCTCCATGATTGAACAATTGAAATTCATCGAAAGCCAAGTAAAAGAAACTGAAAAAGAAATTAAGCGCATAATGAGTAATTTAGACTCTGTTATTCTCACAATCCCTGGAATCGGCCCTATAAATGGCGCGACAATTCTTGGTGAAATTGGAGACATTCGCAAATTTTCTAATCCGAAAAAACTGGTTGCTTATGCTGGCATAGACGCGTCTGTGTCCCAATCTGGGCAATACGAAGCAACACATAATGTTATGAGCAAGCGTGGATCTCCATACTTACGAAAAGCCTTGTTTTCAGCTGCTCTAGTTGCTTCTCAATGTGATCCTGTTTTTCGCGCGTTTTATCAGAAAAAAATTTCTGAGGGAAAGCATCATCTGACGGCCTTAGGTGCTGTTTCTCGTAAGCTTTGTTATGTGATTCATGCTATTTTAACTAAAAATGAACCTTATAAGATTGTTTCCGATTAGCTATTGAACAATCAAAAAAATCTAATAGTGAAAGGTCTATTTGTTGTACTCATTTTTTGGAATTAACTGTTATAAAATATTTTTTTGATTTAGCTAATTTTCACTTGACTCTATATAGTTAGTCTTTCATTATTTAGGCTCTTTATATGTCAACGCTTGATCGCTATCTGATAGCCCACTTGTTGTTGGATCAGACACTATTCCCAAAATTGCTAACACACCAAACGCTGCATTGATGATTGCTGCAGCTTGTTGATTCAACACTACGAAATCCCATTTGTAACCGAACGGGTCAGCGATTGTTTGAATCAATAAAAAAATGGCCGGCAATAGCGCCAACCAAAATGTTTTCTTTTTCATTCTAACTTTCCAATTAATGTTCATTTAATTACCCCCTAAAAAATTTAAGCAATTCCAGCACGAATGCAAATGCAACGCCAGCACCACCACCAATTCCCAAGATTAGTTTCCATATGTTCGTCTTATCAATCATACGTAGTTCGTACTTATGCTTCTCTTCTTCTTTGTTACGATTTAGGACCTCTCTCAAAATTTCAGCGTTTTGTTCCGATTGACGAGTATTTTGCTCTCTTAAAAACCGGTTTGATTCATCAACACGAGCAAGCCCTTCGTTCATCGATTTTTGCATTTCTATAGTCACATCATTTAATCTGCTCAGTTCTTTGTCATGTTGTTTTAGCCTGTCTTCGTGCTGTTGAACCTGCGCTTCTAACTCCATCCCAAATGATTACCACCTTCCTACTAGAAATAAAAAGCAACCAGCTAAAAAGCCGATTGCTCCTGCAACGATTAATTTTTTTCTTCTTGCTTTTTTGAATTCTCTACGATTTCTTTCACATTTTCGCGGATAGAAGCTGGTACAGATTCTATCGTACGTTTTCCTTCAATTACGTGGATAGCGTATAACATCTCTAAATTTGAATACATTATGCTACACCTCCTTTCACGGCTAAAATTTGATCAGCTAAATCTAATAATGCGCCCTCGGTCATATTCAGCCGATCTTTCAGTTCTTTATTTTCTTGTTTTAAACTATCTACAACAGCGTCATCGTCTTCGACCCACCCTGTTCCAAAAATAAAGCGTGGGTTAATTAAGTTTTCGGGTGGATCAATGTCAATATAATTATGCGGCAGGTCTAGCGAGTCAGGCACTTCATATTTTTTGAACCACGTCCCGTCAGGCTGTTTTGCATCAAATATTTGGTAAATGTTTTTCAATAAAATCATTCTTTCTAAACCTAAAATGCATAAACCGCTGTAAGTACAGAAGTATTTGCTGGAGATGATGCGTTATTTGAGTGGCCTTTAAGATTCGAATCCGTCACATAGATAATTTTTCTAAAAGAAGCACCATTATATCCGACGACCCAAACAGACATTACCGCACCGCTATGTGCAGCTCCGTGAATTTTAGGAATGTAGGTGTAATTATAATCTCCATCTATTGAAGCTCCGTTAGTGTAACCTCGCCACTCAAGCACCCACCCGTTTAAACAATCGCTCATTTTAATACTTGGCGTTATCGTTTGAGAAGCTGATACGAACCACTCACCAGACCACAGCTTATTACCAACGGAGTTGATCTGAGAAGCATATTTTGAGGTAATTGAGCCCAGATAGCCTAAACCAGTCATCGTTAGAGTATCTGGAGTAAGCTGATACTGACTTTGCTGACCATTATTGTTTTTAGCACTAATTATATTTCCATCTCGATCAATGTAGAAAAAGCCTTCGAGACCACTTGTAGAACTATACTCATTACGCATTGACCCTAAACTAATATCTAATTTTCCTGTTCTCGTAGTTCCGCCAGTTTCTGTGTATTGATAATCGTTTTTAAACTTAGACCCATTAATATCTACCCCATCGATGGTTCCGGCAGTTACCTCTCCTAAATCCGCTGTAATTGCCGACAACGTTTCTGCTTGAATATTTGCTGCACTAAAAAAGAACAACTCCCATTCAGAACCGTTCCATCGATAAATTGCATTCTGTTGATAGCCAGCTAGTGTACCAGTACACTTCCAAAGCATCCCAGAATATGGATTGGCTGGAACCGTTGCTGATTCAGTGACACCAGTTGGATCACCATCTTGACCATCATCGACACGTATTAGTGTAATTGTATTACTTGCTTTGATTGCCATTCTTTCATCTCCTTTAATAGTCCAAAATACAGTTAAATGTTGCTTTTTCTTCGATATCTTTAACTCCGATAGTAAATAAAAAACCCTCATCAGATAAATGAGGATCACTGCGCGAGATATTTGTAAATTCTAATTCTCCTACTCTTTTTATCTGCCATTGTAAATAAGCAGTTGAGCCAAAAAATTTTAATAATTGTTCAGATGTTTCAATACGTGTTTCTCCAACAATAATTGCAACGGTCAAAACAGTTGAGACACCAGTATTTTTAAAAATATTGCCGTTAACACTAGTTATGTTTAGTAAAATTGCGTCATTACCGTCAACTCCGTTAGATAAGTTGGTGATCGTTAATCGGTCAGAACCTATTGCATATAGAATGCCGTCTTCAAGCTGATTGCTGACCTCACAGCTATACGTCCAAAGCGGTTGATCGTCAGCCGATATCGTCACTGTATTAGTGATATTTGTCCAATCAGGATCAGCGATACCTTCAGAGTCAATACGTGACCATTTGTATTCACTGAAATTTGTTGATACATCAAGTGTTCCATCAAAAACTTTTGCAACAATTGTAATCGTGCCTTTTTTATCAACAAACGCTTGCGCAGTCGCTTCTAACTTCACATCGTATTTTTTTCGATTTGCTTGATCTTTTAAATCATTAGCAAGCTCGTTTAAACTTTGTGAGACTCCGCTTTGTTTGATTAGATAATCTCCTAAAACTGCGGTATATGAATTTGTTGAATACATGAAACTCAATTCCAGTACACGTGCGCTTAGATAAACTTCCTCGTTTTCATCGACTAAATAAATCGTATCACCGATATTTATGCCTTCTGGTAAATCAGCTATATCCACTTCATAGTTGATAGCTGGATCAGAAATCTTCTTTAATTCTCGTAGTGTATTATCTAACAGTGTTTTTTGATTAGTCGTCTCATAAGATTTACGTCGTAAAATATACGCACCGTTAGGATTCGCTTGGCCCGGTAATAATCTGGACCATTTCGCTCCGTTTTCTTTATCCTTTAAAATCCCTGAACTTGCAGTCAATTCGTATCGTCCATTAGGGTCTGTCCATTTGTAGCCTTTTAAATTAATTGGGCTATTTTTCCCGTCAGGCGTTCCGCCTTGCGCATAAATTGCAGTCGCTAACTCATAGATATCTGATTTAACAACGATATTATTTACATCAACATTGACATAGAGCGTTTGACGATTGTCTTTGCCACGCTTCTTGTAGATATTGATATATTTTTTTAATACAGTTGTATTTTCAACGGAAAAACTAAACTCCACTTCTGTGTTGTCAAATTGTGTTGCTACTGACAGTACACGAGCCAAAGCGGTTGAATCTTCACTGTCCCACTCAAGTTTTCTAGTGAGTGAAGGGATCTCGTTAAAGCCAATTTCAAATCCTGAATCAAACGTAAATTTATTAATGTAATAGGCGATATTGTAAGCTTTATCAGCCTTGTATGGACCAACTAACTCATTCAACAAATCAAGTCCGGCATCTTCTGCAACAAATGTATGCGTGCCGTTCAGCGGATTGTGTTCGATTTCTACGATCGTCATCCATACGTCTTTTTCATTTTTATCGTGATAAAGAATGTAATTTCCAATTGCAGCTGCTACTTTCACTTGTGCAGATTGCTTATTCGTAAAGTAAAGCGTACCTGTAAGCGTACGACTGCCATTTTCGATGCTTAGTTTATCTTCTTCGCCAGCCATGACGATCGCTGTAGAAGTGTTGGTGGACACGATTTCTTGCAATTCAAATTGACGATCCGTGAAATAAAAATCCAATTGACCGCCCTCCTTCCAAAATAAAAAGAGAGACTTATAAAAAGACTCTCCTTAAAGTAATTCCCACGATCGGCGTTAGTGCCCAATCACTCGGCACCACTTGAATCGTGTGCTTGCCGTAATCTAATTGGAATTTTTCATACTCATTACCTAATTTGTGCAATGTGCGATCCTCTACACCGTTAACTAATATTTTCCGAGTTTTCGTGTCGATCTCAACGAAATCACGATCATCAAATAGATTGTTTTTATTTGTAAAAACGTTTTCGTTCGTCCAGTAAAGCTTTGAGTCCCACCAATTCATCAAATTATGCTGTTTATCCGAATAACGTAAAAACCAAGCATTCTCATAGACCGCATTCGTCAATTCGCGTTCTGGGAAATTCATAAAGAACTCGTGGTCATGAGTGGTAAACGCCCCATCGTTTGCAGGATTTAGTGACTTGATCTGGCTAAACCGCCATCTCAATTTTGTATTGCTTTCCATACGATCCATGTGGATCTCGAAAAAGTTTCCGTTCCAAGTTTTCCTTGGCAGACTAGCAGTTTTAACTTGCTTGTCTTTGTACCAAAATTCCACCGTTAACTCGCTGTTAAATTGATCGCTGTCTCGAATCACAACTGCCATGAAAAGTTTCTTATTCTCATCAGCAATTACGAATTCCATGCGTCCTCGTGCTGCTTTAACGGTTGAACCATTGTCAAAAGTAACACGTTGCGCACTTAAAAAGTCGCCGTCGCTCGTATTGTTTGAACTTTTTGGAATCTGAAAACCCAGGCTAGGCCCGTGCCAAACGCCAATGTCCGCTACGCTTTGAAAAACAGGATAAACGGAATCTCCTCTATCCCAAGTCATTGTGCCTTGAACCAGATTAGGCGTTTTTGGATTACTCATAAAATTCGGATACGTGGACGGCATTGTCGTGTCATTTGGCAGCATTCCAGAACCGATTGCTGTATTAAAGCGCTGATCGACGACTTTGTGTTTTCCTTTCGATCGTTGTGTATCCACGTCTCCAGAGTCGCCATATTGGAGCGCTCCGCCGTTTGAATTAACGAGTCCAACTAAGCCGTTCTCACCTTGCATCGTCACCTCGATTTGAGGCGTTGCTTTCCAAGTACCGTAGTGAGTGACTTCAACCTTATCTGACACAGTAAGTTTACTAGCTACGTAAGGATTCAGCGTTGAGCCTAAATTAAAATGCGGTTGACCGATTCTGATACGAGTATTTCCACGAACACCAAAAGTCAAAAGCAGAGCCCTTGTATTCTCATTCGTAATTTGGATTGTCTGTTTGATTGTCTGCCATTCATTTTCCTTTGCGGACACTTCAACATAATGATGTTTTAATACTTCTCCACCGATTTTCGAGCGTTCCTCAAGTATTACTACTCCAGGGTTCGCTGTGCCGTCATTTGGCAATACTTCAAAATTTACCAATGCCCCAAAACTCACATAGTCCCCAACTTTTCCATTAAAAGGTC
This sequence comes from Enterococcus hailinensis, assembly GCF_045862035.1. Lineage (NCBI taxonomy): Bacteria > Bacillati > Bacillota > Bacilli > Lactobacillales > Enterococcaceae > Enterococcus > Enterococcus hailinensis. The sequence continues at coordinate 57,546 of NZ_BAAFRV010000004.1, read as the reverse complement.
TTGTGGATTCAGCTGATTTTGGTAAATGATTCTCTTTACCATAAATGGTAACTAAATCAGTAAAATCAACGTATAGAGTATTCGATCCGTTGTATTTCGCGCCTAGATGACAGTAATCCTTCCAGTAATGAGGAATATTTTGAAACTCACTATCAAGACACAGATTTTCTTTAGCTGGATCAGCATTCGTGAAGTAGTCTGTTTCGATCGCATACGCCACACCTTCCGGCACCTTAAAAGTCAGTTCAACTTTTGCTGCATCACGATTTACATATTGGGGAACGATTTCACCCTCAAATCGAGCGGACCAATAACGATCCGCTTGATCTGTGAATATGAGTTTTCCATCAGTACCATCTTCTTGATAGAGCACACGATACATTTCATCTTTGAGTGTATTTACATCAGTAAAATCATTTCTTTTGTGACGCATGATCCAGCCTTTGACTGTAATCATCGTTGCACTATCTTTTGCATAGAGCAGCTTTTCGCCCATTACTAAATCGGCTTTTTCGTATTCACGTTTCTTTGTAGGACGAGTAATCTCACTGATGATCAACCACCGAGAAAAATCAATCCCTCTGAAACTCATTTTCGTTTCTGCGATTATACTCGCCCCTTTCTTCTTTCAGCTAACCTTTCATTTCGAGCATTTTCTTTTGCGACTGTTGGTGCCACTTTCTTACCAACTTTTTCTTTGTCAATATAGATATCAGAATCTTGATCACGAATTTCAGTTAGTAATTGATTGCTAACATTAAGCAAACGGATAACTTCCTTAAAGTCCAGACTTGTCGAACCTTCAAAGTTGGTCCGAATTGCCTGAGTATCAACTCCAATTAAATCAGCTAGATTTAATGTCATGTTCGAAGCCATGTTACTGAGACTTGTTGTTGCTGATTGGATGATTCCAGAACCATTTTGAGCCATATAGTTCAACGCTTGACCGATTAACTCCATCGCTCTAGCTGGTTTAGTGACAGGAAGAACCACTTCGGGATTTCCCTTCTCTCCAGCGCGATAAAGGCCATCTTGAGTAATCCAACCACCATTCTCGTATCCGTGGCCATGACCGATAACACCAAGCATATTTGAACCATAGCGGCCTTTGGCATATCTAATAGCAGCCAACATATTGTCAAAGCCTTTCATGATATTGCCGTAGCCAGGAAAGGCATTTGCTAAAAACGTTCCTCTCTTGGTTTGCAGTAATCCAATTGCCGGCCCTGACCCGTCTCCGTCTGGGTCTGCTCCTGGTTGAATAGCTTTTTCATTTCCGCCTGATTCGCTCTGAATTTGAGACAACCACGCATTGACATATGCTTGAGATGTTGGTAATTTATTCATCTTCAGTGCTTTCTTTAGATATGAACGCCAACGCTCAACGCCTGAACCACCCAAAGTAGGAAGGCCTCCAGCAACATCAGTTCCGGCTTTAAAAATATCTCCCGAACCCAACGCACCATTTAAATGGATATGATCGTAATGGTCATTATCTGGCCATGGTACCCATTGACTTGTTGCTGCTTGTCCTGAAATTCCCATCCGGTCACGAACTCTACCGTTAGTTATTACGTATGCAATCTGTTTAGGGAATTTCTCAAACGCCCAATTGGCCGCTTCCGTATATCTTGGACTACCGTAAGGGTAACCAGAAATATCCAGAGCTTGATGTTTTCCGTGCCAATAAGGATCACCAGGACGATATCCAGAAGTTATTGTTAATCCTCCGAATTTAGACATGACTTTTTGAGCGATATCTACTAAGTATTGATAAACATTATTCGCATTCATTGCACCGTCAAAACTTCCGCCCCCAAATGCGTCTTCGACATGCTTTTGTGCAAATGGATAGGCAGCGTTAGTCATCAATTTGACGCCCGCTTTTGTCATGTTTCTCCAAGGTTCGACGATACTGTTATAATCTACACGCTGATCAATAAGTTTTTTGAAGGCTCTTTCATCATCAATGAGGTCGAAAATATCGAACTCTCCAATGCCGTCTTCATATTTCGGAATCATACTTCCAAAATTATTTTGTGCTTTTAATACTCGCTCGGACATTGTTGCATTGAGTACCTTCGCACCCTTTTTAAGCCAAACTAAAGCATTTCTACCCTTAGCCATGAAAGTAGAGCCGTCTGGTTCTTGGATGATTTCCTGATATTTAGAACCTTTTTGGTCATTTACAATCGCAGGACCGTCAGCCGGATGGTCATCCGTTCCTTTAGCGTATTTTGGCGGTGACCAATCTCCTAATCTCTTGTCAGATTCCACTTCTTTCATTACATGGTTCACACCGGCGATTACTCCGTTGACACCTTTTCCGATGCCACCAATCATTTTGTTAGCCACACTATTCATCGTATTAGCAAGTGATCCGCCCATCGCATTGATGCCGTCTATCAACGATTGCATCAAAAAACGTCCAGCGCTATTAAAGCCGCCCGACTTCGATCGTAAATTATTGATAGCGTCATTTCCAAGTTGATTCACACGATTTATGAATGTTTGATAAAGTGAGTTCCAACCATTTAGTAGATTTTGAAGCCATGTTCTACCAGTCTGGAACATCGCATTATAAAAGCTTCGCAATAGATTCAATACTTGATTGCAGAAATTTCTCACAATCGTAATGAATGTTGAAACGAGACTATTCCATCCATTCAACTTGTTCTGCATCCAGGTTCTTCCCATTTGATAATTCGGATTATTCTGATTAGTAATTAACGTTGTGTATTGGGCAATGAAAGTCTGAACACTGGTAATCATTGCTGGCAAAACTGAGTTCCATCCATTCATGAAGTTAGTTAGCCAATCGGCGCCCTGAGTAACCATAGAAGGGCTAATTGAACTAAACTGTCCCAGAATACCATTAGCCGCATTTAAAGCTGTTTGGAGCAACTGTGGCGTTGAATCCGTCATGCCTTGATTACCAGCCTTTGAAGCTTGTTGAGCTGACGCCTGCATTTGAGTAGCATCAGGCATTCCGTAGCTTTCAGTCGCAATAACATCATTCGATAAACCAATAGGTTCAGAATCTTTAACTGCCTTAGTCATCATGTCGGTCATTGTAGAAACAGCATTTTCAATTACCGGAAGTCCTTTTTCAATTCCAACTGCTACGCCTTCAGGAACCCATTTAGCGATCCCAATCATTACTCTGGATGGAGAATGAATATCTAATTTACCAGAAAACCACTTGCCCACATTACCTGCTAGATCGGTCACTGTCTTTTTGGCTTTGTCAAATCCTTTTGTAAATCCTTTTATGATTCCATCGATTACATTTCGACCGATTTCAGCCCAATCAATTTTTGAGAACCCTTTTTTTAATGAATCCCAAAAGCCGATAACGAATCTACCTAATCCCTCACCAAACTCCCAAAGTCCTTTAATCAATCCAATAATTAGCTTTGCACCTAAGATAATCAAGTCGGGTAAGTATTCAAAAATCTTACCAATCATTTGTCCCATAAATTTGACAACCATGGCAAGTAATGCTGGGATTCGTTCTCCGATTCCTTGAATTAGTTTTGTCATCAATTCCCATCCTTTTTGTACAATAGTTGGGAAATTTTCTGCCAACTTTGTTCCAAACTGGACAATTAATTTAATAGCCATTCCAAACCATTCAGGAAACTTAGTCAAAATACCTTGGATTAAATTAAGAACAATATCTAATCCTTTATTAAAAATGATTGGCAAATTTTGAGCGATAGTTGATGCAATCCAACTTATTATTTGAATTGCTATATTAATTAAATTAGGCAACGCTTGGAAAATGCCATCAATGATATTGAATAGTATTTTACTTCCAACTTGAAAGATAAGTGGCAATGCTGTAGTTAGAAACGTCACTAAATTTGAAACTATTTGTGAGGCAATTGGTAATAACTGAGGCAGCCAACTATTAATTCCTAAAATAATGTTGTTTATCCATTGGATACCTATGTTCACAAAAGAAGAAGCTGCGTTTAATAAAGAAGTTAAAATATTCGGTAATATTTCGGTAGTTAGTTTTGTGATTAATTCGGGTACATTGATTCCCATACCTTCTACAATAGACATCATTAAACGCCCACCTGTTGCCAATAAAGATGGAATACCTTCTAATACTTTGCCTGCAATTTCTGAAATTACGTTTGTAACTTCTTCGATTGCTCCAGCGTAATCTTTCTTTTCTAACTTCAAGTCAAAAGCTGCTCTAAAATCTTTTATCGTTTGCTTGATTGGATTAATAACTTTTTGAAGGGCAGTAACAAACCGCATTATAATATTGATTTGCTCTAAACTAAAATACTCCCCAAACTTATCAAAAACATCTTTGAAGCTTATCACTTCTCCGCCAAGAACCTTTCCAACTAAGCTGAAAATAATCTTTAGTTGGTCGAATGCTGCTTTTAGAGATGCAATCTTTTTCCATATACTATTTACTAATTCTATCGGCAAAATTTCTGCTAATTGTTTATGTAAATTAGCCATTTTTTCGCCTGGCCCTTTAGTAAATATTGTATTAAAAGCATTTGCAACAATACCGATTGCCTTAGCCAGACGTTTGAACGGTTCTGCTAGAGTGTCTATAATTTTTCTAAATGTTTCGGATCGTTTATACGCTTCTTTAAAGACGACAATCAATCCTACAATAGCAGCTGTTATCAAAACAAAAGGATTAGCCGCAGCCGTAGCAAAGAAGACAGCTAAAACTGATTGTAGCTTAGAAATAACACTTATTACTGTAACAAGTGATCCATACGCTAAAAAACCTGCTAAAACTCCTTTAATGATTGGCAGTAAAGGTTTCAAAACAGTAAACAACACTTTAGCATAAGGAGTAATTGTTTTAAAAACTCCTTCTAATTTTTTAAACCCATTCTCTGCTTTCGTTCCCACTGTATTTAGTACTTCTGCAATATTTGACCCAGTTACTTCTTTCAAAAATGCGTCAAAGGCTTTAATGACATTTGCCGTACCGCGTACAATTGCTGTTTTCATATTTTGAAACGATGTACCGATACCAGAAGTAGAGTCTTTTGCAATTTTTTGAAGGGACTTAAGCCCCCCTCCACCTTCTTTATCTAATTTAATAAGAGCTTCTTGGAATTGATCAACTGAAATAGACCCTTCTGATAAACCGGATTTTAGTTCACCCGTAGTAATACCCATCTCTTTAGCCATTGCATTCAGAGTCGGACCCATTTGGCTATTCATCATTGAATTCCATGTTTCAGCATCCATCTTCCCATTGGCGAACGCTTGAGACATCTGCAGCACTGCGTTGTTAACCATTTCGGTATTTCCGCCGAAACCTAAAATGGAATCGTTGACTGCGTTAAATATTTTTTGTGACTTTCCTATATCTTGCGTTGATGCGGTCATTAATTGTAGACCAGATACTGCTTCATCTAGTGCTGTCGGTAACCCTTGGATTCCTTTTTCAAGCCCCTTCATAGCGGACTTAGTTTCTTTGGCCGTAAAACCCATGTTTTCAAAAGCACGCGTTGAGTTGTTAAGAGTGTCAATGCGCTTAATAGCTCCACCAACAGAATCTTTAACTAAGCTAAATGCTTTAGAAGCCAATGCAACTAAGCCAAAGGCACTGGCAAGATCAGTAACAGCTGATTTGGCGTTTCTAGAGGAATCTTCAACTCCAGTTTTAACTTCATGTTTCACGCTTGGAAATACGGATTTTGCTTTTGATAAGACAGTCTGAAATCCGTTGGATAAATGGTTCTTTAATGAGGCTCCAGCAGTCATCGCAGCTTGAGGTAAACTTTTAACCCCGCTTTTTACTGACTCCCAAATACTCGATGACCGATTTGGTATATCCTTAATTCCGTTGATAAATCCCGTTTTTATGTTTGACGCAACTTGTGACGCTTTTGAAGGAAGTTGAGATAGTCCATTCCCGATTTTTGATACTGCACCGGCTGTTGAATTAACAACAGAATTAAATCCAGTTACAAAAACATCCTTTGTCCTATTTAAGACTTGAGCTGCTTTTGTAGGGATAGACTGTATCTGTGATATTGCTTGATTTTTTGCTTGGGCGAATCCCGAGCTTATAAAGCTTGATACAGATTTCATTGCACTTTGTACCGTGCTTGGGATTGATTTAACTCTTTCAATAGGTGACTTAATAAGATCAATCATCGCACTACCAATGGTCTTAAAGCCATTTTTCAAATCAGAAAAGCTAGATTTCAGATTTGATAAGCTGCTTTTCATAGAAATAACTAGAGCTTGATTCATCGTTTTACTGTCTTTAGTCATTTCAGAATAGGATACTTTTGCATCACTCTTTATCTGACTGAAAGTTTGTTTACTATTTGTTGATAAGACACTATTTGAATCAGTAATCTTAGCCGTCATTGACTGATAACCCTTAGTACCAGAGCTAGTCATATCCGTGATAGCTTTTTTCGAACTATTGAACGATTCCGTCGTTTTACTCACTCGATCTTTTAAATCTGTATAACTAGTGACCATGGATTTTGTTGACGCTGTTCCTTTTTTTCCCAAATCTTCCGCACGCTCAGCAACACTACTAATTTTATTGGCTAACTCAGTAGCTTTTTCCCCAGTACGTTCAAACCAACCGAAAAAAGAGGCCACAGCTTTCTCTGCTGGACCACTGTCTGCGGTTATCGTCAGCTTAGCTCCACCTATATTTACATCATCTGCCAATTGCTCAACTCCCTTCTATATGTATTTTTTATTGGTATAATTTCCTTATCAGTGTATTTTGCTGAAATTTGATAAGGAGGATGGTTTATGGCCAAACGCGCATCTGTTAAGGTTTCCATGGACAAGGATTTACAAAAGTTTTTTAAAGACCCGAAAAAACAAATGGAAAAAGCTATGAAGGGTAAAAAAACTGAAATCGAATGCCCTAACTGCAAAAAGAAATTTACAGCCGTTATTGGTAAAGCAAACAAGTGTCCATCTTGTAAGGAAACAGTTGAAATTAAGTTTTAAGTTTAATTTCAAGTTCAGTAGAAGCCATTTCCTTCGCCAGGGAATTGGCTTCTTTTACTAGCTTATTGAACTTGGCTAACTTTTCTTCAATTTCGTCTAAGTTTTCTATTTCAACACAAACTTTGAATTTTGCTTTTTCATTAGCTTTCACTTTCTCTACTTCCTTTCCACCACTGAGTTGTATCAACGCCATCGTTGTTAGCAGACTCAGTTAACTGACCTTTCGCCTTTTCAATCGCTTCTTCATACGGTTTCATCAAGATTGACTCATAGCCATCTCCGCCAGTCAGATTACTCAAGAACATACTCACTGAATCCACTATCGCCATTTGAATCTCATACTGTCTTGAACGACGCGCGTTATACTCCTGTTTATTTCCCCATTCATATTTTCTTTTAAGCCAACTAAACGACTGCTCCAATACACGCTCTTCTGGTATTGAATAGAAATAAGAAACAAACTGAATCTGTTCGATTATGCTTGAGGTGAAGGATTCAATTGCACCACTGATGCTTTTTGATATTCTTCCGTCTGTTCCTTCTGAGTGGCTTCTTTCACTTCCTCTTTGCTCATCGTTCGAAATTTCGGCCGAATCTTTTTTACTAGTGCCGTAAGTTTTTCGATAGGTGTATTTGCAATAAATTCAGCAACAATCAATGAAGTGTCAAAGAAATCCATTTCTTCTGTTTCTTCAGCGGTTTTATCCAAAAGAATGGCCAAAATTTTAGCAATTTTCTCATCAGGTACTTCAGAAAGGAAAAACTCGACCCCTTCTTCAACTGTTGGAAATTTAGTATCAAATAATGGATTCCCTTTATCATCTTTTTTCTGCGTTCCATCATCATCCAAAATTGGATTTACTTCTGTATGATCTTTTCGCCAATCCGTAAATTTGCTGTAGATAATCATTCCATCTCCTGCAACAAACTTCACAAGTTGCAATACCTTCTTGTTTGTTAAACGTGGAACAGGAATTGTACTTCCATCACCTAAAACCACCATTTTCATTTCAGTTACTACGCTATTGATTTGTTCTACTGTTGTATTTTCAGTCATGTTCTTCTCCTTTTTTAGACAAAATAAAAAAGCGAACTAAAATAGTCCGCTTTATTCTTATCGGATTTTTGTAACATAATCTCCGATAAATTTAGTCGTCGGTTCAGTAAACTTTGGTTGTAACGTTAAAATAGTCTCACCTTTATCGTTCACGTATACCTTCGGCTTGACCGTACCTTTTTCGGTCATAAAACCACCTACTTTCGGTTTGGGTCCTCCAAATTAGAAGTTCTGTTTGAGCCTTCTAACCCCTAATTACATTATAACAGAAATCCACTATAGACCTCTGCCCATTAATTACAATACTTGTTCGATTTCGATGAAGACATTTTCATCTTCGGGTAGGTCATCCTGAGCGAATGATGTAAACGAAACAGGGAGTGTTGCTTTCTCTTTCCCGTGATTCGTTTCAACATTATCACTGATTTTAACTTCATAATAATGAACCATCAAGAAAGATTCATCCTCACGCTTAACAATTAAGGTCAGGCTGTACGAATCTACAGAAGTTGGTGCACCGTATGAGATTGTTTTGGTCCCTAGCTCTTCGACAGGGGTAAGTGTATCAGTCACCGTATACGAAGCTGTTACACCTTTCTTCAAAGTTATAATATCTCCAGAAACTTGCGCAATCGCAATGGTTTCATCACCGATTTTAGCAAATTTAACTGTTTCAAAATCAACACCCTTATCAGCTGCAACTTTAATTTTTCTAGTTCCTTTATTCACTGCAGCTGCAAGCGTCGCTGGTGTTCCCAAAACTGCTGCCGTTTCAGTAATATTACCACCTGCCCAAGCCAAAGCACGGTTATCGATTGAAGTTTCCATCAATGTAGTACCAATAGTATTAGACCAGCCTGAAATTGTAGTATCAATCGGCGTAACTGATTGATCGATTGTAACTTCTTCGGTTTCATTCCCGCGAGAACGATTGATTCCTTCGTTTGTACCACCTAAATCACGAAATCCAGGTTTCAACTCATATGTGTCCATATCCATAATATCTGAAATTTTAGTTGGACGAACCTCAGTGTCTTCTCCAATGATTAATCGTCCAGCGCCACCTTGAATATCTTTTTTATTAAAACGATAAAATTGATCTTTAGCCATTATTTATCTTCCTCCTTCTTTTCAACTTCTTCATAACTCCATGACGAGCTAGAAAGTTTCAGTTTTTGTAATTTCGTTTTGGTCAATTCAAGAATTTCTCCATGAATAATCTCGTTTGGAATTCCTTGGATTTTTACTTTTAATGTTGTGCCATCTCCAGAATTCGATTTAGCTATTACTTTAACTTTTGATTCCTTGGTAGTTGAGTTTACTTGTTTTGATTCTGATTTTTTTTCTTGTTCTTTTCCTGCCAAAATGATTCCTCCTTAATTTTCAAAATAGCTAATTCTCATGTAACACCACGCCTCGTTTTTCTTTGACTGATCATCTATATCAGGAATCGGTGGCATTTGAAAATCGATATCAAAAACATTAACGCCAGCAATGTCAGCAAAGTTCCGTTTTAGATAATTACCGACCTCTGTACATTTCGTGAGAGCTTCAATGTCATTCTCAGAACGCACAAGAAGCTGCAAGCTACCCTTGCCAATAGTTTTGACAAGCAGACATGGTAGTTCTGCTCCTGCTTCAATTTTCCACACCCTGAATGATTTGAAATCATCTTCAAAGGCAGCTTTTATAAATTTGCGTATGCTAATTGAAGCATCTACATAGTCCATTTAGCTACCTCACATTCTGTTTTTAATGTACTTCTTAATTGTTGTTTGGCTCTGTGCTTTCATTCGGTCGATTTCTGCATCCAACGCTCGTCCGAATATATTAAATCGTTTTTCAAGCGGTTTTGCGTAAATTACTCCTGATCCAATTTCTAAAACGGTTGTCTTTCCTTCATTTTTTAGATCATGTATTATTGGTCCTACATCAGACCCGTTCGGTCCAGTTTCATTTCCCACATATCCAATAGAATTGATGTAAGCGGCAGTATCGATGTGATGATCCGTTCTCGTGATATTTTTAGCTCCATCAGCCCACACACGCCCCATAGACTCAACAGCAAGCTCTCTAGCCTCATCAAGTACCCTCGGGAACTGTTTGGCAAAATTAGCCATTCCATCGTCTAATTCGAACGTTACCGAAGCATACTTGGCTTTCCCTTCAACCATGTCATTCAGCTCCTTTTAGATAAATCTTGTTATGGTGCAGCCTTTTTCTTCCTGTTTGTCTAACGATTCGATCAACTTCAAGTTTGGCTGTGGTGATGGAATTTCCTTCAACATCAACTATGTCTGAAATAACCATTTCTGGATCAACTTCCGTTGTTTTCGGTACCAAAATGTAGATAGACTTCACCACATCGGAACCCGTATTGTCTCTATTAGATATTGTTTCTTCAACAAAGCGACAATGAGACTGAAAAGGTTCTTTCGGTTTGTATATCGGTCGTCCCCAGCCATCTTCTCCCACTTTTTCTTCACCAGGAAGTTGGATGGTACAAAAATGAGGCAGCAAGCGATCAAAAGACACGTCTACCACCTCTTTCCGGGTTTCTTCTAGTCGGTCCACTGACGCTGAAGTAAGTTGGATTCTGCTTGCCTATTGTTAAGGCATCTAGCAACATATCTAACTCATAGTCTCCGGTAATACCAATCCCAACATCATCACCAATTGATTTTACCGTATATGAATAATCTCCGATGTTTTCAGATTTGATACCCTCGAACCGATTCTCCATATCCATTTCATTATCACAGTAATAAATGTAATCAACCAAACGCCAAGTGATTGTTTTTAGAGACTGTATCGTAATAGGATTTTCAGTCTTCGAATAATCAAATCTAGTCTTTTGAGTGATGTAATTGTTCGCCCGATTTATAAGTGATTCGAATGCTTCATCAGCGATTTTTTCTAACTCTTTTTTGAAATGAGAATGAAGAATTATCTCTGCCTTTTCAATGAACATTTAGCTCACTTCCTTAATAAAGCCTTCCTTGATTCGTAATTTTAACTCAGGGGAAAATGGTTTATCTATCAGTGCTCTTTCCCCATGTCGAATTACTACGCCTTTTGAAACAAATTGCCGATTTTTTACAGTACAGGTCAAATATGTTTGGTCCGATTTCTCTTCTTCCACTTCTGCATCAATGGTTACGTTCTCTGTTTCCACTTCAGAAACTTCTTCAGATTTTTTCTTTCTGGCCATTTGACTTCCTCCTATAAAGATTTACTCAAATCCATAATCATACGAGCCTTAGTTTCAAATGGCACATAATCAGAGGTTTTGGTTGTGTAAGATCCCTCTACTTGGGTCTTAATGTTCCGTTCATTTTCAGTAGAAAGCGCCTTAAATACGTACTCATTGATTGCAAATTTAGTATCGACAAACATGATTTGACCGTCTGGCATTTGTTTAGAAATAAAAGGTTTAGACGCTAAAACATCAGGAACAGTCCCATCTAATTGATTTTGCAGGAATATAGGCATTCCTTGTGTGGTTTCAATTGAAGTCCATTGTTTTGCAGTCTTACGATTCATAACAACTCGGTTTGGAGCGAATCCAGTTTCATCTTCCATATATGTTTGAGCATCCCAAGCATCTAATACGGTCAATTTCCCTGTTGTTTCCACACCACGCACTTCGGGTGCATCAGAACCATCGTCAAAATAACCATTTAATAAACGGTCAACAACCATACGTTCGTCAGTGCGCCCTAGCACTAACCCTTGTCGATTAAAGAATGCAGCTAGCATATCAAAATTCATTGCTTTGGCTTCATCTGTTAGTTCAATTCCGCCACCACGTTTGTATACTTGAATCATTTTCTTTTCAGCTAGCTTGATTGTCATTACTGGGATGGGACCGCCTTGCGCAATTGTTTTGAAGTCAAAATCTTCATCAGAGTAATCATCAGCATAGTACCAAGAAGTAGTTTGCTGATCGATATTAACAGTTCCCATCAATAATTCTGCTGCCCGTCCAGTTTTTTCAAATACTCCGCGAACATAAGATTCTACTAATGTTTCAAACAATGGTTTTGTATTGTCATTGGAGAGTAATGAACCCACATTAGCCCGAATCAAAGCCGGATTTAGCATCTTTCTGAAATCTTCCATTGTTAAATCGTTCTGATTAATGTATGAACGCACTAATAACGATGTATTTTTATTGATCAAATCTTGGCTAACGCCTTCTTCTCTAGCTGCTTTACGTGCTTCCTCCCAAAATTCATGTTGCTGTGGCATTTCGATTGTTCGATTGCCCACCGCAAACTTATCTGATTTAAATAGTTTTAATTCTGCCATTAAATTAGCACCTCCGCTGTTTTATCTGAATTTCCTTTCAAAACTAGCAATCCATTTGCTTTACTTCCTTCGACCACAGTCTCTTTTTCAAAAACTCCGTTTGCATTTGAGATGACTGTGTCTCCAGCAACAACGATTACTGATGTTTCAACTTTGACGTTACGTGATTTTCCAATTACATAAATTGAAACAGGGTCACCCGCTTTCCCTCCGACTTTAACAATACCGTCGATTTTAGCGCCTGTAGCCAAAGAAACACCGTAATTTCCTTGCGTAGCATCAAAAACAACTGGTTGTCCAGCTTTGACATCTGTTTTAGGATAAACCGTTAAACTTAGTCCATAACTTTCGGGGATAATTCCCCCGCGATTAAAAATTGCTCCCATTATGTTTATTCCTCCTATCTAATTGTTACGACATCAACAGTGTCGTTTCCGTCTTGGCTATTATCAATTTGACGACCGCCAGTGTATTTTCCAGCTTTCATTCTTTCATAGCTAGTGAGTTCTTCTTTGATGAATTCAATATCTGCACGTTCTAACATTTTTTTATAATTCTCGGCATTAAAATCATCGCCTTGAACAGCTACACGAGCATTTACTACGTTTTCAACTAGATCTTCTTTGTACTTGCGCCCATTTTTAGCTTCATTTTTTAAAGCCTTAAGCTTGTCTTCAGTGACATTATCGCCAAATACCGACCGAACCATACGACCTTGTTTTTGTTTTTCTTCATCATCGCCACCGTTTTCTTTGTCAAGCTGGTTAACTAGATTTTTAAGTGCTGCCAATGTTATTTCACCATCTTCAATTGCTTTTTTTACATCTGAAATTTTCATTTTAAAATTTTCAACTCCTCTTTTATTATTTTTTAATGCATTAAAAAAAGGCTTGTCCAACTCATCGAAACGAGTCCCTAAACCTTCTTGCAATACCGCTATTCTGTTCTCATCCATCTTGCCTTCATCTATCATCTGTCTAGCTTTCTCTATATAGGCATTTGAATTAGAACCTTTGTAAACCGTAGACACCTCTCTTAGATGACCATTCTTGACCCAGTAAAATGCTTCTTGACCGTCTTCTGTCCGATCACCTGGGAAATATGGTGACATTGTCATGGGTTTACCATCAATCGAACAAATATAATCATCTATACCTGCCATAAAACCGACCGACATATCTCTGATAATACCACCCTCGATATTTTTGATAATGTCATTTGTTGATCGTCCATTTGAGTTGCTATCTCTCAGTATGTAAAATTGAGCAACAACTTGAGTCAGATCATCCTTGTTTCTGATCTGTGAGTCAAATGAACGTCCAAAGGGCTCTTTTTCGGTGTTATGACCGTCTAAAAGCGAAACGCCTTTTGTCAAATCAGCAGCATAGTTCTTTAAAGTTGTTACTGGGTCCATTCTAGTTTTAAAACTGTCGAGCGAGTCGTCGCTGATCACACCCTCAAAAACAAACAATTCATCAACGCCAAAACTCCGTCGCGTGTGCCTATTGATTTTGGATAGTATCTCATCATCAATGTCCGTCGCATGAACTGACATAGCAAAATTATTTTCTCCCATCCTTTCACCCCCTCTCAGTGCTAATTATAAACTTGCGTTATATCGTATATATTGCTTGTTGGTAAAATAAATGCTTCTCCATCATTTACGAAACCTCGAATAAATGGAGTTGGCTTCTTGGATAAAATGTTGTCGACCACTTCGTCTGGAATAGTACACTTGATTTCCATAAACTTCCCCTCTGTATCATTTTTATTGCCTGACCAATATTTCAGCATATACAAATTATTCATAGATACTCCTATTGTTTCATTTTATCTTCATCTAGGTCTTTCCAAAGTAACTGATAAGTGCAGCGACACTGAATGACATTATTGGCACCAGCGCCCATCTCTGAGTCCCTGGGATACATCAGTAGTTCGCCGTTAACAATAAAGGGTTCATAGAACTCCTTAAATTGATTATGCGCTTCTTGATGTGAGTGTCTGACACGTTCATCATTCGATGCTTGCCAAACCTTTCCAAGTAGTAATCCTTCATCAGCAAACTTCATGTCAGAGCTAAACTGGCCGGTTGTTTGAGCCGTTAGTATCTCCGTTCTAGCAATTGATCGAGCACGGTCGTCGCTGAACGCATAATCACGCTGTAAGACAGATTGAACTTTATCGATTGAATACGGGCCGTCCGAAATCGTGTCATATATTAATTTACGAACACGATCAGCCGAAGTTCCAACTATTTCTGTTGCACTAAATCTCGCCCTCCATTCGATCCAATCCATTAATTTGTTATCTATGAAGTCATACTTACCAAATACTCCCTCAGGACTGAATGGTATCTCCACGGGTATGTTCAAATAGTTAATCTCTCCGACCAACATGATCGTTCCAAGTAACCACTCATTGAACAGCATCTCCCAGTCCTCAATCATTTTGTTTAACGTTCGGTTGTTCAAAACATATTCTTCCACCCAATCCTGAAACTCTTTAGGATAATCTGATAAATCGACACGATTATTTCCAATATTTGATAGGGCTGGCGCATTGTTTAACTTATTATGGATTATTTGTTGTTGATTGGATAAAACGTCTGTAAATGCCAAATAAGCCTGTTCAGCAACAATGGCAACATTTGCTGACCACGGCTCATTCATCTCGTAAACGAATGGATCGCTACTTAGCTTTTTCTTTGAGGAAGATCTCACTTGGGAAACGCCGGATTTGTCGTCCTTCATCGTCCTCCTCCTCACCTACTTTTGATTTCTGAGTATTGCCGAATAAATCAGAATAGCCCGCTTGTCGCTGTTTAGGTTCCGCTACCGCATCATGGCCAACCATCTCATTGGCGGCTTCATCATTATCGATCCAGCCTTGATTAACCTTAGAAATCCAGTTGTTAATCTCTGTCGCTTCCGCAGTTGCTTCAGCTTGACGATCTTTCGAACGAACTTCATTGAATGTAATTGAAACACTAGACTGGCTTCCTTTCACTCTCAAGGCAACTGTATAGGCTTTTTCAAGCAGACGTTTTGTCATATTCTGAATGCTTCGAATACCAGCCACTTGGATTTCCCATTGAATGGACCCATGGGTTTCAGTTGTGCTTTGGTTCTGTCCTAACATAATCGGCAGCTGCTTCAGTGCAACTGTCACTTGTCTATCTAGTATGTCTAATAAAGATTTGAAATCAATACTTTTACCGCCCATGCCCGATACTTGTTCCACTTTAATAGTGTCATCATGATAAAAATCATCGTCTATATCAATTTCAGCAAAAGCAGACTCTATAGTGTCCATGTATTCATTGATAAACTTTTCTGTGCCATCCTTATCATATTGAAGACGTTCAGGAATATTATTAACAATTGCCTCAGTAGAAACAGAAACATCGAAACGCGGATAGCCCATTTTATGAGTGATGGTTCTAAGGTCATTTAGAACTTCTGCTTGGAAAATGACTGCTTCGAGTGCTGGTAACATAGGGCTTCTTCCATAAGGGTCATCTATATCTGGATCTAGAGGTACATAAAACACTTGTTCAGGATTCAATCTTAACCACGTTCCATCGGGTTTACGTTGGCACAATTCAAGCTCACCTGTGTCTTCTTTGGGAATAAAATCAACTTTCGAAGGCTGAATCGGATGGAAATCCACAATCTCAGTCAGCGTTTTATCGAGTTCTACTTCCAATGCTACTGCACCGTACGTGAAACCAGCTAGATTAAGAACGTTTACTAATTGGTCCGTGCCTCCACCGTATATTTTCCCTAATCGAGGTGCTAATTCTTCATTGATGTATCTTTGCATTTCTTCATCATTTTCACCATCAATACTAAATACTTGCACCTCATGACCTTGGTTCCCCAAACGTAAAAAGTTCCAAACTGCCATTGATGCATCTGGATTGATATCTCTTAGTAATTTTAGTGAGTCAAGGATTTTCTTTTCTCGATGTAATTCACGTTTAATTGGTTGATCCAATTGTTTGAGAAATCCGTAATCCCATTTTGCTTTCGTTTGCCTCCCACTTTCAAACTTGCCAGCAACTACTTTTTTCAAAGTATCTTTGCGAATATTTCCTATTACTTTTCGCATACGTTTTTGTTTTCTGCTACGTCTTAATCGTTCAATCGGTCCTATTGTTATTTCCTCCTTCCTCTTATCTTGGGCAGATTTGGTTTAACGTCTTCTGGATCAAATGGTTTATCCATTTTAACCAGCGCCTGGGACATCGAATCCACATCGTCATCATGGGCTCCATTAGGGAATGCTTCTAACTCGTCTAATACTTCATCAGTCCATGCTTTCCATAACGGATGAGGAACGTAGACATTACCGGACTCCCAAAAAGGGGCTACCGCTTGTGCGCGCACTTCTTTACCTCCTTGAGGGTTCACCGCAACCATGCCAGGAATTTTTTTCTGTAGCATTTCAATAACGGCAGTACCATTTGCCTTATCTTCGACTAGTTTTGCCGTTGCTTCAGGCCAACGAGTAGTCATTGATTGGATAGCTCGCATAGTTTCTACGATGCCCATTCGTTCGTGATGCCGATCTAGTAAATAAAAATCAGCATTATCTCTTGCCCATACTTGACCCGCCACATAGTCAGAAGTACTTTTATCCTTAAAAGTGCAATCCCAAGACTGTATCTGCTGACTAAAAGAACTAGGCATAACTTTTACATCATCGCCTAGTCCTAGTTTTACCTTCATTTCAATTGATGGAACGTAATACTTCGCCCAGGATCGTTTGAAGATATCACCACCAGCTGGTGTAGGCCTTTGTTGATACAATGATGCCCATCCACGAGAGCCGGTAACAGCCTTGGTTTGCTCTGCCCATTCTTCATCCTTACCTATTTCAGGAGCTAGCGCTTCACCAACTTTACGACCTAACAAATCGTTTTCTTCCGCAATCGCTGGTATCTTAATCTCGACCCAAGGTAATCGGGCTTCTCTAAGTAATCGACCTGCTAAATCATCTTCATGCCAACGAGTCATAATAATGATCACTGACCCATTTGCAGATAAACGAGAATAAAATGTATCTTGCCATTCAGCATATATCTTGTCTCGAATCGTTTTACTTTCTGCTTCAGCACGGTTTTTTACAGGATCGTCTACAATCAAAAGATCTGTTCCGCGACCTGTTGCGCCACCTAAAATAGATGTACAATACAATTGTCCTTGATGACCTTCAATCCCCCACTCTGAGACGCTTGCTGTTTCAGAACTTAATTTCAATTCAAACAAAATATCACTATTCAGTCTGAAAAGTTCTCTGTTTTTTCGTCCAAACTTCTTGTAAAGCTCTTCCGAATAAGACACTACCATCGCAAGCTTATCAGGATTCTTACACAAAAAATAGGTTGGAAATGTCTCTGTTATATATGTTGACTTTCCATGTTGTGGCGGTAATTCTACTATAATGAACAATTGCTCACCATCCGAAATGCGATCCAGGTAAGGAGAAATATATAGCTGATGTTTCAAAGGCTTCATCCCATTGTGAGTATAAAAAAAGAAGTCCGCGTAATTTCTTCTCGCCAACTCCATCAGAGCATCTTTTTTAACTTTTTGAAGATCAACCATCATCGCCATAGGCTAATCGCCTCAATTCATCGGTGGTTAAACCAGCGTAAGGATTCTTCGCTTTTACTTCACCAGATAATTCAACTTTATTTGTATAAATACCGTCCATCTTGTTTAATGTATCAATTGCTCGGATCTGATCCCCTGGATACTCATCGTCTTGGGCAATCTCTGAAAGCTTCACCATCCGCTCTTTTCTAGTCAAAATTGCCTCGTCCTGAGCCTCTTCTTGTAACTCCCTATACCTACCCAAAACCTCACTAACCTTCAACAACTCGCTAGCTCGACTATCTACTGTATTGTCTTTCCACCTATTAGATGATGCGAATGATTCTCTATATGCTTTTCGTTGTGTCATGCCTGTAATAAGGCACTGCACAAATTTTTCGTGTCTAGCATTTTCCAACACTGGCATGATTTCAACTCCATCTCTGTATTGTCCTGTAAGCGTTAAAATGATATAATCCTTTCAGGGTGAATCCTTTAAAAGTTTGTTTTTCACTTGGTCATCGTGTAAACGATGGCCTATTTTTTGTATTGAAATATCATTTCTGTAATGATAATATTTTTATACTTGTTACATTGAGGACTATTGCGGAAACAGTAGCCCTCTTTTTTTGTGCAAAATAAAAACAGTCTCACGAGGAGACTGCTACTTCTTCAACTTCTTTTTCAATTGTTCTAATTTCTCAGCGTCGGACTTCTTAATGATTTCTGATAGTTTAAACATTTCATTCCTCCTCAAAATAAAAAAACGCCTAAGCGATCTTGATTATGTATTAAGCAACCTACTCCATTATGGAACCCACTGTTACTCCATGCCTGGCAGATGGGAATGCTCGGTTGCTCCATTAAGGCTATGACAAGATAGCCAATGTTTAAACGTCTCTGAATTAATCCATCAACGCCCAACGTTCCAACACGTTGTTTCCGAATGTGTAAAGAAGGAATCCACAATTACACGTCTGCTGTCGTTGCAGTGTTTAGTCAATTATGACCATCATTCAATTCCTATTAACGTGGCCGGACTCGAACCGACGACCTCTTGGCTATTCACCAAACGCTCTAGCCGCTGAGCTACACGCCACGACTTATAAAGAATACAATTAGGATGGTACGGATTATCAGTCCGATCATATTACGCCCGACTTAACTAGTATGCGGAATCAACCTAACGTTTCTAATGCGTTACGTCACTGGAGTGGCACTGCCCCACCCATATCTATCTAAAATAGATCAAATCGCATAGCGCCTGTGAAAGTTTCTGCTTATCTGTTGCGTCTTCTACTTCCGCCACAGTGACATAATAATAAGACGGCACGTGAACTTTAAAGGAAGAGGAGCTATTCACTTCCTTATTTATTTTTTTAATTGTGCCGCCTAAGATTGTAGAAACCGAGAGAGGAAGCTGTTCACCTCCTTTTTCCATAGAATATTGTGAGTAGTCTATGATTTTTGATAACTCTCTAATAAAAACAGCTAGTTCAGATGGTTGTTCATTTACTCCACTTTTTAGCAGTTGTCCTGTTTATGATGTTCGTCTGACTAGCTGTAAATATACTAATTTGATAATAATAGTATATAGCAGAAAAACGTTGCAAAACCGCCAAATATCCCGCAAAAAACCGCCAAAATAATTGTTCAACGATATGCGATCAATCTGCCTTTTTTATAAGCTTCAGCAAATTCAATTAGAGCTTCTGACATTAGTCTTTCAACGCTGCGCTCAGAGTAGCCAATTTCACGGCCGATTTTATAATTAGAATAACTATCAGGTGCACAGTAGCGGTAATAGAGAACTTGACGACTTGTTATTCCCAAAGACATCAAAGCTGCTAAAATAGCATCTCTTTCAGCTTCAGCTTCCATAAATTGGATCATTCCGTCTTCCGCCTTGTTCCCCCATCTATCACCTTTTGGCATGTCTGACATGACTGGTGATTTAATATCTATCATTGACTTTCCCGCTATACGTACCCACTTACGATAATTTTTCAATATTTTTCTTGCATTACATTTAGTTTGATAAAAATCGACTTCTCTCAATAGCGCTATCATGCCATCCGCTCCTTGTGCTATAATGTTATTGTCTAGATAACCTATAGCGCTGAGCGAAAGCTTGGTGCTTTTTTATGAATATGTTAAATTCTAAGTAATCTAGCGGAAACTAGATATTGGTCAATGTTGGGTAGCCGGTGGTCGGCTACCTTTTTCTATGCAATTGGGTCGGTTAGCTGAACTAAATACCAATAAGGTAAGCCCCAAAAACAAGTATAAAAGCTGCGCAAATGGCTAAAAACCATGTTTTAGTAGCTTCCTTGGTACCTATCTCCTTACAGGTCCATATATAGAATCCCAGTAGCCAAATGCTTATGAGACTATATCCCAGAATATTTTTCCAGTTCATTCCGCTACCTCTTTCATTCCCCATTCCATGAAACCCGCTAGGACTTTAAATTGTTCTTCTTTGGTTAACCAAGCTCTAATAGCAAAATCATTTTCATTAGCAACTGAAAACACCGCTCCAAAAGGAGTCATCCACTTGTTCTTTGCATAAGCTTTTTGCAATAATTCCAACACGACCTGCTGGTTTGGGTTGAGTTTCACCTCAAAGCCTTGAACAATCGCCAGTGCATAATTAAAACCCTCAACAAAACTGTGGTTCACCGTTCTAAATTCATCACTACTGGAAAAATTCTCTTCATGCAGTTTATCTGCTTCTGATTCCAAATATTCAAGTAATTCCATTCTCACACTTACACTTTCTCGACTGTGCCACCTATTAATGACGTCTGTTGTTTTGCTTCTTTATAGCTTTTAAAATGATATGCTAGTTCTTTTTTGGGCGTAATTTATACTGACTCAATTTGTCCTGTTTCAATTGGACTCTTTAGATACATAGTGCTGTAGCAAACTATCCACTTCGACTCTTCCTCAACCTCGTATCCGTTAACCCACGCTTGTTCATAAAGTTCAGCGTTCTCCATGTACCATTCATAAATTAGCGAACTAGTAGCAAGAATAGATTCATGGAAATTGTCACCATCAGATTTTCTTTTTCTAATATATTGGTCGATAGCTGCAGGCACTTTGACTTTCTGCGGTTCGTCTAGCTGCTCAAGCAATTCTCTAACTTTTGCGACTTTCACGTATCTATCTTTTTCTCCATTGATATCATGGCATTCTGTACACCATGCTCCATGTCCCTTGAGCTTTTCAATAAATTCTTTTTTATTCATGAGTTTTCCTCCTCGTGGTATTTTCTATTTTGGAAATAACCACTTCTGCTATTTTGGTGGTTAGCTGACTATCCAGTAATTTCAACTAATACATCTGACCACGCTTCAACAACACGCTCAAAGAGTTCATTTGTAAAGTTCATATCACCGTTCTCAAAAACTAACTTATACCCTCTACCAATAGGATATGCTGTATAATTTTCACCTTTTAAACAATGCCTTCCTTCTGAGGAAAAAGATTCTAAACACAAAAATTTTCTCGTTGTATAGTTAATATGAATAGACTGTTCCATCTTCAACACTCCTTTATTTCTGTCGTTAGTTGACTAATCTTCTTCTGAAACCATGTCAATGATTTCTACGGCAACAATGTAATCTGATAAGTCGTCCCATTCACCTTCATCTATTAGTTCCTCGCCATGTTCACCTTTTAATACCATACTGTACCACTCATCACCAAGGTCTTTGAGTTGTGCATTATTGTCTTCAAATGACATTTCATACAAATCGTCAGCATCAACTCTCAATAGACTTGCGCCCTTAGTATTACCCTTGACACGATAAGTTACATATCCTTTGTATTTCCCTATTTGAAAAGTGACTTTAATAGTTTTAATTCCCCAGTGAATGTTTAAATCATAATTTTCCATATTTTATCCTCCGTGATAGCCCCAGTTAGCGTACCTCCTGCTTCTTCACTAGCCGTTTAGTAAACGGATTTCTTTCGTACAGCTCGCCTGACTCAATATTCACCACAATCACAATGCCGCTCACTTCTGCTGAGAAATGAACATCATCCCACTGACGATAATTTCTAAGCCGCTGATAGCCGTATTTTGACGCTATTTCTCTAATTTTTTTCTTTGGCATAAATCATACACATCTTTCTTTTTCAGATTTACACGCCGATTCAGTTTTGCTACCACTTTTTCATCGATTGAGTTGCATTTAACGATTTCAAAACTAGCGGTGTTACTATATTCATTGACCAACTTCCCCTCACACGAATAGACACATTGTGGACAATCTAGCTCGTATAACACGTCATACTTAAATTTTGGACGTTTAGGTCGCATCCAATTTTGCATTTCTGTAAACTTGTCCTTTTTTGGTTTTTTATTTTTCGTTCGCAACTTCGCTACGCAACTCTTGCAGCGCTTTAGTTTCCAGATGTTATCATTTTTGACTATGCGTTCTCTGCCACAGGAACATCTAGCAATCCATTCCCTGTCGTTTTCTGCAGGTCTGACGATCGTGTAATCCCCGTATATTTCGCCGGTTCGATCACGCTTCTTATTTTTTGCGGCTTCCATAAGCAACCTCTTTTCTCTTATTTGCCGGCATGTTAAACGGATAGTGGATAAAGCCACCTCGTGTCTTCTTAGCCAGTTCAATTACTATGCCTAACTCTTTAGCTATCATCTTAGCTTTAAGCTTAAAATCCTTCGTTTCCATGCCTTTAACGTCAACCAGTCGTATAAGTTCGCCCTGATTATAAAAAGCATAGTCAGCAACGTATTGGGTCTTTCTAATGGCCCATTGATTTAGTTTTAGAGTTGGCAGAATATCTAGTCGATCTTGAAGCTTGAGTATGTATCCATGCTCCTTGGCATAAGCGACAGCGATTGGATAGTAATCAGCCTCAGCAATAGAATCGAACCAACGATTATAGCGATATACTTTTTTATTGCCATATTTTGTTCGTTTACGAATAGTCATGTAGTTGTCTCAACCCCTATTCGTGTACTTAAAAATTGGAGATAGTAATCTGATGAAGTCTGCTTATAATCCACAGAATTATCAATGTACCACATGATATAACCACACATCATCAGACAAAAACGATGCTCAAGTTCGTCATTAGTACACTCGTTACGAACCATATCCCGCAGACGCTCATAATAAGAGCGCAATAACTCTTTTTCAATTTCGTCTTTTACTGATCCGCCAAGCTTAGTGATGATCTCAAGAAATCGCATGTTCCATCCCCCGCTTCTTAATTTCTTCGGTCAGTATTCCCAATTCTTGCTCTGTGACACTATACTTTTCTGCAAAATAATCTAGCGAAGCGTGTCCACCCATCTTTTCAGCCCACCAATAGTCAAATAGTTTTTTAGGCGTCCATTTGCTTTTAGAATTACGAGCTGAATTATTTTTGTTATAGTGTCCATCCAAAAAGTGTTGGACCTTTTCTAACGAATCTAGACCTTGTGACTCCCATGATTTAAGAATTTTATCAAGGTATTTATAGCTACGAGCATTGTTCTTTAGCATCTCGTCAATAGCAGCAATCACAATCTCGTCTTGCCCTCCAAAGTCATTGACCCAATGACCTAGAGACTGAACGATGAATGGTGCTTCTGCTGGGTTCACTTGATTGAGCCAATAACGCACAGCGCTCTCTTCTGAATTTTTAGTAATACTAGATACAGAAGACTCTTTAGTTTTCTTTAGTTTACTTTCCTTTACTTTACTTTCCTTGCTATCAGAATTAGATGGCATTGCCATTACTTTGTCATTAGCTTTGCTATCTTTTTGCCATCTTTTCTCAGCACCTTTTTTCCCAGCTTCGGATCTTTTCTTTGATTTTTCATCTTTTATCTCCATGCGCTTATTGAACCCTTCGGAGTAGAAACACTCACCATTATCGGTGAAGGCAAATAACCCAAAGTCTTCAACTATGCTTTTTACTTTCCCTGCATCTACACGAAGGTCAAAGGCTAACATATTGTAATCTTTGATACTCATGTAGTTTTTTTCATCACGGAGACGTTCTAAAATCATGAAATAGATTCCATAACCTTCAGCGCCGTATTTCATTCTGACTGGTAGTAATTTATCTGAGTTCCTTGAGTTGCTATCGTGAGGAAAGTAATTATTCATATAATTCCCTCCTACAAATCATTCATATTGATGAAACCAGTGATTCGTTTATGACCTCTGCAGTAATCGCATTGACCACATTGAGTTGGTTCTGCTTGCCCCATCTTCACTCGATGGATATGATCAATGTTTTCTTCTAATCTCGATAGTTCTGATTGCATTTTTGATTCATCTAAAGTAATTAGACCAACATCACTAGGTGTCTGCTTGCTGACTGCTGCAATGAATGGAACGAATTGTTTATTGTACTGTTGCTCTAACAACTCTCGATAGACAGCCATTTGAAGCGCATATCCGTAACGTTCAATGAAGTTAGCTCTAGGGCCCCAATAAAGGTCATACTTCTTTTCATGTATATCTTTTGTTGTCTTGATATCAACAAAGTAACCATCATTTAGATTTAAACAATCAATCTTGCCTTTCCATTCGATTCCAAATAATTCACCAGTCACAATGACTTCTTTATCACCTTGATAAATCTGATTGAATGCGGGTTCCTGTTCTAACCGATCAATCATTTGTTCTGCGATTTGAAAGTCTTTTAAAAGTCCGAATGGTTTGCGACTGGAGAACATTTTTACTTTGTTTTCTTCTTTAAATGCTTCGTGTGCTGCTGATGATTCAAAATAAGAATGAACATAGTTGCCAACTAATAGTGGCTTTTTGTCGCTATCTGGTTCCCATTCATTTTTTAGCTTGGCTAAGGTTGCAGCTTCACATTCTAAAAACGATTTATATTGGCTGACTGACATATAATGCCAATCAGCCTCATTTGAATAGTAATTTTCATCAGAAAGGATATTTTTCTCCATCTTCATCAATTGGAGCCACTTCCTCTCTATCGAAATTTGGAGCGTTTGGATCAGGATAGGCTAAATCGAGCGACTCTTGAGATACTTCTTTAACTAGCGTTGATTCTTTATCTGTTATTTCTTCTGAAACATTTTCTTCATCTGAATCATCAGAAGGAATCTCATTTTTAAATAGTTTTTCTTCAAGCGATTTTACTTTTTCTTCTTGAACGGGTTCTGCTTGCTTTACGCCATCAAAGTTGCCTTCTTGAACTTCTTCTACTGAATACATACCCATAATCATGTCTGGGCAATTAATACGCCCGAAGAATGAAGCTGCTCGATATCGAAGCATTACGTCAGGCATTGTTTTCCACTTAGACCCATTTTTAGTAGACCATCCTTCTTCTTTCGCCATTTTCATAGTGATCGTTGGTCCTTCAACAATATGTCCGTCATAATCTTCTACATAAGCCATACAGCTTCTGTTTTCTCCTTCGCCTGATAGCTTGTACAAGATTTCTGTTTTGTATTTTTTAGAATTATTAATCATCGCGATAATGTACTGACTGGACCAAGCTGGCTTGCCGTTCACGATGTAAAGGTTCTGCATAACCATCATCGGACTAACGTTTAAGCGATTTGCCATCTCAATAGCGATAATGCAATTTCCTTCGTTGCGTTGGTATTCCTTTGGTACAATCGTTGATTTTGATAATGCATTAGCCATTCTTGCAGCAGTGCTAAACGCATCTGGATTGGTCCAAATTTCACCTAAACTATTATTTGTTTGATTCGTCTTTAATTCATTACTCACGATCTAACGCCCCCTCTTGTTTCATTTGTAAATACGCTCTGCCTTCTAACGCTTGACAATAGTCTTGATACTCAATGCCTTCGTCATCCAATACTTCTTGAAAACTGTCTAAAACAACATATTTAGCGTATGGCTTCCCTTTAACGTAATATTTATCTTCAATTATTGTGCCTTTTACAAAAACAATCTTCATTACTAAATCATCTGGATAAACAGTATTATCAAAATCATCAATATTGTGAGGTATATCCTCAGATTCATTTTCAGGTTGGCTAACATTCGTAAAAACATAGCTCTCTGTATCTGACATTGCAGAATCGTAATTAAACATGTTATAATCCTCCTAGATAAATAAATGTTTGATGACTTACTTTTGCTTGCCGGCTAGTAAGTCTCTTTTTTTGTATCCTCATAGTCCCAGCACCTTTTTGACAATCTTGTTCGCGAAAAATGAAACTGGTATTAATGTTAATGCGATTGGCCAGTATCCGATAGTAGCGATTCCAATCATCGCGCCAGTGAATATCACCTTAGTAGCTTTGTAAGTCGCTAATTTTTGTGCTAATTCAACTGGAACAGTCGGCACATATTCAAAATCTTTTCTCATTGTTGAGCCTCCTTTTTCATTTCCAAAATATTTTTGTTTAGTTTTGATAACTCTTTGCGCTGTTTTTCTTCTGAAATCACATTTCTAAAACTTTTTCCTGCATTTTCGAATAAAAACCTTTCGGCTTCACGTATACTAACCAGTTTTTGAGAACTAAATTGAACTGTCTTTATCAAACCTAAGTCGACCAAAATGTAAATGTTATCTTTTGACGTTCTGTACTCGCTAGCTAATTCCGGTAATGTGTACGCAAGCATCTAATCATTCCTTTCTCTTGACTCCCCCATCTTGACGACCTCTCTGGAATTAAAACCGTATCGATCACATGAAGAAGTGAAAATTGCTATTTCAGAAGAAATCTCATCGACTAACTCGAGTAGCCAATCTTTAATTTTGTTTCGTTCAATTGATGTTAAATCAGCATTTGGTATTGACAGTAAATCCCATATCTCAAATTTCTTTTCGATTTCTATGCGTTCCATTTCTTCTTTGTCTTGTCCGACCATTTTTGAGAGTGGGTGATCATCTCGGCGCTTTCTGTTAAGTGGTCTCGGTGTATAGAACATTTCAGCTGCTGCTTCAAAGTCTAAGTTAGGCGATTGAAGATACTCAGCCATGTCGATTACTCCATCTAGCCCCATTCGACGTCGCCCATTCAATTTGTGGCTTATATTTTGAGGAGAGTCATTCATGTCTATTGCCATGGCTCTTTGGTTAATTGATTGACGGTCTACCTCGTTTCTAAAAATTGTCGCTATTCGTTTTTCATTCATTGAAACGACCATTTTCATCACTCCTTTGTATTCAGTTGTCAATTTTCATAGCAGTTTAACTACCATAAAATGTAGTTATGAAACAAGTTGAGGCTCACTCTCGAATTGCCATTTTGAATTGATAAAGTCGAAAATGTCTTGTGCTTGCTCATCCGTTGATAAAAACAAGATGTACATTTCATCGATGCTATTCTTGTCCGAAAATAATGAACTCTCGATTCCTGGTTCAACACCAAATTTTCTTTGAATAGCTGGTATCAGCATTTTGATGTATTGATTCAAGAAACGTGTATCGATTGATGCTCGAATCATTTGTGGTTTGTCTTTCATATTTTTTCACCTCCTCGTTCTCTTTCTGTTCGTCATCACCTTTGATAAGCTACTTAATGAAAGGTGGTGAAATTATGAAACTAAATCAAGAATGTGTACGAGATCTACTTTTAGCAGTAGAAGAACAACTTCGTCTCGAACCTGTTGGTATCGATCAATTGATTGACCAATCTGATCTATATTTGCGAGTAGATGATCAATACAAATATGAATTAGAAGAGTTAATTTACACAGCTCAAAAGTTAAACGAAGCCGGGTTTATCAACGGAGATAGTTCAATTGGTTATGATCAATTTACTGATTTTACTGTTGAATCCATTACTTGGAATGGTCACAAATTTTTAGATACAGTTAGAGATAACAAGGTATGGTCAGATACCAAGAAAATCACTTCTAAGTTTTCAAGCGTCTCTCTATCTCTTGTTGAAAATGTTGCTTCAACCGTTATCTCTCAAATTATTAGTAAATATCTTCATCTTGATTAGAAGCTTCGTCCATAATTTTCTCCGCAATATAACTTGCAATTTTCACTTCTGCAGGAATCATCTGCTCTGAGTTACTTGCGATAACTTGGAGCAGTTCATTGGTTTTCTTTTGTTCTTTTAGAATTAGTTTTAAGGTTTCCTGATCCATCAGACCACCTCCTTATCACGCGTCGTTTCGCGTACTTTCTTTTCAAAAAAATACGTCCAATCAAATCCTAATACTGACGCGATACGCATAGCATTTTCAACTGATGGTCTACGTCTACCTTGTTCAATTGAAGAATACGTTGTTCTTGGCATTTCAGCTAATTTAGCAACTTCATCTTGTGTTAATTCTTTTTTATTTCGCAAATTGATTAACCAGTTATCCATATTTCTCCCCCCTCTTTATGTGTCATATTGCGTACTTTTATATTACTACGCTTTTTGACACGCGTCAACAAATAAATACTCTTTTTGACACATTTGTTTATAATACTTTTTTTGACGCATATTGCGTAGTAATATTGGTACATAACGAAGCATAGAAAAAGGAGGTTGCAGATGTTTAGTCAAACTCTTACCGAACTAAGAAAGCGGCAAAAACTAACTCAGGCAGAAATGTCAAAAATATTAGGCGTAGCTCGAACAACATACTCTTCTTACGAACAAGGCAGACGCAAACCTGATGACGAAATACAGAAAAAGATAGCTGATTACTTCGGAGTGTCTCTTGATTTTCTTCATGGACGGATAGATTCTTCTGATATTAGAAAAAAAACTAAAGCCGAAACGGTTGCTGCTCACTTAGATGAAGATGTTACAGATGACGAAATGAAAGAGATCCTTAACTTCATAGACTATATAAAGCAAAGAGATCACAGTTAGTAGGTGCTTATTTGGATAATGTAGAAGAACTCATGGCAATGTATCCCGATGTCGAATATAAATTCGAACCCAAGATGCCCGATAAACAAAAAGGATTGTATATTGACAACGTGATTTATCTTAGCCCTTTTCAGTCAAGGAAAGAATTAGTCGGGACAGTAGCAGAGGAAATTGGTCACCATTTAACCACATATGGAAATATTATTGAACAGGATTCTATTGAGAAATGTCAGCAGGAACAAAAAGCTAGAGATGCAGGATACATGCTTGCAGTGTCCCCTAAAGATATAATTAACTGCTATCATGAACGCTTAGAGAAAGTTTGGGAGTGTGCTGAATTTCTAGCTGTTACAGAGGATACCTTTACAAAGGCTATTCAAACTTACGCAAAAAAGTATAGCCAAGGTCTTAGATATAAAAATTATTCAATTCGTTTCAGAGAAAATGGAACTGTAGGGGTTTGCGAATGGTTTGATTAAAAGGAGGTATTTGATTGGTTGATTGGAAGGGTTTAGGAAAAAAAACTTTCGATGTCACTAAGAACGTGACCGAAAAAAGTGTTGGCTCTTTTCAGGAGTGGAAAGATGATCCAAAACGTATAGCAAAAGTCGAAGAAAAAAAAGCTAAAAAAATGAACAGCAATGCTTTGAAAAAGAACTTTGAATCATTCTCTGCAACTGGAGTAATTGAAGAATCAACTTATAAAACTTTTAAACGCAACAAAATTACAAAAATAATACAAGAACAACCAAATAAAATTATCATAAAACAAGGTCGAAAAAAAGAGGAATTATTACTTGAAAAAGTTGTTTTTTCAGATAAAACTAACTCTGTAGGTGGAGCACTAATAGGTGCTGCAATAGCCGGAACTGCTGGAGCTTTGATTGGCGGATCAATGAAATCGAGTCGAGTATACGCCAACTTGTACGTTCGTACACTAGATAAAAAAGGCGTTCTTCATGTCATAAGATTTACTGCAGATCAAAAGGAAGCAGCGCAGCTTCTTCGACTTCAAGTTGTGGAGGATTAATCATGAAAAAATTTAGTGTTGCATTGTTGGTATTCTCTGCCCTTCTGCTGTCAGCTTGCTCTAGTGGTAAGAAGGCTGAGTCGACAGACTCGACAAGAACCAATCTTACATCAAGTAGTTCGAGTCAAAAAAAAGAGACAATAAATTTAGAGTCCATTTTAAATAAGTTCAAAAAAGATAGTTTAGCAGTTGATGGAGCTAGATCCATGACTAAAGAAGATTTTGGTATGGCTCCTATGTATGCTAAAGAAGCTAAGATATTCGGCATTCAAAAAGACGATTCAGGCGAATTTATGAATGCGCGAATTTTCTTATTTGAAAAAGAGAAAGATCTGACTAAAACAAAGGATTACTATGAAGAACTTGGCAAAGCGTCGGCTATGGCTTTCTCATATACTGCAGCAAATGAAAAGAAATTGATCCTTATGCAATTCAATGGAGATTTGTCACAGGACCTTGTTCAAAAGTATGCTGATTCTGCTGGATTGAAGCTTGCTCCTTCAAATTTTGCATCATCAGCTGATTCAAATACTCAAAATTCTACGGGTTCCTCAACCTCCTCTTCAAATACAGTAAACGAAGAAAGCTATGAAGAAATGAAGCAACGGACTCTTAAATCAACACCAACCGATCGTGTTAACTGGACAAATAAGGAATGGGAAGCTTTTGGCATGGCTTTAAGCGAAAACGAGTTAGCTATGGATGATAATGGCTATATCATCACTCAAGATCAGAAAGACCAACTAGAAGCGGAGAGACAAAAATCCAAGCAACAAACTGAATTTCAGGGTGGTCACGGTGCGCCGAAAGTTGTCACATCCCAAGCACAAGCTGTTCAAATCGCTCAGAGTCAGTTTGGAGACAACGGTGGTGCCTGGACATGGGGCTGTCTTTATGAAGATGAAAGAGGCTATTTTGTAAAAGCAACCGATCCGAATGATGGAACCATGACGCATACTGTAAAAAGTGTTTTCGTACATTATGATGGTTCGGTTACAGAAAACTAAAAAACCTCATTAACCCGCTTGATTATTTGTCGTTTTTCAAAGGAGAATTCAAATGTTTGAAGATTATAGCCTGAGAATAACACTTAGCTTACTTCTTATTCTATACGGTTTAGGACTCATCGTTTGGACATTCTGGGTATGGAAAAAGAAGAACAAAAAAGAACTATTGATATTTTTTTGTGGATTAGGGTTGATAGTTATTAGTATTATAACTGCTTTTTTAAAGCTTTTACCTTAGTTCATAACCTAGTCCTAGTTAGATGATTAACCAGAAACTATCTCACGGAGGTATGGATAGATAGTTGAAATGAATTAAATGGAGGATATAAATGGGCAATTTACTATTACTTGTAGGTTTTTTTGGATTTATTTTTGGTGTTTTAAGATTAATTAGAGCTTTTTTCAAAAAGTCCCCAAAGAAACCTGAGCTTTTCATAATTCTTGGGACTTTTATAGTTTTTATCGCAGGTGGCATGTTAACAGAACCATCTGTACATAAGACTGCAGAAACAACTATTAGCAGCACTCAGCCAAATAAGATAAAAAGTAAATCTGCTTCAAGCTCGTCCAAAGAAAAGGAAGATAAGAAAAAATCAACAGATGAAAAAAACAAGCAAAAACAGGCACTAATTTCTTTTGATAATCGAATGAAACAGGATAACACTACTCTTGCAAATTTAGATTATAGTAATACCCAAACAATTGAAGTAAACGACAACAAACCTACTTTTTCTGGGGATGATCTATCGTTAGCAAACAAAGCATGGGAAAAATATGGCGATCTTGATCAACTCAACCGTGCGACAACTGCAGAAGCTATGTTAAATCAATCGTTAATGCCTACAGCTAAACGTGGAGATATTTCTAATGTTAAACCTACAGGGTGGCATAATAAGAAAGTCAACAAAGGATATCTTTACAATCGATCTCATTTGATTGGGTATGCCCTTTCTGGTGAAAACGATAATTGGAAAAACCTTATAACTGGAACAGCTCAATTAAACAATCCTGAGATGCTTCGTTTTGAAATGGATATCAAGTACTATCTTGAAAAAAGTAAAGATAACTATGTAAGGTACTCCGTAACACCTGTCTTCCGTGGTGATGAGCTTCTAGCACGTGGAGTTCACTTGATGGCTCAATCAATTAAATCTGACGATATCAAATTTAATGTTTATATTTTCAATGTACAAGATGATGTTACTTTGAATTATTCAGATGGAACAAGTAAAACTAAAAACGAAATTGAAGCAGCACAACGAAAAGAAGAAGAACGAAAAAATGCAGAAATAAAAGCACAACAAGCCGCAGAAGAGCAGCAGCGAGTTGAAGCGCAAAAACAAGCAGAAGAACAACAACGAATTGAAGCGCAGAAGCAAGCAGAAGCCGCTCAGAGCGAAGCCAGTGCTCAACAAGCTGCTCCTACTCCTGCTCAAACAAATGGTCCAGAATACGTTGATGCCAACGGGAACGGATTAATCAAAGGTTCTAACAACGGAATATATCACGTTCCAGGGAGCAGATATTATGATAAAACAACTAATCCAGCAGCTTGGTTTAAAACAGTTGATGAAGCTGAAAGAGCCGGATATCGCGCTCCTAGAAATTAGTACTGCCTTCCCACCTAACTCTGCAAGTTCGATTAGATCCAAAAAGAAAGAAGGTGAATCGAAATGTCAGATGAAGAAATTAGAAAAGCGGCTCACGATGTAGCAATCATTTATATGGAAAAAGTGGACTTGGATCACAAATCTGCCAAGCAAGTGGCTAACTACTATGTGCAAGCAAAAAAAGACATTGAAAAAGTCTTACGAGAAAAAGATTAGCTCCATCCTCCCCGCCTGGCGACGCCGGTTCGATTCCGGTTCGGGGAATAAATAATTAATATTGGAGGAGTATAGATGAATGATTTTTTGAAACCCTTATTGTCTAAGGCAGATTCAATGCCATTTCTTTTTTTAGGTTCTGGCTTTTCAAGGAGATATCTCAATACTCCGAACTGGATTGATTTACTTGAGTACGTTGCTAACCTTACGTTTAATAATAAAACTGGATTTCAGAAAGTTAAGCGTAAAGCAGATAAAGAACACAATATTGAAACAGAATACAATAAGTATATGACTTTTTTATGTGATCAAATATCAGACGCTTTAGACGAAATTTGGTATGATGATGAGCGTTTCGCTGAAAGCAGAGAAGCAAATTGGGATCTAGTTAATCAAGGGGTTCCACCGATAAAAATTGAGATTGCCAATCATTTAAAAAATTTTGGAACTGTCATCCCTGAAATGAAGCCAGAAATTGACGAACTTAAAAGCATTTCCCCCAACTCGATCGCTGGTATTATAACGACAAATTACGATACTTTGCAAGAGGATATATTTGATTACGAGGTTTACTCATCTCAAGAGGAACTACTTTTTCATACCAAATATGATCTAGGTGAAATATACAAAATTCATGGCAGTGTAAATAAGCCAGAATCTATTTTAATTACTACACAAGACTATGAAACTATCGAGCAGAAACACAAGTATATTGCAGCTAAGTTATTGACGATTTTCGTCGAACATCCAATATTTTTTATTGGATACTCCATTGGAGATGAAGACATCCGCAGTATTCTGAATGACATACAATTGTCACTCACTATTGACCAATTAAAAGAAATTGAAGATCGACTATTTTATGTAGTTTGGGATGAAACTGAAAAATACTATTCAGCATCTACATACACCATATCGTTCCAGAATGGTAGATCTATTACAATAAAACAAATATCGCTTAATGATTATTCTTTATTGTACAAATGTTTAAGTGAGAATAAAGCAAAATATCCGATTAAACTTTTGAGGCATGTCAAAGAAGACATGTATAATTTGGTATTAACAAATGATCCAAAAGGAAGAATGATGCTCTCTCTTCCTGATAAGGAACTCACTCCAGAAGAAATGGAAAAAATTGAATTTGTCTATGGATTTGGGATCATGGAAAGAGCGCGGAACGGATACAAAATTCTTTCTTCAGCAGAAATTTTTCGTGATGTATTGTTTGATGATGGTAACTTGAATGCTGAGTTATTTGTAACTGAAACACTACCATATGCTCTTCAAAAAAGTTCTGGATTTCTCCCAACTAGGAAATATACTTCTCAAGTAGATTCAAGTAAGCTACCTAAGCAAGTCAAGAATAATTTAAAAAGATTCAATAAAATTGATAAACTATTATCTCAGAGTCTAGTCAAAGAAAAAAGATCTTTAATACGTGAAATGACCTTCGAACGCGCCATGAAGAGCTCTTCAAAAGTTCGTCATAATAATTTGTCCTTAGTTAATTACAACAATCAAAATATCGAAGAATTAGGGGATTATTTAAGAGAAATACATGATCAAAATAATTTTATTACTACCAATGATACTAGACGATTAATTAGAATCTATGATTTTGTCAAATACAAATAAAAAAAGCCAACCATGGATTCAGTAATGTGTTAAAAAGTACACTACCTCCAGGGGGTCAGCTAGACAGGAAAATGAAACTACTTATTTCATTACTATTATACCTAAAATACGCAAATTTGCGTAGTACTTTTATTCGAATATTTTAATCTTAAGAATTAGCCTTCGGGCTTTTCTTTTAACATCAAAAAGAACATACGTTTGTTTACATCAATACCAATCTGAATACAAAAGGAGCGTTTGTTATGAATGGACATGTAAGAAAAATCGGCAACAAATGGCACTATACAATTGAAATGGCAAAAGTTGGCGGTAAACGTCAGCGTATACAAAAAGGTGGATGGAATACAAAAACTGAGGCACAAGAACATCTAAGAGAAGCGCTGAACGAATATAAACGTGGCGGTAAAGTGGATTTAACAGATATTAGTGTTTCTGATTATTTTGATTACTGGTTTGAAAATTATGTTGAGAAGAAACTTAAGTATAATACGCAAAAAAACTATAAAAATGTAATTGATAAATACGTGAAGCCAGAAATTGGGAAATACCTACTTCAATCAATAGGTCCTGCGAAATTGCAGGAGCTTGTAAATAAACTACCTGAAGGATTTAATAAACAGCTCTCAAAACATTCTGTAGAGATTATCTTCACTGTCCTAAAAGGTGCATTTCGAAGAGCAGTCTTCCCTTATCAACTAATTAATAGCAATCCAATGGACTATGTCGAAATGCCGGCATTCCCTTCTAAACCAAAACAGTCAAGAGATGATATGAAAATTATAACAATGGATCAGTACCTTAAAATTTTAGATAACACCCCTATTTCGGATTCTTTTCACATTCCTCTTGTCATTGCTTTCCACACAGGGTTGCGTCGCGGCGAAGTTTGTGGGATGACCTGGGACAATGTGTCATTTGAAGATCAGACTTTAACTATCACTAAAATTATGTTACAAGACAAGAATGGGATACAAATAGGAACACCCAAAACGCAGGCTAGTTATCGAACCATCAGTATTGATGACATGCTGCTTGAAGAGTTAAAAAGCCATAAAAAAAGACAATTAGAAAACAGAATGAGATATGGAAAGTTTTATTATGAAAGTTCATTTGTATGTACTAAAGAAAACGGACAGCCTGTCACACCAAATTCAATAAAATGGTCAGCAAGTAAAATCAAGAAGAATTTAGGTATTAACTTTAACTTCCATTCTTTGAGACACACGCATGCAACAATGCTCTTAGAGGATGGAGTAAAACCGAAAATTGTTCAAGAAAGACTCGGCCATTCGAGGATTTCTACTACTATGGATAAATATGTACATGTTACTAAGAAAATGAGAACTGAAGCCGTTGATATTTTCGCCGAACGTCTTCGCCGTTCAATGGACTAAATTCGCTCTTTTTCATTAAAAATGTTCGCCCAAATAAAACATCGGGCGAACATTGGGCGAATTTTTATGAAAATCACAATCATTCATAGCGGATATTTTCAAACAAACCCTTATTTCTTCTTGGGTTCATCCTCGTCCATTTTCAGAACAGCCATGAAGGCTTCTTGAGGAACTTCAACTGAACCGATTTGTTTCATTCGTTTCTTACCTTCTTTTTGTTTCTCCAACAGTTTACGTTTACGTGAAATATCGCCACCATAACATTTTGCCAATACATTTTTGCGCAAGGCCTTGATGTCTGTTCGAGCAACGATTTTTGTTCCAATTGTTGCTTGGATCGGTACTTCAAATTGTTGGCGTGGAATCAATGTTTTTAATTTATCTACAATCGCACGACCACGTTCTTGGGCGAATTCGCGGTGGACGATAAAACTCAAAGCATCGACTTTCTCAGCATTCAATAGAATATCCATTTTCACTAAACGACTTTCACGGTAATCTGCCATTTCATAATCTAGAGAAGCGTAACCCTTCGTACTTGATTTTAATTTATCAAAGAAATCGAAAACAATTTCCGATAACGGAATATTGTAAACGACATTTACTCGATAATCATCCAAATAATCCATGGTAATAAACTCGCCACGTTTGCGTTGTGATAACTCCATTACTGCCCCAACGTATTCATTTGGTACCATGATATTCGCTTTTACAAAAGGTTCTTCTACGTTTTGAATTTTTGATGGGTCTGGGAAATCTGAAGGATTATCTACGACTAATTGAGTGCCATCTGTTAAGTTCACATGATAAATAACCGATGGTGCTGTTGTAATCAATTCAAGATTAAATTCACGTTCTAAACGTTCTTGCACGACATCCATATGCAGCAACCCTAAAAATCCACAGCGGAAACCAAAGCCTAATGCTTGAGAAGTTTCTGGTTCAAATTGCAACGCCGCATCGTTCAATTGTAATTTTTCTAATGCTTCACGCAAATCATTATAACGAGAAGTATCGATTGGATAAAGTCCACAAAAAACCATTGGATTCATTTTACGATAACCAGCCAACGCTTCTTGTGCAGGATTGTCTGCTAGTGTTACTGTATCCCCCACACGTGTATCTTGAACAGATTTTATGCTGGCAGTGATATAGCCAACATCTCCCACCATCAAATAATCTCTTTGAACTGTTTTTGGTGAGAATACACCGACTTCTGTTACATCGAAAGTTTTACCATTGCTCATCATTTGGATTTTGTCTCCTGGACGAACAACACCATCCGTAATACGGACGTTTAAAACAACACCACGATAACTATCATAGATTGAATCGAAAACCAATGCTTTCAATGGCGCATTTAAATCACCACTAGGTGCAGGCACATTGGTTACGATTTGTTCTAAGATATCTTCAATTCCGATTCCTGCTTTAGCACTGGCTAAAACCGCCTCTTCTGCATCGATACCGATAACATCCTCGATTTCTTTACGAACCCGTTCTGGGTCTGCAGCTGGTAAATCAATTTTATTAATGACTGGTAGAATTTCTAAATCATTATCTAATGCTAAATAAACATTCGCTAATGTCTGAGCTTCGATTCCTTGTGCCGCGTCAACAACTAACACAGCTCCTTCACAGGCCGCTAAACTTCTTGAAACTTCATACGTAAAATCGACGTGTCCTGGAGTGTCAATTAAATGAAAAATATAAGTTTTGCCATTTTTGGCAGTGTAATTTAATTCAACAGCATTTAACTTGATCGTGATTCCACGTTCGCGTTCTAAATCCATTGAGTCTAAAAGTTGTGCTTGCATTTCGCGGGAACTTACAGTATTTGTTTGTTCTAAAATTCGGTCAGCCAACGTCGACTTTCCATGGTCAATATGCGCGATGATCGAGAAATTACGAATCATCTCTTGGCGTTTCTTCATATCTTCTATATTCATTAAAGTTCCTCATTTCTTTTAATCAGCACTTTCAATTATACCAACGTTTCAAGGAGAAAAAAAGTCTTTTCCCTTATTTCTCAATGCTGATAAGAGAAATATATGATTCCTTTTGCTATACTAAAATTGTAAATCAAGAGAGTAATTGCTTCATTAGCTGATACAAGTTAAGAATTATTCTCTTTCTGAAATCAATTTACTTGATTGATTCTTTAGATTACAAAAAAATGGGAGATGACAGAATGGATAGTGACTTTAAGAAACGATTAGTCTTGAAGCCAGTGGGTGAAGAACATTTAGCTCAATACGATGAATTATTAAGTTATGTCTTTCAAGTAACTGAAAGTGATATCGAAAATAGCGGATATGAAAATAAACGTGAAATGGTTCGTGCAAAAAAGCCAGTATTAGAACAATCAAAAGTGTTCGGTTGGTTCAATCAGGATAATTTAATTTCTCAAATTGCAATCTATCCTTGCGAAGTGAACATTCATGGGAAATTATTTCAAATGGGTGGTATCACTGGTGTTGGAACCTACCCAGAGTATGCCAATCATGGATTAATGAAAGAATTGATCGAAAAAGCTTTGCAGGAAATGCGCTCAGATCATCAATGGATCTCTTATCTGTATCCATATAGTATTCCCTACTATCGCCGTAAGGGTTGGGAAATCATGTCTGACAAATTAAGCTTCAAGATTAAAGACACTCAATTACCTAAACAAGTTGATTTGCCTGGAATCGTAGAACGAAAAGAAGTCGATGATCCCGATGTTTATCAGGTCTATCATGAGTTTGCCTTAAAAAATCATGGAGCAATGATTCGGAAAGAATTGAATTGGGAAGAATATTGGCGTTTCGAAAATGAAGAAGAACGAATTGCGGCTATCTACTATGATGCAAACAAGAGACCAACTGGTGTTTTATTTTATTGGATTTCTGAGGAAGTTTTTCATATCAAAGAAATGTTTTATTTGAACCAAGAAGCTCGAAATGGTTTGTGGAATTTTATCAGCGCACATTTTTCGATGATTTACTGGGTCAAAGGCGATATTTTCAAAAATGAGCCTCTTTCTTTTCTATTAGAAGATAGTGAAATCCACGAAACGATCGCCCCTTTCTTTATGGCTCGCATCGTGGATGTAAAAGAGTTCTTATTAGAATACCCATTTGCTAAAAAAACAGCTAAGCCGTTTTATTTTGTCGTAGAAGATCCCGTAGCAACATGGAACACCGGCATTTTTGCATTAGAGTGGGATTCATCTGGCAAATTGACTGTTTCTGATCAGCCAAAAGGCAAACGGATTGCATTAACTATCCAAACTTTAACGTGTATGCTGATGAATTATCGTCGTGCTGCATACTTAGCACGAATCGAACGACTAGATGCTGATAAAGAAGCGATTGAATTATTAGAAACAATTATTCCCGATATGGAGGCGTATTTTAGTGACTATTTCTAGACATATTTATTTTGCTGCACCCTTATTTTCACAAAGTGATTTACTTTATAATCGCTACTTAGCAGAAAAAATCCGAGCGTTAGGCTCGGGTTTAACAATTTATGTACCACAAGAAAATGAAGGTATTAATGATAAAAGTGCTTATGCCGACAGTAAGATGATTGCCTTGGCAGATACTGAGGAAGTGCTAAAAAGTGATTTAATGATTGCTTTATTAGACGGCCTGACAATCGATGCAGGAGTAGCTTCAGAAATTGGTGTAGCCTATGCAAAAGGTATTCCAGTGATCGGTTTATATACGGATTCCCGTCAACAAGGTGCTGACAATCAACAAAAAATCGCGGCGCTACAAACACCGGCGGAAAATCAATTTCATTATTTAAATTTGTATACAGTTGGACTGATTAAATTGAACGGATTGATCGTAAATAGTGAAGCAGACTTACTAGACCACGTTCATTCATTTTTAGAAAGTGGTGAATTAAATGAATTATAAAAAATACCGTATGGCTTTAATTATTTTTGGTCTCATTTGTCTGCTCTATAATGTTTATGAAGTGATCATTGCCAAATATTCAACCAAACAAGGAATTATTTTTGTCGTTGAATGCTTAGCTGGAATTGCACTTATTTTTCTCCCAGAAATCATTGAGAAAGTTCTAAAAATCTCATTACCTGAAAAAATTATTTATTTTTATTGGTTCTTTTTAGTTATCTCTGTCTTTTTAGGTACCTCATTGCACATGATTTCGATCATTTCATTTTGGGATAAGATCTTACACTCTGTTAGTCCAATGGTCTTGACTGCTCTTGGCTATGGCCTAATCGGTTTCTTGATGAAAAATGCCGATATCAGCAAAACTTCTCCTTGGCTATTTTTATTATTTGGTTTTGCTTTTGCTGGTGTCTGTGGCGTTTTTTGGGAATTTTGGGAATTCCTTTGCGACACGATCGCAGATATGAATTTGCAACGTTATGCAACTTCTGCTGGAACTTTACTTATCGGTCGTGCTGCTTTAATGGATACAATGGGGGACTTGCTTACCAATACGATTGGTGCGTTGCTGATGGGTATTTATGCTAGTATCCAAAGCCGAGGAAACGCTGCGTATTTTGAAGAATACCGCTTGAAAAAATTAAATAAAAAAAGAGTCAAAACCTAATTTTCATTAGGTTTTGACTCTTTTTTATTTAACCGCTGCAAATAAAACAGTTTTATTCGTTAAATGCTCTAATGACAGTAAAAAGAAACTAGCAGCCAATAGGTCCGCACTTCCTCCTGGAGAAACAGCCTGTGTTTGACAGTATGTATGAAGTTGCTCAAAACTTTTATTAGGTAACGATTGTTCATTCGCTTTTCGAGCTAGTGATTGTACTTGAGCTAAAACAGTTTGATCGCTTCGATACAAAATACAGGTATCATCCAATGAAGCAATAATTGCTAGTAGCATATGCAATCTTTTTTCAGTCGAATCTTCTTGTGATCGATTGAAATAATCCGAAAGAGCTACTTGAACGTGCGGAAAACCTGCGGCAGCTTCCGCAAAAGCTCCCCCATTACCATATTTTTTCTTTACTTTCTCTCCATGAGAAAGTGGAAGATTTTTTTCAACAAAGCGATCTGGAAAAGATACTAATATTTGAATGTCAGAAAATATCTTAGGTAAAAACAATTGCTGGGTAAGACTGTATTGACTGCTGACTGCAGTAATAAAAAGTCCCATTGCCCAAATCGCTCCTTTATGGGTATTCACACCACCAGTTGCTCGAAACATAGCTGTTTCAGCACGTCGGCCAATTTCACCGATTTTTTCTCTTATGGTTTGTGTCATTGGATGATTCCACGAAACAAGCGCCATTTCTTCGAAAAAAGGTGTTAATGTTTTAGCAGAAATCAGAAATAATTCATGATTCATATCTGTGTGAGTACCTGTGTTCAGAGCATCAACCAACCCTGGTTTTGGCGATAATTCTACTTCAGCTATTAAAGCTCGTTCAACTAACAAAGCGAATTCGTGACATGTAACAGCAATTGTTTGTTCTTCCATCAGATATTCCTTCTTCTTTATTTAGTAATCGTACCTTTAATTGCTTGCCAAATGACATGTAATAGATAGCTTAATAAAAAGGCACAACTTGCTGTAGCTACATATGCTACGATGATCATGATTCCAGTTGGTAATTTTAATAATAAATCTTTGAAACAAAGCAATAATACTTGGAATACAAAGACATTTGCTAAATACGTACGATATGCGTAAGTTGATAACCATTTAAATGCACGTAATTGTGGCGCATTATTTTTGATCATTGTTGAACCAAACATAAATACACCAAAAATAACGATCACACTATACAAACTTTGTAATGTATTCAAATATGGTGCATGAGCAAATGTTAAATCTCCCGAATAGCTTAATAAGTGATTCGCAGAAACAAGTGCTACGGCAAGACCAATCGGTAATAGTGCATAACGCACTTTATATAAAGCATTGTAAATGGCTTCATGGTAATTCAAAGCCGCACAACCGTATACCCCGTAAATCATAAAGCTGACAACAAAACGGTCTAACAAGTACCAGCTATCATGATGAGCGCCAGCAAAAACTTGAGTATCATAGAAAATATACCAAGCGACATAGATAGCCGTTGCAATAATCAATACCGGCCAAACAGCTTTTTTATTCGTAAATACTTTATACCCTAACCATACGAAAAATGGCATCAATAATTGGATTTGTAACATCATCACGGTATACCATAGATGCGGTGCACCATCACCAGTGATATATTTCAATAAAAATGTAGCTGTATTTGTGTAAGGATTTCCTTGTTGTACAGCTGGGAAAAGCCATAAATAAGCAGATGTCCATAAAACATAAGGAACAACTAATTCAAAAAACTTTTCTTTTAAAAATTCAAAGTAAGATAGATGTTGACTTGTCTTAACCATGTTATAAACAATTGCAAAAATAAATAGAGGGGCGGTATATTTGACCATTACATATAATGTTCCAATACACGCAGCTGTTGTTTCATTATGAGTATTTGCTAACGCAAAGCTCAAAATCGTTTGCAACATAACAGCTGTTACAGCGAATACTTTTTGAAAGTCGCTGATATTGATCTTGATTTCCTTATTCTCAAACATTGTTTCCGCTCACTTTTCCTAATATTTACCAAATCTCAGTAGTGAGTTTTGGACCTTCATTTGTTTTAAGTAAAATTTTCTTTGATGGTTGACTTAAAAATTCTTTCAAGGCAAATCCACCCTTTTGGCTAATGATTTGAGTATCTAACTTTTCAAAAAATGCTAGATTCTCTCCGATTAGTTTCATTGGTAGTTCAGCGGCAGAATCCGCATATAACAACAGATCCAGATCACTACTTGGTTTGATCGTTGCCCGTTGTGTCGCTAATTCAAAACCCAAACTACCGCCAACTCCCCAATGATGATTTTTCAACAATAATTGTGCTTCACGATATTGTTGATAGACAGAATACTCCGTGACTTCAGCTTCCCGAAAGCTATTTCTAGTTACTAATTCCCAAGGATGAATAACTTCTTCAACTTTATTTAACGTTGTTTCAAAACCAAAACGCTGCTGTCTTTCGCGACCTCTTAAACCAACTAAGACGGAGTCAGCTTCGAGTGGCATCCCACGACGTACAGTCGCAAATAATTGATCTGTTTCTTCAACCCATTCAGGTAATTCAACATTTTTAAGAGCTGTTTTATCTAACAATACAATATCGTGAGCACGAATCATTGATTAATCATTCCATTCTTTATTCATACGATCAAAAACTTTATTCGTTTCCACACGACCGCCATTTACAGCAATCGAATTAGTATAACGATTGGTCAACATTGTGTCATTAGTTTTACGAACATCTGTAATCGCTGCATTAATTGCTGTAATAACTTCAGCTACATGTTCAGCAGATGTACTTTGATCAGTGATTGATTCTAAGAAAGTAAATAGTGCACCTAATTTGTTATAGTTTTGCACGTCATAAGCAATACTTGGAACTTTTTCTGCTGCGGCTTCGATGTCGGCGATAGAACGTTTTGTAATCCGACTAGCACTTTCTTTAGACATTGCTTGGATCATAATATCATTACTATTCAAAGCAACCAATCGACTTGATTGTAAGCCATGAGCTAAGAAAGCTCCTGAAATAGCATTTCCAGCAATAAATCCAATTACTGGGTGACCCGCTTGGCGAAGTTTTGCATAAGCAGCTGCACTATTAGCTAAAGCAATGTGGATACCGATTAATTCTTCGTTATAACCATAAGCTTGACTTGGTACATCAATTACAGCAATAATTGGACGTTTCACTGCTTTGTCTTTGTCTTCTTGATAAATAGATTCTAATAGATGGCCCATTTCAAAACCTTCAACTAAACCTACTTCACCGTTACGTACTCGGTACATTGGGTTGTTGCCATTCGGTACGATAGCTGTCACAACTGCATCTTCAACAAATAATTTTGATGGTGCTGAGTAGACAGTCGCACTTGTAGAAGTTGGATGAGCTAATCCAGTTAATGCTGCAAACCATTGGTAACCAACACTTGTAGAAGCATCTTCTTTACCTTCAGTTACTTCAATTGCTTTCACTGCATCCACTTTGTGAGCAGCTAATGCTTCATTATATGCGTCAATTGTCATTGGTTTTGACAAATCAAGTTTTGCCAATAATGACAAATAGAAATCTGCACTTTCACTGCGATGGCTATCTTTTTTCTCTTCGATAGCTGTAATCACAGCTTGGCGAATCGTTTCAACACTATCCGTAACTAATTCATCAACGACGTTTGCTTCCAAACGTTGACGTGCACCAATTGTATTCCAGATTAAATTTTTATCGCTAGAATCAAATTCACGAACTCCAGCTTCAACTTCGATTACTTCTGGACCATTCAAGCCAATACGTGCTTTTTTAGTAGCAATTAAATAACTCATAAGAGCTGAAGTAATTGACATACCACCAAAAGAGCCAACACGTCCTGGAACTAATCCGATCACTGGAACATATTTTTTCAATGCTACGATTAAATTACCGATTTCAGAAATTGACAATAGACCATAGTTAGCTTCTTGTAAACGAACACCACCAGTATCTAATACGATCACTGGATAGATCTCGTTGCCAGCTTCATTTTCTTTCAACGC
This sequence comes from Enterococcus hailinensis, assembly GCF_045862035.1. NCBI lineage: Bacteria > Bacillati > Bacillota > Bacilli > Lactobacillales > Enterococcaceae > Enterococcus > Enterococcus hailinensis. The sequence continues at coordinate 13,312 of NZ_BAAFRV010000004.1, read as the reverse complement.
TAATGTTAAAGCTGAAATAATTTTTGCCCCAGAGACTTCACCGATACCGCCGCCTTGGAATTTACCTTCCATTGCAATGACGATAACATTTTTTCCGTTGATTTCTCCACGGCTGACAACGATTCCGTCATCACTTTGTGGAACGATGTTTTGAGCTACTAGATTAGGTGCGATCATTTGATCAAAAGGATCAATTAATTCATGACCTGTTTTAGTATCTAATAATGCATGAACACGTTCGCGTGCATTTAATTCTACAAAACTATTTTTCATCTGAAAGTTCCTCCATTGCTTGTGTTAATCGAAGATAGACAACTCCAGGAGTAGCTCCGAAATCGTTGATCACGATATCGGCTGTAATTGGATAACGATCAAAGAATCTAGTTAATACATTTTTCCAAACATCACCAAAACCATCACTACCGGTACATACGCGGACTGAAGTTTCAGATTTTTCTGTTGGGAAAAGTAAAATTTCCAAATCACCTGAACCTACCACACCAACATGAATTTTTTTGTCAATTGGTTTTGTTGTTTTATAGCTGTATGATAATTGTTCCATCTGTTCTTCTCTCCTTTAAGACCAAGTTCTGAATTTCATTGGGGGTTCATATAAACCATCTGACCATTCAATCAAATCATCGACTGTTTGAGCAGCTAATAATGAACGTTTTGCATCGCTGCGTTTAATTCCAAGATCTTCTGGTAATTTAACGATTCCAGCTTTACGTAATTCATCTAAAGATTCTTTTGTACTTGTCATTCCTAATGGTGTTACTCCACCGATGGCAGCAATTGCTGCTTGTTTTTGTTCTTTTGAAGTTGCTTTATAAAGATAAGCAATTCCTTCTTCAGTAACAATATGAGTAGTATCTTCGCTATAAATCATGACCGGTGCATTTGCTAAACCAGCTTGTTTTTGAACATCTAATGCATCAAGATTTTCTACGAATACAGGTTTTTTGTTTGAACCATAGGTTTCAACCATTTGAACAACTAATTTTTGACCTTTTCCTAATGGATCATTTTCATCACGCAATGATTGCCAAGCAGGAGTTGAATGACGACGTCCGCCAGGATTGTGTCCCATGTTTGGTGCACCACCAAAACCAGATAAACGTCCTTTTGTTACAGTTGAAGAATTTCCTTCATAGTCTAATTGTAAAGTTGAACCGATGAACATATCGACTGCATATTGTCCAGCAACTTGTGATAACGTACGGTTACTACGCATTGATCCATCTTTGCCGACAAAGAAAACATCTGGACGAGCAGAAATATATTTTTCCATACCGACTTCGCCACCGAAACTGTGGATACTTTCAACCCAACCAGATTCGATTGCTGGAATCATTGTTGGATGTGGATTTAATACCCAGTTTTTAGCAACTTTTCCTTTGATTCCTAGTGTTTCACCATAAGTTGGCAATAATAATTCAATTGCTGCTGTATTGAAACCAATCCCGTGATTCAATGATTGCACTTCATGTTCAGCGTAAATTCCTTTTAATGCCATCATAGCCATTAAAATTTGTAATTCAGTGATATTTTGTGGATCACGAGTGAATAATGCTTCTAATTGATATGGTTGATCTGCTAAGACAACAACATCGATCCAATCACTTGGGATATCTACACGTGGTAATTCATCAACGATTTCATTGACTTGAACAATTACGATACCATCTTTAAAAGCAGCAGCTTCAACGATTGTTGGTGTTTCTTCCGTATTGAATCCTGTATAAAGGTTTCCTTGACGGTCAGCTTTGTCAGCCGCAACTAAAACAACGTTCGGAACTAAATCAATGAATAAACGACCATATAATTCTAAATATGTGTGGATATCGCCTAATTTCATTGTGCCGTCTTCGATCATTTGAGCAACACGAGTACTTTGAGCACCGGCATAAGAAAAATCGATTTTTGCAGCGATTCCTTTTTCAAAAATTGTTAAGTGTTCAGGACGAGAAATACTTGACATGATCATGTGCAATTGATTTACTTTGTCTGAGTCCACTTGTTCTAAACTTGTAGAAAGAAAGCTAGCTTGTTTTTGATTGTCTCCTTCAAGTACCACTTTATCGCCGGGTTGGATCAATTTTTCCAAGACTTCGATAATGGCTTCTGTCGGAACATATTTTCCATCAAGCAAATGTTCAATTTTTTTCATTTTTTGAGCTTTTTTTTTGCGTTTACTTGCCCAATTTCTTGCTGGTTTTTCCATTCTTGTCATCTCCATTTTTGATATAAGAATAAAGTGTCATCAATGCCATGCTGGTCAATGTTGATCGTTCGAATCGATTTATTTTCACCGAACTTGGCATGAATCAATTTTGTGAGGGTATTACCGGGAGGGAATTCTAGAGCCAGATCCATTCCGACTTCTTGAGCTACATCCATCATCTTATTCCATTGCACTGGATGTGCGATATTATGCAAAAGATCTTTACGAATTTCAGCTGGATCCGTTGTGATTCGGCCATCGATGTTTTTTAGATACGGACATATCGTTGCATCAAGAGTGACTGAATCCATAATCGGAGCGAATTGTTCCACTGTCGCATCCATCAATGTACAATGAGAAGGAACTGGAACAGCTAATAATTTCGCCGTTTGTGCGTGATAGGTCTTTGCCAGTGCCAGTGTTTGTTTTAATCCATGAATATGTCCAGAAATCGTATGCTGCATTGGACAATTTTCATTGGATAAATAGACTGGAAAAGCTGCGTCAAAACTTTCAGCGACAACTTTTTCTGCTTCGCTTCTAGTTAATCCGACAATCACACCCATTGCATAATCTTTGGGATAAGCCTTTTTCATTAAGTCAGCACGGTGGTAAACAAGTTTTGCAGCATCTTCAAAGCTTAAAGCTCCACTCGCTACTGCCGCACAAAAGGCTCCGATTGAATGACCTGCAACTAAATCAGGTTGGATGCCTGATTCTTTCAGTTGATCGGTATAATAAACAGCTTTAAGAAGTAATGCCAATTGGATATAAACAGTATCTTGTTCGATATCCGTCGCATCTTTTAAACGATATCCTGTGACTTTTTCTAAGGAATCAAAATAACTCATTGGAATGTCTTGTAACATCTCACTCGTTTGACTACCTTGTCCGGGATATAAGAAACCTGTACTCATGATAAGCCTCCTTAAGCAATTTCTCTTACGTGTGTTATCTTAGCCAAAATTTGATATAATAAAAAATGCCAATTTCAGAACGATCCATAACAAAAAGGTATGGATCAAGGAGGGTCTCATGAATCTTGACCATTTACGCTATTTTAAAAAAGTAGCAGAGTCTAAAAATATTACTCAATCTGCCCAAGAATTATACATTTCACAGCCCGCGCTCAGTCGCGCAATGAAACATTTAGAACACGAATTAGGAGTACCTTTGTTTTATCACTCAGGCCGTCACATTGAGTTAACAATGTATGCTGAAAGTTTTTATCCTTATGTACTTCAAACACTCGCCCAATTTGACCAAGGACTTGCTGCCATTCAAGCTCTTAATGAAGAAATATTGCCAGCGATTACTATTTATTCTGAGGTTGCTTCCGTCTCGATCCCTAATCTAGTAAAATCATTCAGTGAAAAGCACCCTGAAATTCAATTATCTATCCAGCAACACGGTGCTACTGAAAAGGCTCAAGAAAAAGTTTTCTATATTACTTCTGAACCTAAAGTTGGTTTAACGAATCTACCTATCTTTACCGAAGAGATCTTGTTGGCCATTCCTAAAAATCAGCCATTAGCCGAAAAAAAAGTAATTGAAACATCCGATATTCAAGATATTTCGTTATTGATGTTAACGTCGAATTCGCCCTTAAGACGGACTCTTGATGCCGCTTTTGAAACACAAAAAACTAAACTAAAAGTTGGGGCAACGACCGACGACCCCGCAACTTTACGTTCCATGATCAATCAAGGATTGGGAATGACCTTTTTTCCAAAAATTACTTGGGGCTATGACAAAAAAGCACCTTTTGTTTTACGAAAAATAGAAAATCTTTCACTTTCTCGTACAATTTATTTGGCTTCTAGTTTTACTGAAGAAAATCCTATGGCAAAGATGATCGCTAAAACACTGAAAGAATTTTTTATGCCTTAATTAAATAAAAAGCCCTCGCTAATAAAAATGACTAGCGAGGGCTTTTTTGATTGCTAAATTAAAATTCAAAAAGAATTCTTTTTTTCAGTCACATAAACTGAAAACTGTTAGCTTGCGATTTTTCTTTTTCAGTAGCAAAAACCTTTTCTAATCAACGATTTACGCTTTTTTTGTTGTTTTTTTTATACTAGAATACTTACTGTAATTAATTGAAAATTTGCTGAAAATGAAAGGCGTGTCTATTTTGATTGAAACTGTCGTATTTGATATCGATGATACTATCTACGATCAACAAGAACCATTTCGTAAAGCGGTTCAAAAATTATTCCCTCTAGTAAGTGAAGCTGATATGCTTCCGTTGTATACTCGTTTCCGCGTCCACAGTGACAATAATTTTAACAAAGTCATCACTCAAGAATGGACATTAGAATACATGCGGTCACATCGCATCAATCAATCATTGCAAGATTTAAATTATCCCCCGATCACTGATGAACAATCATTGCGTTTCCAAAATGTTTATGAAGAAGAACTAGACTCGATTTCGATGCATCAAGAAGTTGAAAAAACGCTAGATTTTTTAAAAGAAAAACAAGTACCGATCAGTATTATCACCAACGGTCCGACTGATCATCAATATAAGAAAATCTTACAATTAGGTCTGCTTAACTGGGTCGATGAGGATAACATTATTATTTCTCAAGCAACTGGTTATGAAAAACCTGATGTTGAAATTTTTGAATTAGGTAAAAAACAGTTTGCTTTAAATCCTGAAAAAGCCTTGTATGTAGGCGATAATTTTAAAAATGATGTGCTTGGTTCTACTCGCGCCGGTTGGCACGCACTATGGTTAAATCACCGTAACCGCAAATTACCTGAAGGTACTTCTCAAATTCATGATATTGAATTGACATCATTTGAACAATTATTACCTACCTTCCAAAATATTTTTGCCTAAAATAATTTTATAAAATAAAGACGTGTGACCATCTGGTCACACGTCTTTATTCATTTGTTTCAAGATATAGTGATTCACTTCCCATTGCTTGAAAAATTTCTTCAAATTCTGAGCGATCAACGATTCGATTTTTATAGCCATATGGGTCATTGACATAAACATGCTGACTATCTACACCAGTCACCACTACCGCATGGCATAAAGGGGAAACAGTAATTTCTCCACTAGTAGTTTGCCAAATTAGAAAATCGTCCGCTGTTGGCACTTGAAAGTCCACAGTCGTCACGACCCAAACAGGCGTACCGGCTTGAACAATGTTTGCTAGCTCAGTAAAATCAGTTGATGAACTAGCAACGATTGAGTGAGTCATTTCAACATAGTCAGCAGCAACCGCTGCAATCGGTTCAACAGCCACACCCATAGCATCATAACCGCCATAAATATTTCCAACAAATCCATCATGAGGATTCCCGTGAATATCTTGCCATTCATTTTCATATAACGGAACATAACTTAGTTGTTCGGCCAATTCATTTTTATTCGTTTCATAGCCATAGTAATTCAGCAACATAGATAGTGCAGTAATCTCACAACCATTTTCTAACGGGATGCTTCCTTCATTTTGATTTTCTAAAGGAACATCGATAATTGTCGTACCGTTTTCTTTTTCTTCACTTTTCTCAGCTAGTAATTCAACTTTTGTACCTTCTGTCTCTTCTGTTACTTCAATCGATTCTCGATTATTGAATGAAAACAGTAAAAAACAGATTCCTGTTGGTACAATTAGAAAGGTCCACCAATTCATTAAGTGCTTGATCTTACTCACCTCACTATTCGACACTGTAAGTATCGCAAGCGAAGCTTAACTATAACTTAAATATAAGAAAAGCGAGAATCATTTTACGATTCTCGCTTTCGTTTATTCCTCTTGATCTTCCTTATATTCCATTTCCCGATATTTCTCCATTTTACGACTGAATAAAACACCATTAGAAGGTGGCGTATACGTTATGGCATTCGCCCCTGCCGCAATTGTCGCTTCGATTGTTTCATCATCAGGTCCGCCTGTGGCAATGATTGGTAATTCTGGATACAGTTCACGAAAATGTTTTACTGTCTTTACGGTATCTTTTCCAGCACTGATATTGATAATGTCAACTCCAGCCGATAATTTTTCTTCAATTTTAGAATATTTCGATGTCACTGTAGCAACTACAGGAATGTCTACCACATCATAAATAGCTTGAATTGTTTCTACCGGCGTCGGTCCGTTCACAACGACTCCAATACTTCCCTGCGCTTCCGCGAACATTCCCATATAAGCAGAGCGGGGACCTTGAGTTAACCCACCTGCGACTCCAGAAAAAACGGGAATATCTGCTGCTTCAATAATTCCCTTAGTAATCGCTGGATGTGGTGTAAATGGATAGACTGCAATTACTGCATCCGCATCGGTATTACGAATAATTGCAATATCCGTTGTGAAAATAATCGACCGAATTTTTTTCCCAAAGATAACGATTCCAGATGCTTTTTCGATGGGTTTTGGAACACGTACTATATCTTTTCTTAATTCTGTCATGATTTCAGGTATTTTTGACTCTGTCATACAACCAGCCCCTAACAAATTTTTGTTAAGTCAATTTTACTACTAATGGTCGTACTGCTCCAAATTATACGTTTTGATGACATCGATAATTTTATTCGCGTAATCAGGATCGGTAGCATAACCGGCTGTCTGTAATGCTTGTGCCGCTTCTTGATAATTCGTCGCTGTTAGAACTCCGGCATATAATTGCGGATTCCAATTCGTCCCATTCACAAAAAGCATCGTATGATCATCTAAGGATTCATCCCAGGAATTATAGACTCTAAAATCGCCTTGGATCGTTATCCATTGTTCATTGACATACTCTTTAGTTTCTAAGCTTATTTTATTTTGATTTTCTGAGGCTTTGATACCAAAAAGATTATTATATTGGCTTGCTAACTGAGACTGGCCCCAATTTGATTCTAGGATAGCTTGTCCCAAAATAATACTTGGTAAGATTCCATAACCTTGTTGTAACTCTTTTGCATGTGGTACTAATTCATCAATAAATTCTTGATGCGTTAGATTTTCTGTTTGGTCATCACTTCCAGTGATCGAATTAGACAGTAAGTGTAAAGAAAAAACGAAAGCGACCCCAAGTAATAAAAGGCCTCCAAAGATCAGAGGCAAAGAAACTTGGCCCTTTCGTTTTTTAAAGATTTTTTTTGGCATAGCAACTCCTTATTTATCTGATAGCTGTTGCAAAAATTCTTCTAGTGTCAAATTATTTTTAGTAATATATTCCGCATTTTCTTTTCCTACGTAACGAATATGCCACGGTTCATAGGTGATTCCTGTGATATCTTGACGATCTTTGGGGTAGCGAATAATAAACCCATATTTCGGAGCATTTTCTGCAATCCATTTTGCACCGGGTTGATCTCCATAGGAAGCATCTAAAACTTGTGTGGTATAAGATTTATACCAATCTTGATCGACGATATCGATAGCTAAACCAGTATGGTGTTCACTATAACCGGGTTCAGTCATTGTTTCTTTTGTTTTTGTTGTCGCGTCCGCTTCAGTCATTCCGCTACCGCTGACTAGGCTATTAACATTGTTATCGAATACTTGTTTTTGCGCTTCGACTGAACGGAAAGCTGAAATGATTACTAATGGATAACCCGCTTTAGTCGCTGCAGCTGACAATGCTTCGTAATCAGTAACAATTCGGCTATCTACTTGGTGACTATTATCTGACAAAGTAGCCAATTGACTTTCTGCGACTTCATTTTCAATTTTATTTTTAGGACCAACTAAAACAAGATTCCAATCCGTTGTTTTAGCATCCGGCAACGCTTTTTGCGCAGCCGTTTTTTTACTTGTACTGGCAGCTGTTTTCTTTTCAAATGAGTACGTTGTCGCAGTGGTTTTCTTTACATTAGATTTTGATTCCGAGCCATGAAAAAGCGAATAACCCGTCAATCCTAACATAACGATCACTGAAATCAGCCCTACTGTTTTCTTCAATTTAAAAAATCCTCTCGTCAATCGTCTAAAGACGTATATGTTTCTGTCAAATTCTCATTGACCCAATCGAGCAGTGCGGTCTGAGTATGTGAACTTGCAATTTGATTTTGGACATGCGCAGGCAAACGAAAGGTCAAAATATCGCTATATCCCCAGGAATCATAATCAATCGTGACCCTAAGATTAATAAAATCGCGATTCTCTTCTTCATTTTTATTTTTAAATGGAATCATTTCTACTTGTGCCAATCCACTAGCAATCCAACGTTGAGCAACGATCGTTTTCATTTCACGATATTCTGCAACAGCAATCCGGCGCTTTTCAGGAAAAAGTAATGTTTGACGAATCACTTTTTGGCTTAACATCCACTCATAATCACTAAATAAATTTTTTACTTTTTGATTGGCTTCTGGTGACAGATTATTTTGTCCATCTTTCCATTGTTGCCATTGATTTTGACTGATTCCTAAATAGTCTTGATAAAAATCTTGTTCTGAATGAAATTGTTCAAAAATTGCACTGAGTACTAAATCTAAATAAATTTGATTCACGAAAAATCCCTCCTATAATATTTTATCTAATTTTCTGAAAAAATACAGTACTATGTCAAATCGATTGAAATAATTTAATAATTACTGCATACTTATTAAAAGCGCCTCGTATTATATTAATTATATCAGTAAATAAACAAAATTTTGGCGTATAACAAGGAGGAGCACCATGTCTAAATTACAATGGGGCATTATCGGATTAGGTGAGATCGCCCATCAATTTGCAGCAAACTTCGAGCAAGAAACAAGTATTCTAAGTGCTTGTGCTTCACGCTCATTAGAAAAAGCTCAAACATTTGCTCAACAATACAACATTCCTAAAGCTTATGGTAGTTATGAAGAATTACTAGCAGACGATGCCATCTCAATTATTTATATTGCAGTTCCTAATCGACAACATAGTGCTCATATCATGCAAGCTTTAACAGCAGGCAAGCATGTCCTTTGCGAAAAAGCGATTACGATGAATTTGTCTGAATTACAATCTGCGATGGCCTTAGCTGAACAAAAACAATTGATTCTGGCAGAAGCAATGACCATCTTCAATATGCCATTATACCATGAATTGCATTCTTTAATCGCATCTGATCGTTTAGGAAAGTTAAAAATGATTCAAGCTTCTTTTGGTAGTTATAAAGATCCAGATCCGAGCAACCGTTTTTTCAATCCCGAACTTGCAGGTGGTGCTTTACTTGATATCGGTACCTATGCTGTTTCTTTTGCTCGTTGGTTTTTAACAGAGCAACCTAAAGTTGCAGCTTCTACAATGATCCCTTTTTCAACGGGTGTAGATGAACAATCAGTTTCTATTTTACGCAATTCAAAAGATGAATTAGCTACGATCAGCTTGAGTTTCCAAGCAAAAATGCCTAAAAAAGGCATCGTAGCTTTTGAGAATGGTTATTTGACGATTGATGATTACCCTCGCGCGGATCAAGCAGAATTATTTTTTAATGATGGCACAAAAGAAACGATCCAATCTGGTTTTACCGGCAATGCCATGAATTATGAAATTGAAAATATGGTTGCTATAATCAATGGTGAAAAAACGAATCAATCCTTATTCTTTACTAAAGATGTCATCGATATCTTGGATCAAATGCAACAGAAGTGGCAACAATAATCAAAAAGCTGACAAAAGGGAGCGCTCAGGCGATCCCTTTTGTTTTTTTGTCAATTTTTAGCTAAACTATTTAATATAAAGATGATAAAAGGAGGAGGATTATGCAAATCGGGCGATTTCGTTTAGGAATGCGGACAATCAAGACGGCACTTGCTGTTATGCTTTGTATTTTATTGTTCCATATCACTGATCGCGGCTCTCCTCTGATTGCTGCTTTAGCTGCTGTTTTTTCTTTAAGACAAGATCTAACAACGAGTATTTCTTTTGGTCGTTCCAGAGTATTAGGTAATTCATTGGGCGGGCTGTTAGCTATGATTTATTATTATATCCAAGCGTTCTTCCATAATGAATTTTATGTAGAACTATTTCTTCTTCCCTTATTTGTTATCTTGGTAATCGTTTTTTCCGACGGGATTAATAATAATTCAGGAATCATTTCGGCAATTGCAACCATGTTGCTGATTGCTTTTAGCATTCCACAAGGAGAATCAGCTTTATTTGCTCTAAACCGGGTTTTAGATACTTTTATCGGAACGATTATTGCCATCTCATTAAATGGGGTCATCTCTCCTCAAACCGATGAGAAAGAAAAAGAAATCAAAGAAGATTTGGTTGAATTAAAGAAAAAAGAAGCAGAATTAAATAAAAGCTTATATACTGTGCGCAAACAAATCAAGGATCAATCTCATAAATGAAGATTGATCCTTGATTTTATTTTACTTATCATTCAATATTTTCGATTGATGCTTCAAACAAAAAACTCGACCAAAAATGGCCGAGTTCAAAAAATAGTTGATTACGCGTGATAACGTTCGACACCGTCAAGATATGTTGCAACTAAATCCATTGAAGGATCTAAAACGATAAAATCAGCCGCGCGGCCAGTTGTGATTGAACCACACTTATCATCGATTTTACAACTAACAGCTGGAACATAAGAAGCCATCATAATTGCTTGTTCTGGAGTTGCTAATCCCCAATCAACCACATTTTTAATTGCTTCTTTTAGTTTTAAGATACTACCTGCTAAATTACCAGATTCTAAACGAGCAGTTCCATCTTTTACTACAACAGGAAATTCACCTAAATTGTAGTTGCCGTCAGGCATTCCGCCAGCCATCATACAGTCAGTAATCAACGCTACGTGATCATGTCCAGCTTTTTCCATCAAAATTTCTGCCGCTTGCGGATGAACATGATGACCATCGCAAATCAATTCAGAAAAGACATGTTGTAGGGATAATAATGCACCGACCATTCCTGGTTCACGATGATTTAGTCCACGCATACCGTTATAAGCATGAACAAAAACACTTGCTCCAGCTTCGACTGCGTCTTGAGCTTCTTCTAACGTTGCGTTGGAATGACCCAATGAAACAACGACTCCTTCATCAGTCACTGTTTTAACAAATTCTTTTACACCTTTGCGTTCAGGCGCCAAAGCGATTTTTTTAATCAAACCACCTGAAGCTTCTTGCCATTCGTGGAATGTATCTAAATTAGGATCACCGAAGTAGCTAGGATTTTGAGCCCCTTTATGTTCTTCTGTGAAAAATGGTCCTTCAAAATAAATTCCTTGAATTTTTGCTCCATCAACGTCTTGATAAACTTTTCCGATTGTTTCAGCTACATCTTTCAAACGTTCCTTTGATGAAGTCAAAGTTGTTGGTAAAAAGCTAGTAACACCACAAGATAATAATCCTTCTGACATTGCTTTGATACCTTCTGCATCATTATCCATGACATCATGATTTTTATAGCCGTGAATATGTGTGTCGACTAAACCAGGAGCAATCCATTTTCCAGTTTGATCAATGATTTCTGCGCCTTCAGGTTTTTCTTTTGTGTATGTTCCAAAAATGCCGTCAGTGACATCTAGATAGCCGGCTCCTTTAACTCCAGAGTTTAAAAAGAACTTATCAGCATAAATAAATGTTTTCATTTTGAGCTCTCCCTTTATTCTTAATGCTTTAAAGTTACTCCTGATTTAAAAATAAGTCAAGAATGGTGTAGACCATTTCTACAAATCTTTAATTTTTTCTAGTGCTCTTAACATTTTTCTATAACCAATCACTGAATGCAATTCTTCCCGTGCTTCCAACATTCTGATTTTCAATTCAATCAGCTCTCTCAATTTGTAATAGCTACACTGTTGCCGATTCCATTTGATTCCCATATCGATTACTTTTTCAGCCAAGTCTAAGCGCTCTTGATTGACTAAAAAAGTACCATAATTAACAAACAGATTGCTTAACTCACTGCGTTCAGAATAATCTGCCATCATTGAACGAAAAAGCTCATAACTTTGACTATAATAATTTTGTGCATCTGTAAAGCGCCCCAAAACAAATGACATTTTCCCAGCAAAACTAAGCAGCAAGATCCGGCTGTCAAAATAACCATGATATTTTTTAGACACACAAATGCCCAAACCTTCAACGATATATTCTAAAGCCTGCTCAGGATCTTCATCTACAAAATAAGCGCAAACACCTTTGAAAAAATACATTTGCTGCCGATCCTTATCTAGATGAGTCAGCTGGCGTTCTTCTAGATATTCTAACGTTGCGCGAATTTCAAGATATTTAGCAGTTCGTAAATACATAAACATTTTATTAAAATATTTCCGTAAAAACATTTCTTCCGGTAAAAAATCCACCATCAATTGATCGATCGTAATGCCTAAACGATGACAAAGCTGTTGAATCACAAAAATATTAGGGATCTCTTCGTTGTTTTCGATTCGACTCAATACACTTTGAGAGCAAATTCCTTGAGAAAGATCTTTTTGCGTCATACAGTGTTCTTTTCTGAACTCTTTTAAGACTTGACCGATCGCTTCCATGATTACATCCTCCAAAATATGCATATTCGCATTTCAATACTTTAATTTTATCCGATGATCCGTAGACAAGCAACTCTTGCAATCGAAATATCGAAAAGGATTGAATAAATTTGAGTGTTCTTAAACTGTCTTAAAATCAATTAGAAATTCCATAACAATTGCTTTTTATTTAACATCAATCATTATCAATTATTTAATTCTATTTGTTATTTCTTTAAAAAAAACTTATTTCCATTTATAATTAATTTAGAAAGATAAACTATTCAGTCATTCCTTAAAATCAATTAGCATCCCCTCGGAGGATTCCTATGTATCAATATTACAGTATTAGAATAGTTTTAGGTTCTTTATTGATCTTATATGGTATCGGGCTAATTATTTGGACGATCTATCAATGGAAAAAGACTCATGATAATTATTACTTAGAATTATTTTGCGGTTTAGGCTTACTCTTTACGGGTGTTATTGCCATTGCCTTAAAAGTCCTTTCCTAATTTTTTGCATAATTATATATAAAAAGGACAACCTATTTAGGAAGTGCAACTACTTTTTGATACAAAATAAAAAGAGCAACTCAATTTAATCTTGCTGACCGGTAATCGACGGGCGAAAGATACCCTAATTTGGATAAAATTCTATTATGATTCCAAAAATAGATGT